>NZ_JACEHF010000004.1 GCF_014180685.1 Nocardioides pelophilus | reverse complement strand
CGCCAGCAGCGCGATGTGGGGGCCGACGCCGCGCCAGCCGCCCGGCCTGATCCGCGGCTCGCCGCCACTCATGCCAGGTCCGATCGCCGGGCACGCTCGACAGCCGGGAGGGTGCGGTTCGCTCCGAGGCTGAGGCCGCGCATCGCCAGGGCGTAGCCGGGCGGGAAGTAGCGCTGCAGCCAGTGCACCAGCCGGATGTCGAGGGAGGTGTAGACCCAGTAGCGGTTGCGGCGCACGCCCTTCCAGATCGCCTCGGCGGCCTGCTCGGGGCTGACCGCGCGCTTCCGGAAGTGGGCGGACGCGCGGCGGAACGCCTTGCTCTCCGCGTCCACGCCCGCGATCTGGATGGTCTCGACCAGCCCGGTGTCGACGCCACCCGGGCAGACCAGCGAGACCCCGATCCGGTGGCGCCTGAGATCGAAGCGCAGGACCTCGGAGACGCCGCGCAGCCCGAACTTGCTGGCGCTGTAGGCGGCGTGCCACGGCATCCCGATGATGCCGGCGGCCGACGACACGTTGACGAGCTGCCCACCGCGGCCGCCGTCGATCATCGGAGGGACCAGCTCCTCGATGACGTGGATCGGCCCCATCAGGTTGACCTCGACCAGGCGCCGCCACTGGTCGTGCTCGAGCCCGCGCACGGTGCCCCAGGTCGCGATGCCGGCCACGTTGAGCACCACGTCCATCGGGCCGGACGTCGCGGTGACCAGCGCGGCCAGGCGTCGTACGGCGTCGCGGTCGGACACGTCGGCGGCCTCGGCCACGGCCACCTGCCCGCCCGCGTCCCGGAGGTCCGCGGCCACCGCCGCGAGCGACGCCTCCTGGATGTCGGTCAGGTGGAGGATCGCCCCCTGCTCCGCCGCGGCGCGAGCCACCGCCCTGCCGATGCCGCTGGCGGCGCCGGTGACGAAGACGTTCTTCCCGGAGAGGTCCTTGACCGGTCTCACAACAGCGTCCTCAACGGCTTCAGGAAGGCCTCGGTGAACTTGCGGTGGAGGTCGCGCGCCTCCCACTCCCCGCTGGTGAGCTCCAGGCAGTTCGACTGGTCGACGAGGAAGATCTCCTCCAGCTGCTTGGCCAGCGCCTTGTCGATCGCCTCGAGGTTGATCTCGTAGTTGCCCTGCAGGCTGAGCCGGTCGATGTTCGCCGTACCGACCGTGCACCAGGTTCCGTCGACCGTGGCCGTCTTGGCGTGCACCATCGCGTCGCGGTAGCGCAGGACCCGCACGCCGGCGTCGAGGAGCTGGCTGAAGTACCCGCGGGAGATCCAGTCGGCGACGATGTGGTTGGACTTGAGCGGCATGAGCAGCCGGACGTCCACCCCGCGGCGCGCCGCCGCCTTGAGCGCGTCGACGAAGTCCTGGTCGGGCATGAAGTAGGCCTGGGTGAGCCACACGTTCTGGCTCGACCGGTTGATCGCCTCGAGGTACATCCCCCGGATCGGGAAGACCCACAGCCGCGGGATGTTGCGCTGGATGCGGATGAGCGGCTCCCACGTCGACGCCGTCTCGAGGAGCAACGGGCGCTCCGAGGCACGGAGCCGCCGCCGCCGGTTGAGGTTCCAGAAGTCCGCGAACGCGCGCTTGAGGTCCCACACGGCCGGCCCGGTGACCCGGACGTGGGTGTCGCGCCACTCCGTCTCGTAGGCGGACCCGATGTTGTAGCCGCCGATGAAGCCGGTGTGGTCGTCGACGACCAGGATCTTGCGGTGGTCCCGGCCGTAGCGGCGCAGGTCGAAGAAGCGCCAGCCCGCCGAGTAGACCGGGTAGCGCAGCACCTTGAGCGAGGAGGGGAACCGCTTGAAGGTCGGCGACACGACGAGGTTCGCGAAGCCGTCGTAGATGCAGTAGACCTCGACGCCGCGGTCGGCGGCAGCGGCCAGCGCCCGCTTGAACCGCTCGCCCGTCGCGTCGCCCTTCCAGATGTAGGTCTCGAAGAGGATCTGGCGCTGTGCGCCCTCGATCGCGGCGAGCATGTCGTCGTACAGGTCGCGACCGTAGGTGTACGTCGTCACCTCGCCCTCGCCGACCGGGACGGTCGCCGGGGGGCCGGTCGGGAACGGCTTCGGCCGCTTCCCGCGCCGGCGGTAGGAGTCGACCACCGACATCACGACCGCCAGGCCGATCTGCACACCGAGGACGGTCAGCAGGAGTCGGCGGAGCAACCGAGGCAGCCTCACGCCGTCGCGCTCTCCGTCCCGCCGTCCCACGGCAGCCAATCTAGTGGGCGCCCCGGACGCCGCGGCGCAGCGACCCGCGCGTCACGAGGGCGGGGGGACGGTGACGATGTCGATGTCGTCGATCAACCACTCGTCGTCGTCGCGCACCATGGTCAGCGTCGTCCACTGCTCCTCGACGGCCTGCTTGCGTCCCTTGGCGCTCAGCTCCTGGCGCACGAACGCGAGGACGGTCGCCGTCTCGGCGTCGATCGTGTTGTAGGCGGACTGGACGACCTCGCCCCTGGCGGACAGCTTGCCCTTGCGGATGAGCTTCTCGAGGTTGGGGACGACCCGTCGGGAGAACCGCGCCCGCAGCTCCTCGTCGAAGTTGTCGAGCCAGGCGAACTCGTCGTCGATGTCGCGATAGTCGTACGACGTCATCTCGAGCAGCATCTCCTCGGCTGCGTCGCGGGCCTCCGGGCCGGCGGCGTACGCCTCGATCTCGGCTCCCTGGTCGGCGACCTCGTCGTTGGCCTTGTTCTTCTCCGACACCAGCCAGATGACGACGCAGCCGGTCACGACCAGCGCGCCGACCAGCACCAGGATCACGATCCGGTAGAGCTGCTCCTGCGAGCGGCCCTCGGTGAACCTCGCCATGGTCATCGGACCGGTCCCGGTGCGTGTGCGGCGCCGCGCTGCAGCCGCGAGAACGACGCCGAGCAGGCGCCGTCGTCCTGGAAGCCGTAGCGCTCGGGGTCGTAGGGCGTGTGCCGGTTCGTGCCGTAGTCGCAGCGCGCGGTGCGGACCAGGATGCCCTCGATCCGCAGCTCGCCGCCGCGCAGCGCGGCGACCAGCGCCCCCAGGCCGCGCGAGTACTCCTGCAGGAGCGCACGCAGGTGCGGCTCGTAGGACATCACCACGTCGGTGAAGCTAACACCCGCGTCCAGGAAGCCCGGCAGCACCTCGTCGGCGTCCCTGACGACGGCCATCAGGTCGTCGATCTGGCCCGGAGCGCGATCCAGCACACGCTGCCACTCGGGCTCGTAGCTGCGGAGGAACGCCGCGAACTGCTTCGCCCGGGCGCCGAGGGTGCGCAGGTTGCCGGCGTTGTCGCTGACGATGCGAAGCACCGTGCCGGAGTTCGTGATCACGCGATTGGTCTCCGGCCACACCTCGTCGAGGGTGGACAGCAGGTCGGTGCCCTGGTCGAGGATCCGACCCAGGTCGTCGCCGGTGCCGGCCAGCGCCGTGCTGAGCTCCTGCAGCACGATCCGCAGCTTCTTGTCGTCGATCTGGCGCAGCACGTCGTTGACGGCGACGACGGTCTCGCTGAGGCTCTCGGGGAGGTCGGTCGACTCGGCCGGGATGGTGGCGCCGTCCTCGAGGAACGGGCCATCGGCGCTGTTCGGCTGGAAGTCGAGGTACTGCTCGCCGACGGGTGAGAGGCTGCGCACCTTCGCCAGCGAGTCCTTCGGGATGTCGGTGCCCGCGCTGAGCCGCACGGTCGCCACGACGCCCTCGTCGGCGGGCCGGATCTCGGTGACCTTGCCGACCTTGATGCCCCGGTAGGTGACGGCGGACCCCTCGAACAGACCACCGGTCTGCTCGAGCTCGACCTCCAGGGTCAGCGGGCGCGACGTCAGGGGCTGGTCGAGCACGGCAGCGAACAGGTAGGCGATCGCGAGCAGGAAGACCACAACGATGCCGACCGCGCTCAGGTAGAGCCGGTCGGAGAGGATGTTGCGCACGCTCGCCATGTCAGGCCCCTCCCCCGAGCAGCCCGTCGAGCAGGCCGTCGAGCGACAGCTGGTTCGGCCGGCCTTCGCCGCGGCCGGTGCCGCCGGGATCGGTGGTGGCACCGCTGGGCGCGGTGGAGTCCGTGGTGGGCAGCCGGCCCAGCAGGTCGCCGAGGCCGAGGTCGTCGAGCACGTCGCCGACCGGCGCCACGATGTCGAGGATGTCGAGCAGGTCGCCGAGCGCGCCGAGGTTGCCGGTCTTCATCCCGTCGAGGTGCTGGTCGAGCGAGATCGACGCATAGTCGCCGGGGATCACGCTGCGGAGGGCGGCCGCCGCGTCGGAGAGCCTGCCCAACATCAGGTTGAACCGCCCGCGGTTCGACGCGAGCTCGGCCAGGACGGGCTCGGTCTCGCTGAGCAGCGCGAGCAGCTGCGCCCGGGTGGCGTTGACCGTGTTGTTGGCGGCGCCCGAGAACCTCTCGACCGCCTTCAGCAGCGCGGTGAACTCCGGGGTCGCCCGACGCAGGACGGCGGCCGCCGGCCGGATCTCCCGCATCGCCCGGTTGATCACCCGCTCGCGGTCGCTCAGCGTCCCGGACAGGGAGTCGAGCGAGGTCAGGACGGCGTCGATGCTCGCGGTCGTCGAGTTGGCCTCGGTGAGGAACGTCGCCGCCTGGGTCAGCAGCAGACGGATGTCCTCCTCGTTGCCGCCGACGGCCTTGTTGAGCTCCTCGGTGATCGTCTGCAGCTGGTCGAGCCCACCGCCGTTGATGAGGAGCGACGCCTGCGCCAGCGCGTCCTCGACCGTCGGTGCGGTCGCGGTGTCCTTGAGCGTGAGCGTCGCTCCGTCGCCGAGCTCGTCGCCCTCGGGCGGGTTGGTCACGTCGACGAACAGCTCACCCAACGGGGTGGTGTAGCGCAGCCGGGCCGTCGCGCCGTGGTGCAGCTTCGCGTCCTCGCGGACGTCCATCGTCACGATCGCGGTGTAGTCGTCGATGGTGACCGAGGTGACCTTGCCGCTGTCGACGCCGTTGACCTTGACCGGCGCTCCCTCGGTGAGGTTGAGCGCCTCCTTGAACTCGGCCTTGATCTCGAACGTGTCGCCCGACACGCCGGTGCCGGGGATCGGGAGGTCGCGCATCGTGGTGGAGCAGCCCGACGCCGCCAGCAGCACGGCGGCTGCCGCCGCGGTGCCGACGGCGGTCCTGAACGTTCGCCTGGTCATCAGTGCTCCCCCAGCGGGTCCGTGCCGAGCAGGTCGCAGATGTCGCCGGGCAGCTGGTCGCAGACGTCGGCGAGCACGCCACCCAGCGGGTCGAGCGCGACCGGGTCGAAGACGACCCTGATCCGGTCGCCGCTGCTGGCAGCCCTGAGGTTCTGCATCGCCAGCGGCATCACCCGCAGGATCTCGGTCAGGTGCTGCTGCTTCTTCAGGACCGTGCGGATCAGCCGGGTGGAGCCGCCGACCGCCTCGACGATCTGCTCGCGGTTGTCGACGGCGAACTCCGCGACGACCGTCACGGCGTCGTCGAGCGAGCGCAGCGCGGTGCGGAAGTTCTCGCGCTCCGCTGCGAGCAGGTCCGTCGCCTCCGTGACCTGGCGGATGAACTCCCGAGCGGTGGCTTCGTTCGCCGACACCGCGGCGAGCAGCACGTCGAGCGAACGGAGCGTCGAGGCGACGTTGTCGCGCTGGGAGTGGATCCCGTTGACGCCCTCCTGCAGCGCGTGGACCGTCTGGTTGATCAGCGGGCCGTTGCCCTTCAGCGCGTCGGTCCCCTCGGCGATGAAGCGCTGGATCGCCCTGGTCGCGTCCTTCGAGCCCGCGATCCCCGTCGCGAAGTCGTTGAGGGAGGCCAGCACCTGGTCGAAGTCGACCGGCGTGCGGGTCCGATCGACCTGGATCTCGTCGCCGTCCTCGAGCTTCGGGCCCTTGGTGTAGACGGGCGTGAGCTCGACGTAGCGGTCCGTCGCCACCGACCGGGCCACCACGACGGCGCCGGCGTCGGCCGGCACGGCGTGGTCGCCGTCGATCGTCATCGTGACCTTGACCTGGTCGCCGTCGGGCTCGATCGCGGTGATCTCGCCGACGGGGACGCCGAGGATGCCGACGTCGTTGCCGACGAAGAGGCCGGCCGCGTCCACGAAGTACGCCGTCACCTCCATCTTCCCGCCGCCGGTGACGCCGGGCACCGCTCCGCAGGCCGAGGTGAGCACGAGCAGGACGGCGAGCAGGGCCAGCCGCAGCGGTCGGCGCGAGCCGGACCGCCCGGGCCGCTGCGCCCGGTCGACGACCGTCACGGTCACCCTTCCGTTCGAGGACGCGGTCATGAGCAGTCACCTCGCAGCCGGCAGCTGAAGTCGTCGGCGGGCAACGCCGGCGTGTCGACGAACAGGTCGGCCCAGGGGCCGTTGCCGGTGGCATTGGCGACGTAGCGGACCGCCGGGGCCATCACGTCGAGCGCCCGTTGGAGCTTGGCGTCCCGCTGCTCTCGGCCAGCTGGTCGGTGACGCTCCGGGCGGCGACCAGGAGCTCGCCGGCCTGGTCGGACCGGGTCGCGATCACGTCGGAGAGCCGGGCCACACCTTCGAGCGCCGGCCGGATCTCGTCCTGCGTCGCGCCGAGGGTTCCGGCCATCTCGCTGAGCGCCTGCGCGAGCAGCTCGGGATCCAGCTCGTCGAGCGCCCCGGCGCCGCTCTCCAGCACGTCCTGGAGGTTGTAGGGCACCGCAGTGCGCTCCAGCGGGATCCGGTCGCCGGCGAGCTCACCGGTTCCGAGCGGGTCGACCTCGAGGTAGTGGGTGCCGAGGAGGGTGGCCACCTTGACCGTCGCCTCGCTGCGGGAGCCGAGATCGACGTCGCCGTCGAGCACGAAGCTCACCACGACGTGGTCGTCCTCGAGCTCGATGCCGGTGACCTTCCCCTTCGACACGCCGTGCACCTGGACGTCCTCGCCGCTGCGGAGTCCGCCGGTGTGCTCCAGCACCGCGGTGTAGCTCTTCGTCCCGAAGTTCGCGACGCTCAAGGCGACCACGGCAGCACCGATCAGACCGACGATCGCGATCGCCACCAGCCCGATCTTGAACGGGTCCCGTTCGTTCATCGGCTTCATCGACACACCTCCGACCAGGGGCCGTTCCCACCGGCGGGGTTGATCTCCGTCTCCCCGAGCGCGAAGGCGAACGAGCAGACGTAGACGTTCAGGGCGTTCTCGTAGGACCCCGCGCGACCGAGCGACTCGAAGATGACGCCGAACGCCTCCAGCGAGTCCTCGAGGCCCGCACGGGAGTCGGCGAACATCTCCGCGACGGCTGCGAGCCGGTCCGTGGTCCGCGTCATCGGCACCTTGACCTCGCGCAGCAGCGAGGTGGTCGCGCCGACCAGCTGGCTGATGCCGTCGATCGAGGCGCCGATGGACTTGCGGTCGCGCGCCAGCGCGTTCATCAGGTTCTTGAACTCGATCACGGTGGCCCGCAGCTCGCCGCCCTTGCCGGCGAGGTTCTGGAGGACCGGCGTCAGGTTGGTCATCACCTCGCCGAGCACGTCGTCGCGGTCGGCCACGAAGTTGGTGAGCTCGGCGGTCTGCTGCATCAGTCCCTCGATGGTGCCGCCCTCGCCCTGGAGGACCTTGATCATCGAGGTGGCCAGCTGGTTGACGTCAGCCGGCTGGAGGATCTCGAAGAGCGGCCGGAAGCCGTTGAGCAGCTCGGTGAGGTCGAACCCCGGGTCCGTGCGCCACTCCCTCCTGCCGTCGACCGTGACGTACCTCTCGATGGTGGCGCCGCCCTCCAGCTCCTCGCCGCGAGGACCCTCCTCGCGGAGCTGGAGATAGCGCTGACCGAGCAGGTTCTGGTAGCGCATGATGACCTGGGTCGTGTCGTAGATCTTCTGCTCGTCGACGAGCACGAAGTCGACCATCGCGCCGTCCTCGGTCGTCTCGATCCCCGTCACCTGGCCGACCCGGACGCCGGCGGCCTTCACGTCGTCGCCGACCCGCAGTCCGCTCACGTCCGCGAACTCCGCCTTGAACTCGGACTTGTCGCCGGTCACGCCGTTGCTCATCGTGTTCACGAGGAGCATCAGCAGCAGGATGCTCACGACCGTGAAGGCCGCGACCTTGGCCGCGACGGTCCTGATGCCGGTCACTGTCCGCCCCCCACCATCGAGCTGAAGCTGGCGTCGTAGGCCGGTCGGTCACCGGAGCCGTAGTAGGGCGGGAGGTCGGTGTTCAGGATGCCGTCGGAGCGGATGAAGCCCTCGCGCAGGACGCTGGGCACCCGGTCGCCGAGGGCGATGTTGATGGTGATCGCGTCCGTGATGCCGGCCCGCCGGTTGTCGTAGAGGATGTCGACCAGGCCGCCGGTGCCGCGGATCCACCGCACCAGGCGCTGCTCGTTGCGGGACAGGAACGCCGTACCGCTGTCCGCCAACCGGGTGGCGCCGGTGACCAGCGAGGTCAGTGCGGCCTCCTGGCGGACCAGGCTGTTCAGGAACACCAAGCCGTCCTCCGTCGCGTCCAACAGCTCCGGCGCCACCTCGTCGATGACGTCCATGCTCGTGGCCAGCGCCTCCAGGTCGGCACGGACCTGGGGCATCCGGGGGTTCAGTCGACCCAGGTAGGAGTTGAGCGTGTCGACCGTCGTCGCCAGCTGGTCACCGCGACCCTGCAGCGCCTGGGACGCCGAGCCGATCGCGGACGCGAGCTCCTTCGGTCCGAGCGCGTTGACCAGCCGGTCGATGTCGTCGAGCGCCTGCTGGAACTCCAGCGTCTCCTGGGTGGTGTCGGCCGCGACCACGGATCCGGCTTCGAGCGACTCGTCGGCGGGCGACCCGTGCACCACGAGGTCGACGAACGTCGTACCGAAGACCGTCGCCGGCAGCACCCTCGCCACCACGTTCGACGGCACGAACTCGAGGTCCTCCTCCGACATCTCCATGTCGATGGCGACCTGTCCGGACTCGTCGCGCTCGACCGAGCTGACCTTGCCGACGAGGACGCCGTCCATCTTGACGTCCGAGCCCTTGCGCAGGGCTCCCCCGGCGTCGGCGACGACGGTCGTCACGTGCGGCTTGTCGCCGAACGTGCCGTTGCTGCGCAGCGAGATCAGGACACCGATCACCGCCAGCCCGACCAGCACGATCAGACCGCGCCGGGCGAGGGTGGGACGTGGGAGCTCTCTGGCCATCGGTCACCTCACCCCGAGATCCGGAAGCCCGGGTCGCCGCCCCAGAACACCAGGGTGAGGACCATGTCGAGCACGACGATGGACACGATGCTGGCGCGGATGGCCGTGCCGGTGGCTTCACCGACGGCCTGCGGGCCGCCTCCGACCCGCATGCCGTACCAGCAGTGGATGAGCGCGATCGTGAGCGCGAAGATCAGGATCTTGACCACCGAGAAGAAGACGTCGCGGCCCTGGATGAACGCCGAGAAGTAGTGGTCGTACTGACCAGGCGACTGGTCGAAGAGCATGACGACCGCGACCTGCGACGCGGCGTAGCTCCCGATCAGGCCGATCAGGTAGAGCGGCAGGATCGCGAGCATGCAGGCGATCACCCGCGTCGTGACGACGTAGCGCATCGGGTTGACCGCCATCACCTCGAGCGCGTCGATCTCCTCGTGGATCTTCATCGACCCGATCTGCGCCGTGAACCGACAGCCGACCTGGGCTCCGAGCGCGAGCGCGGCGATGAGCGGCGCGAGCTCGCGGGTGTTGGCGCTCGCCGAGATGAAGCCGGTGAGGGGCGCCAGGCCGACGATCTCGAGGCCGTTGAACCCCTCGATCCCGATCGAGGTGCCGGCCGCGACCGACAGCAGGACCATCACGCCGATCGTGCCGCCACCGACGAGCACCGCTCCGCTGCCCCAGGCGATGTCCTTGAGCTGGCGGAACATCTCGCGCGGGTAGAGCACCATCGTCGAGGGGATGTACTTGAGGACCTCCCACGAGAAGGTCGCGAAGGAGCCGATGGTGGCGAGCGCGCTCATCAGCGCGTCGACGGCGCCGACCATGCTGTCGGAGAGGCGGTCCCCGACCCCCCGGGCCCTGGGCTGGATGCTGGCCAAGGTCACGCCACCCCCTGCGGCACGAGCATCACGTAGGCCTGGGTGATGCCGACGTTGACGACGGCGAGCAGGATCACGCTGAGGACGACGGCCTGGTTGACGGCGTCGGCCACGCCCTTCGGTCCCCCCTTGGCGCTCATGCCCTTGTGGGCGGCGACGATGGTGGCGATGAAGCCGAAGATCAGGGCCTTGAACTCGGCGAGGAACAGGTCGGTCGGCTGACTCAGCCCGACGAACGACTCGATGTAGGTGCCGGCCGAGATCTGGCCGGTGCCGACGACCATGGCGAAGGCCGTCACCATCGCCGTCATCGCGCACACGATGGTCAGCAGCAGGGCGACGAGGAGCGCGGCCAGGACCCGGGGTGCCACCAGCCGCTGCGTCGGCGAGATGCCCATCACCTTGAGGGCGTCCAGCTCCTCACGCACGGTGCGGGCACCGAGGTCGGAGCAGATCGCGGAGCCGACGGCGCCGGCGATCATCAGCGACGTCACGAGCGGCGCGCCCTGGCGCAGCACCCCGATGCCGTTGATCGCGCCGATGAACGACTGGGCGCCGATCTGGTTGGCAGCGGCACCGATCTGGACCGACGTGATGACGCCGAACGGGATCGAGACCAGGATCGTCGGCAGCAGCGACACCCGGGTCATGAACCAGGCCTGGAGCAGGAACTCCGTCCAGGAGAACCTGCGGGAGACGATGTCGGTCGCGATGTAGCGGGCCGACTCGACCGAGAGCACCACCAGCTGGCCGGTGGTCACGACTCCCGCCTTCATCCGGTCGACCACGTTGTCGACCATCGAGCGACCGCCGAGGAGCGCTGCCGTCATCGCGGCCCCTCCTGGACGTCGAACCAGCCGGGGCACCGGCCGAGCCTCACGAGTCCCACGCGCCACCCCTGTCGCTCGGTTCGGTGCTTCCAGGCGCAGTTTGCCTGTTGCTCGATGTAACAGATATCACGAGAAAAGGTCACACGTGAGGTAGGTGTCCACGACGAGACGCGCGATGACCACGTCGGGGACGCCGGAGGCCGGCGGCTCCCAGGAGCAGCGGCACCCGTCCCCTGTGCGGTCGCCAGGGTTCGAGCAGCTCCGCGAGCTCACGGTCATCGATCTCTCCGCCGGTCAACGCCCAACCCACGTCCTTCGCTACGTGGAAGTCGCCGAACGAGACCGCGTCCGGGTCTCCGAGCGTCCGCTGCCGCACCTCGGCGCTCGTCCACACACCGAGACCGGGCAGGCTCCGGATCGCGCGATCGAGGTCCGCGGCCGCGCCGGCTGTCCGGGCCGCGACCCGCTCCAGCGCGTCAGCGTGCCGGGCCGCGGTGACGACCGCGCGGGACCGGGCAGGGTCGATGTGCAGCCCGAGCCAGGCCCAGGACGGGATGCTCACCAAGGTGGCCGCGGTGGGCTGGAGGTGGAGACCGGCCCTCGCCCCGGGACCGGGCGCGGGTTCGCCGTACTTCAGGACCAGTGCGCGGAAGCCGGCGAACGCCTCCTGACCGGTCACCTTCTGCTCGATGATCGTCGGCACCAGGGCCTCGAGCGAGCGGCCGCTGCGACCGAGCCGGACGTGCGGGTGACGCCGCCACGCCTCGGCGACCACGGGGTGGCGCGCTTCGAAACCCGTCCAGTCGTCGCCGCCGCCGAGCAGGTCGGGCAGCTGGGCGAGCGCCCACCGCGCCCCCGGACCCCACGCACGTGCGTGCACGTCGCCGGCGGCGTCGAGCGGGTCGATCGCCAGCGTGACCGGACCCTCCGGCGTGCGGCTGGCGCGCCAGTGCGGGCCGGGCTCCCCCGGCGCGGCTAGCCGCAAGGTCGGATCCCCCGGCCCGCGGCGGTGCTGCGCGAGCAGGTGACGCACGGGGCACGGCCAGTCCGGGCGCCACACCCCGGTCGCATCCGGCTGTTCCACGAGCGATCACACTAGGCTGTGTCTCCGACACGAAAGCCATTCACCGTGGCACGAGAGACATACGGGAGGAGGCAGGCGTGACCGCCACTCCGGAGACGCGCCGTCCCCGCCTCGACCAGGAGGCGGTGCTGCAGGCCGCCGAGTCGCTCGTCGACCGCGAGGGGTACGACGCGCTGACGATGACCATGCTGGCCGCCGAGCTCGACACCCGGGTGTCGTCGCTCTACAACCACGTCGCCAACCTCGAGGACCTGCGGGCCTCGGTCCAGGTGCGCGCGATGCGGTTGCTGGGCGACCACGTGCGCCGCGCCGCCATGGGCCACGCCGGTGCCGACGGGCTCCGGGTGCTCAGCCACGAGCTGCGCTCCTTCGCGCAGTCCAAGCCGGAGCGCTACGCCGCCATCACCCGGCCGCCGATCGACCGCGAGGCCTTCTTCGGCGCGGCCTCCGACACGATCGAGGCGCTGGCGGTCATGGTGCGCTCGGCCGGGCTCCCGGAGGAGCGCCTGCTCGCGACCGGGATGGCGGTGTTCGCCGCCCTCCACGGCTTCGTGTCGCTCGAGGTCGCCGGCTACTTCGGTGACGTCGAGGACGACCTCGACTCGGTCTACGAGATGGTCATCCGCGGTGCCGTCACCGCAGCCGTCCTCGAGGCCACGCACGACTGACCTGGCGACTGACCTGGCGACTGACCCGGCGACTGACCCGGCGACTGACCTGGCGACCGACCCGGTCGCCTGAGCCTGTCGGCGGCCAGGGCTAGCGTCGGTCGGGTGTTGCTGTACCAGGTCGTCGACGCCTCCGCCCGGATCGGCGCGACCCGGTCGCGCAACGACAAGGCGCGGGCGATCGCCGGACTGCTGGCCGACACCCCGCCCGACCAGCGCGAGCTTGTGGCCTGCTACCTCAGCGGCCGGCTCCGGCAGCGCCGCACCGGGTTGGGCTGGCGCGGCTTGCGGAGCCTGCCGGATCCCGCCGACCTGCCGTCGCTCGAGGTCGCCGAGGTCGACGCGGCGTTCGAGCACCTCGGCGGACTGGGAGGACCTGGGTCCGTCGCCGCCCGCGCGGCCGCGGTGGAGCAGCTCTTCGGCAGGGCGACCGCCGCCGAGCAGCAGTGGCTCCGGTCGGCGGCCCTCGGCGAGGTGCGGCAGGGCGCGCTGGAGGCGGTCATGACAGAGGGGGTGGCGGCAGCAGCCGGAGTGCCGGTTGCCGCCGTACGACGAGCAGCGATGCTGGCCGGCGGCGCCATCCACGTCGTCGACGCCGCGTTTGCCGGCCCCGACGCGCTCGAGGCCATCGGCCTGTCCGTCGGTCGCGCGATCCAGCCGATGCTGGCCTCCTCCGCTCCCGACCTCGACGCCGCCATCGCGAAGATCGGGAGCGACGTCTCCGAGCTCGCGGTCGACGCGAAGCTCGACGGCATCCGGATCCAGGTGCACCGGCGCGGTGACGACGTCCTCGTCGCGACCCGGAGCCTCGACGACATCACCGATCGGCTGCCCGAGGTCGTCGCCGTGGTGCGGGAGCTGCCCGGCGCCGACCTGGTGCTCGACGGGGAGGCGATCGCGCTCGATCCCGCCGGGCGCCCGCGGCCGTTCCAGGAGACGGCGGCCCGCACGGCGTCGGCTCTCGACCGCAGCACCGCGGTGACGCCGTACTTCTTCGACGTGCTGCACCTCGACGGGCACGACCTGCTCGACCGGCCCGCGGCCGAGCGCTGGGCGGCGTTGGAGTCGCTGGTGCCCGAGCCGCACCGGGTGCCGCGCTGGCGCGGCTCGGACCCGGAGGCGGCTCGCGCGTTCGCCGAGCGGGTGCTCGCCGACGGCCACGAGGGCGTCGTCGTCAAGGCGGCAGCCGCGCCGTACGCCGCCGGCCGGCGCGGCTCGGCCTGGGTCAAGGTCAAGCCGGTGCACACCCTCGACCTGGTGGTGCTCGCCGTCGAGTGGGGCTCGGGCCGGCGTCGCGGGCTGCTCTCCAACATCCACCTCGGGGCCCGCGACGAGGAGCACCCGGGGCACTTCGTCATGCTCGGCAAGACCTTCAAGGGCATGACCGACGAGATGCTGGCCTGGCAGACCGAGCGGTTCCAGGCGCTGCGGACCGATGCGGACGACTGGACCGTCCGGGTCCGACCCGAGCAGGTGGTCGAGATCGCGTACGACGGGCTCCAGCGGTCCTCGCGCTACCCGGGCGGCCTGGCCCTGCGCTTCGCCCGCGTCGTGCGCTACCGCGACGACAAGGGGCCCGGCGACGCCGACACGATCCAGGCCATCCGGCAGCTGGCGGGATCGCCCGCTCCGGAAAACTCCTGAGTCGGACGCGTCACAGATGTTGCAACTCGGAGTTGCACGTCCCGTACAGTTTCCCCATGGCGACCCGGGCACCCGAGAACGACGGACGCCGCAGGGCTGCGGCCGCGCGGCGGCGTGCCCGCAAGGAGCAGATCATCGCCGCGACCCGGGAGCTCTTCGACTCCCGCGGGGTCCGTGACGTCCAGATCGAGGAGATCGCCGGCGCCGTGGGGATCAACCGCGCGATCGTCTACCGGCACTTCACCGGCAAGGAGGAGCTCTTCGCGCTCACCCTGGTCGGCTACCTCGACGAGCTGCACGACGCGATGCGCACCGCGGCCGACGCGAGCACGGACGCTCCGACGCGACTGGCCTCGGTGGTCGGCGCCTTCGTCGACTACGGCGTCGCCCATCCGGCGTTCGTCGACTGCGCCCAGTCGCTGATGGTGCGTCCCGGCGACGAGCTGCTCGACGAGATCTCCGAGGGCGCGCTGTTCCGGCTGGGTCGGGGCATCACGTCGTGCATGACCATCCTGTCGCAGGTGCTGGTCGACGGGATCGACTCCGGCGACTTCAGCGTCAACGGCGACCCGGTGCTGCTGGCCAACACGATGTACGCCAGCGGGCTCGGCGCCCTCCAGCTCGCGCGGCTCGGCATCCTCGTCACCGAGTCCGCCCCGGGCGTCCCGACCGTGAGCCAGATCTCGGCGGCGCAGGTGCGCGACTACGTCGTGTCGTCGGCGCTGGCGCTGGTGACCCGCGGAGCCCGGGCGTCGTAGGTCTCGTGACGGTCGCTGCGCGACCTCCTCGACCAACCAGGCAGACGGTCGCTGCGCGACCTCCTCGACCAACCAGGCAGACGGTCGCTGCGCGACCTCCTCGACCAACCAGGCAGACGGTCGCTGCGCGACCTCCTCGACCAACGAGGCGGACGGTCGCTGCACGACCTCCTCGAACCAACCAGGCAGACCGTCGCTGCGCGACCTCCTCGACCAACCAGGCAGACGGTCGCTGCGCGACCTCCTCGACCAACGGCCGTCGTCCAACGGAACAGGCCGCCCCGGACGACGTCCGGGGCGGCCTGTGCGGTCGTGGCTGGTGTCAGCGCTCCATGATCGCGACGACGCCCTGGCCGCCCGCGGCGCAGACCGAGATCAGGGCCCGGCCCGAGCCCTTCTCGGCGAGCAGCTTCGCGGTGTTCGCGACGATCCGGCCGCCGGTCGCGGAGAACGGGTGGCCCGCGGCGAGCGAGGAGCCCTTGACGTTCAGCTTGCTGCGGTCGATCGAGCCGAGCGGCGCGTCGAGACCGAGGCGCTCCTTGCAGAACACCGGGCTCTCCCACGCGGCGAGGGTCGCCAGGACCTGCGAGGCGAACGCCTCGTGGATCTCGTAGAAGTCGAAGTCCTGCAGGGTGAGGCCGTGGCGGGCGAGCATCCGCGGGACGGCGTACGCCGGCGCCATCAGCAGGCCCTCGTGACCGTTGACGAAGTCGACAGCAGCGACCTCGGAGTCGACGAAGTAGGCCAGCGGGGTCAGCCCGTGCGCCTCGGCCCACTCCTCCGAGGACAGCAGCACCGCGGAGGCGCCGTCGGTCAGCGGGGTCGAGTTGCCGGCGGTCATGGTGGCCGCTTCGCCCTTGCCGAAGACCGGCTTGAGCGTGGAGAGCTTCTCGAACGAGGAGTCGGCGCGCAGGTTGTTGTCGCGCTCGAGGCCACGGAACGGCGTGATCAGGTCGTCCTGCCAGCCCTCCTCGTAGGACCGGGCGAGGTTGTGGTGCGAGGTCACCGCGAGCTCGTCCTGCGCCTCACGGGTGATCTGCCACTCCAGCGCGGTGAGCGCCTGGTGGTCGCCCATCGACAGCCGGGTGCGCGGCTCGCCGTTGGAGGGGATCGCCAGCCCGATGTCGCCGGGGCGGATCGTGGCCAGGATCGCGAGGCGGTCCTTGGCCGAGCGTGCGTTGTTGAGCTGGATGAGCTTCTTGCGCAGCTTCTCGGAGATCGCGATCGGGGCGTCGGAGGTGGTGTCGACACCGCCGCCGATGCCCGACTCGAGCTGACCGAGCTTGATCTTGTTGGCGACGTAGTTGATCGCCTGGAGGCCGGTGCCGCACGCCTGCTGGAGGTCGACCGCCGCGGTCTCGGGGGCGAGCTTGGTGCCCAGCACCGACTCGCGGACCAGGTTGAAGTCGCGGCTGTGCTTGAGCACGGCGCCACCGGCGACCTCGCCGATGCGTTCACCCTCCAGCCCGAAGCGCGTCACCAGGCCGTCGAGCGCGGCGGTCAGCATCTCCTGGTTGGAGGCGGTGGAGTAGGCCCCGTTGGAGCGGGCGAAGGGGATGCGGTTGCCGCCGATGACCGCAGCGCGGCGTACCGATGCATTA
Organism: Nocardioides pelophilus; assembly: GCF_014180685.1. GTDB lineage: Bacteria > Actinomycetota > Actinomycetes > Propionibacteriales > Nocardioidaceae > Nocardioides > Nocardioides pelophilus. The sequence continues at coordinate 60,355 of NZ_JACEHF010000004.1, read as the reverse complement.
GGAGAGTCAGCCATGTTTCCTATCCTCAGGCTTCAGGCCCGTCGAGAGAACCGTTTGAGGGCCAAGTCACGAAATGTGGACTCAGAGTTACACATCTAGTTACATAGACCGTGAGCGGGCCCGGCCCGTGGACCTAGATTCAACGCTGCGGAGGCAACGCACCATCATGAGCGACAAGTACCAGGGCTTCGTCACGTCCCCGATCGGCAAGTTGCTGGTCAAGAACCTCGGGCTCCCCAACCCGACCAAGCTCGACCGCTACACCGCGGGCGATCCGCTGGTCGACGGGACCGTGCTGGTGGGCGGCACCGGCCGGCTCGCCGAGTCGCTGACCGGACTGCTCGACCTGCTCGGCATCGCGTCCGCCACGTCCGCCGGCGACGGCGAGCGGTTCAAGGGCATCGTCTTCGACGCGACCGGCCTCAAGAGCTCCGCCGAGCTGATCGCGCTGCGCGACTTCTTCACCCCCGTGCTGCGGAGCCTCGACAGCTGCGCCCGCGTCGTCGTCCTCGGCACCCCGCCCGAGCTCACCTCGGGCTCCGAGCGCGTCGCCCAGCGTGCCCTCGAGGGCTTCACCCGCAGCCTCGGCAAGGAGATCGGCAAGGGCGGCACCGTCCAGCTGGTCTACGTCGCCGAGGGCGCGGAGGCCGGTGTCACCAGCACCCTCGGGTTCCTCCTCTCCCCCAAGTCGGCCTACGTCTCGGGGCAGGTCGTGCGGATCGGCGCCCACGGCAAGGGCAAGGTCACCGAGGTGGCCGACCAGCTGCGGCCGCTGGCCGGCCGGGTCGCCCTGGTGACCGGCGCCAGCCGTGGCATCGGCGAGGCGATCGCCCGGACCCTGCACCGCGACGGCGCGACCGTGGTCGGCCTTGACGTCCCGCAGGCCGCCAGCGAGCTCCAGGCCCTGATGAAGGAGCTGGACGGCGACTGGCTGACCCTCGACATCAGCAGTGACGACGCTCCCCAGCGGATCGCCTACCACCTGAAGGAGAAGCACGGCGGCGTCGACGTGGTCGTGCACAACGCCGGCATCACCCGCGACCGCAAGCTCGCGAACATGGCGCCCAGTGACAAGGGCGACCGGTGGGCACAGGTGCTCGGCGTCAACCTGACCGCTCCGGAGCGGATCACCCGTGAGCTGCTCGACCAGGGAGTCGTCAACAAGGGCGGCTCGATCATCGGCGTCGCGAGCATCGCCGGCATCGCCGGCAACGTGGGCCAGACCAACTACGCCGCCTCCAAGGCCGGCGTGATCGGTCTCGTCGACTCGCTGGCCGACGAGCTCAAGGACATCACGATCAACGCCGTCGCCCCCGGCTTCATCATCACCCAGATGACGGCCGCGGTGCCGTTCGCGACCCGTGAGGTCGGTCAGCGCCTCAACGCGATGTCCCAGGGCGGTCTCCCGATCGACGTCGCCGAGACCATCGCGTGGTACGCCAACCCGGCCTCGAGCCTGGTCAACGGCAACGTGGTCCGGGTCTGCGGCCAGATGATGCTGGGTGCCTGACGTGGCCGCCGACGACGCACCGACCGTGCGCGTGGTCGAGGGAGGTGGCGGCCTGGGCACCATGGTCAAGGCGGCCCTCCCGGTGGTGCCCGGCGTCAACCTGCTGCCCGGCGTGAAGAAGACCGGTCGCGAGCTGCCGGCCCTCGAGCTGCGCCGCGAGGACGTCCAGGTCACCCGGGCCGAGGTCGACCGCTACGCGGCCGTCTGCGGCTTCCCGAACAAGGACGTCGCACCGGTCCCCTACCTGCACATGCTGGCGTTCCCCCTGCACATGGCGCTGATGACCGACGCGGCGTTCCCGTTCCCGGCGATCGGCTCGGTGCACCTGGAGAACTCCATCACCCAGCACCGTCCGGTCGCGATCGGCGAGACCGTCAGCCTGTCCCTCACGGCCGACAACCTGCGCAACAGCACCAAGGGCCGCGCGTGGGACATGAACGTCACCGGCACCGTGGGTGACGAGGTGGTCTGGGAGTCGGTCTCGACGTACCTGCGGGTCGGCAAGGGCGACAAGGAGAACGGCGACCCGGGCACCTCGTTCACCGCGATCGAGGCCAAGGGCCCGGTCTGGAGCCTGCCGGAGAGCCTCGGCCGCACGTACGGCGCCGTCTCGGGCGACCGCAACCCGATCCACCTCTACCCGCTGACGGCCAAGGCGCTCGGGTTCCCGCGACACATCGCGCACGGCATGTGGAGCAAGGCGCGCTGCATCGCGGCTCTCGAGAACCGGCTGCCCAACGCGGTCCGCGTGGAGGTCGGCTTCAAGAAGCCGATCTTCCTCCCGGGCAAGGCGCAGTTCGGCACCGAGCCCAACGCCGCTGGCTGGGACTTCGCGCTGGTGAACCCGAAGTCGGGTGCCCCGCACCTGCTGGGACGTACGACGGCGCTCTGAACCGCCGCTAGAGGATGCCCTGGTGCATCTTCCCGGGCAGCAGTGCGGCGGTGCCGGGGAAGTTCGCGGTGTAGCCGTTCAGCTGGATCGCGAGCTTGGTCGAGCCGGAGACGCTGCACGCTGCCCGACCGGTCGCGTCCGTGACCGCGGTGCACGCCGGCTTGTCGCCGTTGCCGATCGTGAAGGTGATCGTCGAGCCGACGACGGGCGTGCGGCTGGTGCCGAAGGTGACCGTCGCCGACAGCACGCCGCCCGCCAGCTTCGTGGTCGCGATGTCGGCGACACCGGGCGTGATCGTGAGCGTGCTGCTGACGAACCCGCCGAACGAGTAGTTCGGCGAGTCCAGCGTGCCCTGCCCGACGTCCAGCGGGTAGGTGCCGGGATCGGACGTCGCCGTCGCCGGAGTGCTGAAAGCCGGCCCGCCGGCCAGGACGGCCGCGGTGTCGCCGTTGCGGAAGCCGGTGTAGGACGCGGTGTAGGCGGGCGGCTCGGCGCCGTAGGCCCGGGTCGCCGGATCGGCCCGGACGGTCAGCTGCCTCTTGGTGACGGTCAGCGTTCCGGGCAGCAACACGAAGCGGTAGTTCGGCGAGCTCAGAGATCCGACCGCGATCTCGATGGGATAGGTCCCCGCGTCGCTCTTGACCACCGCCGGCGTCGACAGCGTCGGCGTACCGCCGATGTCCGACGCGTCCTCATCGTTCTGGAACCCCGTCAGCGTGTAGTCCAGCGTCGGGTTGGCGAAGCCGTAGACCCGACTGGCGTCGGTGGCGGTCACGGTCAACGGGGCCTTGAAGACGAGGAACGACGCCGACTTGTAGGACCCGATCGCGTAGTTCGTGCTCGACAGCACGCCACCGCTGCACGTCGCCGGGTCGACGGCGTAGCTGCCGGCGGGCAGCGTCGGCGCGATCGTCTGGCCGGTCAGCGCGCCGGTGCAGACCACCTCGGAGACGGTCACCCCGGCCACCGAGGTCTTGGCGGAGAAGACGGGCTGGCCCCCGTAGTTCTGCACGCCGCCCACCGTCACGGCCACCGGCTTCGGTGACACGGTCAACGTGCCGGCGGCGTAGGTGAGGTAGTAGTTGTTGCTCGGCACGGCGAGCGTCCCGGCAGTGACGGTGATCGGGTACGTCCCGGCGTCGGACGACGCGGTCGCCGTGGTCGACAGGGCCGGTTCGCCGGCCACGACCGAGGAGTCCTGGCCGTTGACGTAGCCGGTGATCGCGTATCCGAGGGCCGGGTTGGGCGCACCGAAGACCTTCGTCCGGTTCTGTGCCGTCACCTTCAGCGGCGCTCGGTAGACGGCGTAGGCGCCACCGGTGTAGCCGGCGATCGTGTAGCCCGGGTTGGACAGCGTGCCCCCGCTGCAGGTCGCGCCGGCGATCGCGTAGGAGCCCAGCGCCTTCAGCGTGGGCGAGATGGCCACGCCGCTCGTCAACCCGGTGCAGGTCACACCGGTGACGGTCAGCCCGGCCACGCCGGTCGACCCGGCGAAGGCGGGCAGGCCGCCGTAGGTCTGGGCGCCGGTCACCCTGACCGTCACCGGGATCGGGTCCGCGGCCTGCGCGGACGTCGGGACCGTGAGCAGACCGACCACGATCGCGACAGGCACGATCAAACGACGAAGAACCATCGAAGGTTCCCTCCCCATGAGGAACAGCAGCAACCGGCCGAACCTAGCACCGGAGCCACCTGCCCGACCCGCGATCGGCCGAGTCCGCTGAGGTCAGCCCTCGGCGCGCTCCTCCGGGTCGATCGCGAGGAGGTCGGGGAACGACACGTGGAGGCGGAAGCCGATCGCCTCCAGCAGGTTCTGCGGGGACTCTGCGGAGGCCACCGCTTCGGTCGGGACGTCACCAGGATTCATAGGTGCCAGCCTCCCCAGCGTTGTCGGAGGACTCGAGGGTCTCCCCGAGTCGTTCGGCGATGAACGCCAGGCGCTCGCCGTACTTGGTGCGGACCTCGGTGTCGGCGTGGAACAGGTCGGCGAACAGCTGCCGGGCGCCCTCGACGATCGGCGTCTTGAAGGGGGGTCGCTCGGTGAACCCCACGATCCGGTACGGCGGAGCTCCTGCCAGTGCCGCGACCCGGCGCGCGATGACCGAGCGCACGACGTCGGCGGCACGGTCGGGGTCGTAGTCGTCGGTGTGGGACAGGCGCTCGAGGAGCAGGTCGTGTAGCTCGAGGACCGCGGCGGCCCGGCGGAGGTAGACCAGCGGCTCCTCCGCGCGGTAGTAGCTGTGGACGAAGTTGCGGGTGCAGATGAACCCGAGGTCCGGGATCGCCACGAACTTGCCCCGGGACAGGTCCATCAGGCCCACGGCGAGATCGAAGAAGCCCGGCATGCTCCAGCCGCTGAGGAACTCGTAGCGATGGATCAGGAGCTCGCGCCGCGCGACGCCGTAGGTCGTGGTGAACGGAAGGGCGCCGAACATCCGCATCCGACGTCCGGCGTCGTCGGCCATGATGTGCCGGACCGGGTCGAGCCGGGCGATGCCGCCGTCGGCGCTCGTGATCCCCAGGTGCACCAGGTGGCCCCCGGCGCAGATGGCGTCCGGCTTCTCCTGGAGGCGCTTCTGGGCCCGCTCCATGGTCTCGAGGATCGGGTAGTCGTCGTCGGCAGCCATGACGACGTACTCGGTGTCGATCGCGTGGAGCACCTCGAGCAGGCGGTCGAACAGCGAGATGGACGCATCGAAGCTGCGGTAGTCGACCTGCAGCGAGCTCTGCTCCGCGACCTGCTGGTTGCGCTCCTGGAACTCAGGTGCCGAGCCGTCGGCGATCAGCAGGTCGACCCGTGGGTAGAACCGCTCGTAGTAGTCGAGGACTCCCCGCAGCGACGTCGGTCGGTTGCGGGTGGGGATGATGACCTTCACCCGCGGCCGCCCTCGATGCCGATGGGGCTGAAGTCCACGCTGGGGTAGTAGCCGCAGTACTGGTGGATGCGAGCCTTGAGCTCGTCCGACAGGACCGACCCGCGGCCCGCGACCCCGACGTTCTTGCGCGTCCGGTCGCCGGCGACCCCGGCCACCGCGGCGGCGAGGATGTCCGGGTTCCAGCCGAGGCCCCCGAACTTCAGGATCCGCCGCAGCTCACGGGACGGGTCGGCGATCAGGTCCTCGTAGCGCACCATGATCTTGTTCTCGGCGCGGTACCAGCTGACGTAGAAGTGGATGTACCACGGCACCGCCATCTCGACGAGGAACTCGTGCATCCGCTCCGGCTCCCACGCCCCCATCTCCTCGTCGATGTAGGCGACCGGAGTGTTCGGCGAGGTGTTCGCGACGTGGTCGCGGAGGCTCACCACGACGTCGAAGATGTTGCGCACGAGGAAGACCGGGACGATGCCGTAGCGGTCGATGAGGGTCTGGGTCTCGGCGTTGTGCTTGACGTGGTTCTGGGCGACCCAGCCGCGAGGACGGTGCTCCGCGGTCACCGTGCCCCTGCTGATCGCCTGACGCAACGTGTTCGTGTTGTCGAACGCCCGCCGGATCAGGCTGTCGCTCAGCTCCTGCTCCCGACGGAAGTACGACGGGACGATGTGCTCGCGCCGGAAGCCCGGGATCTGTGCGAGCAGCTCGGTGACGTAGGTCGAGCCGCTCTTGGGCATGCAGGCGACCAGGACCGCGCGCGAGTTCGGGACGTCGTTCACGACGCCCTCCCTTCATCGACTTCGCCCGACGTGACCAGCGCGTCGACGAGCAGCTCGGCGAAGCGGGCGAGACCCCGGTCGTTGAAGTGGGTGTCGTCGCGGCGCAGGTCCGACCCCAGCTCGTCCAGGCAGGGGCCAGCGACCGCCCCGGGAAGGGTGGCCGCAAGCCGCGACTGGGCCGTGATGACGTCCGGTGAGGTCACACCGAAGCGGTACGACGAGCGGCAGATGATCCAGCGCGCGTCGCCGACCAGACCGGCGAGCCCGTCGTGCAACCTCATGAAGTCCCTTGTGTAGTCGGATTCCGACGTGCCGAGCAACGTGTCCTTCTCGCCCTGCTGGAACACCACGTGGGTGATGCCCCGGCCGTCGCCGGCCGCGAGCCGGGTGGCGAGGGCGTCGTACAACGTGCCGCCCGGAGCCCACTCTCCCACCGAGGTGCCGCCGCTGGCGGCGAGGGTCAGCCGGAAGGAGTCGGGCCGGCCGCGCCGGACGAGCTCGTCGGCGACCCGCGGCCAGACACTGCCGAGATCTCCGGTGCCACCGGGGATCGGGTCGCTCATCGGGTGGATCTCGCCGCCGAAGACGACCTCGCCGAAGTCCGAGCTGCCGACAGACCCGCAGTGGTTCGCGATGTTGGACTGGCCGACACCGAGGACGTGCATCGGTCAGGCACCCCCGTCGGGGGGACGGATCAGCAGGCCCTGGCAGGTGGGCAGCATCATGATCTCCACCCCGAGCTCGCGCGCGACCTCGTCGAGCGCGGTGCGCTGCAGGTGGTGCGGCGGGAACCCGTAGTCGTCGAACACCACGGGAGCGCCGGGCACGAGCATCGGCCAGAAGAACCTGAGCGCCTCGACCTCCGGGTGGGCGACGTTCATGTCGATGTGGAGGTAGGCCACCCGGCTGCCCTCGAACTGGTCCAGCGTCTCGGGCACCGTGCCCTGCACGATCCGGGCGAAGGGCTTGTCGGCGAAGTTCGCGCGCACCACCTCCGACACGTCCGGGTAGCGCTCGTCGCTGATGTGCTCGCCCTCCTGATGGTCCGCGTCGAGCTGGTCGCTCACGAGCCCGCGGAAGGTGTCGAAGAGGTAGAAGGTGCGGTCGGCGAAGGCGTCGTCCCCCAGGTAGGCCATGACCGCGCGCGCCGTACCGCCGGTGTCGACACCGCACTCGACGAAGTCACCCTCGAGGTGGGACGCCGCCGCGGCGAGCTTGACCAGCGTCTGGACGCGCCACCGGATCTCGCGGCCCCACGCCGCGATCCCCTTCGCCTCGGCGTAGGCACCGGCGAACCGCGGGTCCGCCAACCAGCTCGGGGCAGCCACCGAGGCGCACGAGTCCTCGGCCGTGGACGAGCGCGACGCGATCCGCAGCAGCTCGCCCACGTCGATCTCGTCGGAGTCGCGCGTCAGCATCGCCGCGATGTCGTTGGCGAACCGCCGGTCCAGCCCGTTGTTGTCGAGGACCAGGCGGAGCTGCGCCCGCAGGTCGCTCGGCTTGGCCGGTTGGAGCAGGCTCGAGAAGAGCGTGGACGCCTCGGGCGGGTAGCCGGCGGCCACGAGCAGCGTGCGGATCGGGCCGATGATCGGAACCGGGCCAGGGCGGTTGTTCGGTCGCAGCCTGGCAGCGAGCTGAGCCAGTGCCTCCTGGACCTCGCCACCAGGCTCCAGCACGTCTCCCTCGCCCGACATCCCGAGGATCCTGACCGACCCGCCCGGTCGCGTCAAGGCGACGGCCGTCAGGTGGCGACGGGGCTGCCTGGAAATCGTCTTCGCACCGAGTAAGGTTCCCCCGACCGACCGGCCGTCCACGACGACGCAGCGCCATCGACCAGCGTCAGGCGGCGGTCCCGAAAGGGTGCGAGCTTGAAAGCGGTGATTCTGGCCGGAGGGCTGGGGACACGGATCTCGGAGGAGACCTCCGCCAAGCCGAAGCCGATGGTGATGATCGGCGGCCGCCCGCTCATCTGGCACATCCTGAAGATCTACTCCCACCACGGGATCAACGACTTCATCATCTGCTGCGGCTACAAGGGCTACGTCATCAAGGAGTACTTCGCCAACTACGCCCTGCACATGTCCAACGTGACGTTCGACATGACGACGGGCCAGATGGCCGTCCACGAGCAGCGCGCCGAGCCCTGGACGGTGACCCTGGTCGACACGGGCGAGGAGACGATGACCGGAGGACGGCTCCGCCGGGTCAGCGACTTCCTGGCCGACGACGAGCCGTTCGCCTTCACCTACGGGGACGGGCTCACCGACGTGAGCATCACCGACGAGATCGCGTTCCACCGCGACCACGGCAAGCAGGCCACGGTGCTGGCCGTCGAGCCGCCGGGCCGGTTCGGCGCACTGGACATCGCCGGCGACCAGGTGACCGGGTTCATGGAGAAGCCGAGCGGGGACGGCACGGGGATCAACGGCGGGTTCTTCATCCTGGAGAAGTCGGTCATCGACCTGATCGAGGGCGACGACACCGTGTGGGAGCTCGAGCCCATGCAACAGCTGGCCAGGGACGGCGAGCTGATGGCGTACCGGCACCGCGGCTACTGGCAGCCGATGGACACGCTGCGTGAGAAGATCCAGCTGGAGGCGCTGTGGGACTCGGGCAAGGCGCCCTGGAAGCAGTGGGACTGAGATCGCGATGATGCCGTCACCTGCGTTCTGGGCCGGTCGCCGCGTCCTGCTCACGGGCCACACCGGGTTCAAGGGGAGCTGGACCGCGCTCTGGTTGGAGGACCTCGGCGCCGACGTCGCCGGCTACGCGCTGGCTCCCGACCAGACGCCGTCGCTCTTCGAGGTGCTCGGCGGCGGCAAGGAGCAGTCGACCCTGGCCGACCTCGCCGACGAGGCGGCGCTCAGGGCGTGCGTCCAGGAGTTCCGACCGGAGGTCATCCTCCACCTCGCTGCCCAGCCCCTCGTCCGTCGCTCCTACCGCGAGCCGTCCGCCACCTTCGCGACCAACGTCCAGGGGACCGTCAACCTCCTGGATGCTGCCCGCGAGCTGGAGGAGCTGTCGGCGGTGCTGGTCGTGACGACGGACAAGGTCTACGCCAACACCGGAACCGGTCGCCGTTTCGTCGAGAACGACCGCCTCGGCGGGCACGACCCGTACTCGGCGTCCAAGGCGTGCTGCGAGCTGGTCACGGCCTGCTACCGATCGACGTACTTCGCGCCCCGGGGCATCGGCCTCGCCACCGCGCGAGCCGGCAACGTCGTCGGCGGTGGGGACTGGTCCGAGGACCGGTTGGTGCCCGACATCTGGCGCGCGATCCGCGCCGGCGAGGTCCCGGAGCTGCGCTACCCCCGTGCCACCCGGCCCTGGCAGCACGTCCTCGAGTCGATCGCCGGCTACCTGCTCTACGTCGAGGCCCTGACCGCACGACCCGGCGAGTCCCCGACCGCGCTGAACTTCGGACCGTCGCCCGACATGCCGGAGATCACCGTCGCGGAGGTCGCCGAGACGTTCGCCGACGCTGCCGGCGCCGCCTCCGCGTGGGCACAGGCCGACGGGGACCACCCGCACGAGATGGCGACCCTCGCCCTCGACCCCTCGCTGGCGATCGACACCCTCGGGTGGACACCGCGTCTGGATCCGGCGACCGCGCTCCAGTGGACGGCCGAGTGGTACCGCTCGTTCGAGGGCGGCGCGGATCCGCGCGAGCTGACGCTGGGTCAGATCGCCCGCTACCAGCAGCTGGCGGCGGCATGAGCGCCGCACCTCGCTGCCTCGGCTGCGGCGCCGCCCTGGAGCTGACCCTCGTCGATCTCGGTCACCAGCCCCTCTCCAACGCCAACGTGCGCCCCGAGGACGCCGGCTCCCCCGACCGCGTGTTCGCGCTGCACGCGCGAGTGTGCGAGGAGTGCTGGTTGGTCCAGGTCGACGCGGTCGTGCCGCCCGACGCGATCTTCAACGACGACTACGCCTACTTCTCGAGCTACTCGGAGAGCTGGCTCGAGCACTGCCGCACCTACGCGACCGAGATGACCGAGAGGTTCGGGCTCGGCCCCAGCAACCAGGTCGTCGAGATCGCCTCCAACGACGGCTACCTCCTGCAGTACTTCGCGGCCGACGGCATCCCGGTGCTCGGCGTCGAGCCGTCGGCCAACACCGCGGCCGTCGCGGTCGGGAAGGGAGTGCCGACCGAGGTCGCGTTCTTCGGCTTCGGTACGGCGACGAGGCTGGCCGCCGCCGGCCGCTCGGCCGACCTCCTCGCCGCCAAGAACGTCATGGCCCATGTCCCGGACATCAACGACTTCGTCGCCGGAGTCGCCGAGATCCTCAAGCCGGAGGGCGTGTTCACGGTCGAGTTCCCGCACCTGCTGCGGACCCTCGAGCGGGTTCAGTTCGACCAGATCTACCACGAGCACTTCACGTACCTCTCGCTGCTCGCGGTCGAGCGGGTGTTCCAGCGGCACGGGCTCCGGGTGTTCGACGTCCAGGAGCTCTCGACCCACGGAGGCTCGCTCCGGGTCTTCGCCTGCCTCGCCGCAGCCGGCCACACGGAGGCTCCGGGCGTCGCGCACGTGCGCGCCCTCGAGCACGCCGCCGCGTTGGACGCACGGGCGGGCTACCTCGACTTCACCGCCAAGGTGGAGAAGGTCCGCGACGACCTGATGTCTTTCCTCGCCGAGGCCCGCGCTGCCGGCCGGACCGTGCTCGGCTACGGCGCGGCAGCGAAGGGCAACACCCTGTTGAACTACGCCGGCGTGACCGCGAGCGAGCTGCCGATGATCGCCGACCGCTCCGCGGCCAAACAGGGTCGGCTGACGCCTGGAGGGCGGATCCCGATCGTCGCTCCCGAGACCCTGCTCGAGGAGCGACCCGACTACGTGCTGATCCTGCCGTGGAACCTCCGCGACGAGGTGGCCGAGCAGCTCGGCGACGTGCGCGCGTGGGGAGGCAGGTTCGTCACCGCCGTACCCTCGCTGGAGGTGTGGTGATGGAGTTCGAGCCGCTCGACATCCCCGGCGCCTTCGTCATCCACCTCGACCTCCTGCGCGACGACCGCGGCGTGTTCGCACGTACCTACTGTGCCGACGAGTTCGCCCGCGCCGGCATCGACTTCGTGCCGGTCCAGGGCAACCTCTCGCGCAACGTCGCGGAAGGGACGCTGCGCGGTCTCCACTTCCAGCGACCTCCGCACGAGGAGGCCAAGCTGGTGCAGTGCGTCGCCGGCGCGCTGTTCGACGCGATCGTCGACCTGCGCCGCGACTCACCCACCTTCGGCCGGTCGGCATCGGTGACGCTCGACGCCGACAGCGGCCGGCTCCTCTTCATCCCACCCGGGTGCGCCCACGGGTTCCTGACGACCGAACCCGGGACCGACATCCTGTACGCCATGGGCTCCCGGTTCGTCGATGGTGCCGGTCGCGGCATCCGGTGGGACGATCCCGCTCTCGACATCCCGTGGCCGGGCCGACCGCTCGTCATCTCCGACCGCGATGCCACCTATCCCCTGCTCGCCGAGATCGACCCGGAGCTGTTGTCATGATCCAGATCGATCCCACCGCACGCGTGTCCGACCGGGCCGACCTGGAGCCGAGCGTGCGCGGCACCCGACTGGTGATCGGGGCGCGCACCGTCATCGACAGCTTCGTGAAGGTGAAGCCCGCCGGCGGCTCCGGCGACGTCGTGATCGGCGAGGACTGCGTGGTCAACTCGGGCTGCGTCTTCTACTCCGGCAACGGGATCACCATCGGCAACGCGGTGTCCATCGCCGCCAACTGCGTCCTGGCCCCCGCCAACCACGAGTACGCCGACCCCGACACCCTCATCCAGCAGCAGGGCTTCCGTGCCAGCAAGGGCGGCATCGTCATCGAGGACGACGTCTGGATCGGAGCCGGCGCAGTCATCCTCGACGGCGCGCGCATCGGACGCGGCGCCGTGATCGGGGCGATGACCCTGGTCCGGGGCGACGTGCCGGCCTACGCCATCGCGGCCGGCAACCCGATGACGCTGCGGGGGTCGCGTACGTGAGGTTCACCGTGTACGGCGCCAGCGGGTTCATCGGTGGCGCGCTGTGCCGCCACCTGCGCGCAGCCGGTCACGACGTGCGGGCGCCGGAGCGGGACGAGATCCCGACCGGCGGGCTCGGCCACGTCGTCTACGCCATCGGCCTGACCGGCGACTTCCGGAGCCGGCCGCTGGCGACCGTCGACGCCCACGTCACCGCGCTCACGGACCGGCTCCGCGGCGCCGACTTCGACTCGTGGCTCTACCTCTCGAGCACCCGCGTCTACCGGGGGCTGGGGTCCGGGACCGCCTCGGAGGACGCCCCGTTGGAGGTCCGGCCGACCGCCGACGGTCTGTACGACATCAGCAAGCTCCTCGGCGAGGCGATCTGCGCGACCGTCGACGACGAGCGGGCGCGGGTCGCGCGGGTCTCCAACGTCTACGGCCCCGGCGCCCACAGCGACTCGTTCCTCGGCATGCTGCTCGCCGACGTCGCGGCCGGACGCGACATCACGATCGGCGAGGCGCCCGGGTCGTCCAAGGACTACCTGGCGATCGACGACCTGTGCCGGATGATCGAGCACGTGGCCGTGGCGGGGCGGCACCGGCTCTACAACCTGGCCAGCGGCGTCCCGGTCACCCACGCCGAGATCGCCTCGGTGATCACCCGCGAGACCGGCCGCGCCGTCTCCTTCGACCCCGAGGGCCCCACCCGCACCTTCCCGCGGGTCGACGTCACCCGGATCCGGGCCGAGACCGACCTCGACCCGGCGCACCTGCTCGACCGACTGCCTGAGATGCTCGCGACATGGAGGACCACCCGATGACCGACCCGATTGTTGAGTTCCGATCCGAGCGACGCGAGTCCATCGCGACGTACGGCGCCGAGGACGAGTGGCAGGGCCTCACCCGGCAATGGGTCACCCGTGCGTTCGACAAGCGCTACATGTACAACTTCGACTGGCTGGGTCGGCCCCTCATCCAGTTCCCCGCCGACATCGTCGCCTTCCAGGAGATCGTCTGGGAGGTCAAGCCCGACCTGATCATCGAGACCGGGATCGCCCACGGCGGCTCGCTCGTGCTCAGCGCGTCCCTGCTGGCCATGCTGGACTACAGCGACGCGGCGGCTGCCGGCACCGTGCTCGACCCGGCGCAGCCGTCCCGGAAGGTGCTGGGCGTCGACATCGACATCCGCCCCCACAACCGCGCCGAGATCGACGCCCATCCGATGCGCTCGCGCATCGAGATGCTCGAGGGGTCCTCGGTCACCGAAGAGATGGCGGCCCGGGTCCGCGACTTCGCCGCCGGCTTCGAGCGGGTGCTCGTCGTGCTCGACTCGAACCACACCCACGAGCACGTCGCCCGGGAGCTCGCGCTCTACGCCCCGCTGGTGACCTCCGGCAGCTACTGCATGGTCTTCGACACGATCGTCGAGGACATGGACGACAGCGTGTTCCCCGATCGTCCGTGGGCCCCGGGCAACAGTCCGAAGACGGCGGTGTGGGAGTTCCTCGAGGCCAACCCGGACTTCGCGGTCGACCGGTCGGTCAGTGACAAGCTGCTGATCTCGGCTGCGCCGGACGGCTGGTTGCGCAGGAGCTGAGGGCCCCGCTCTAGCTCACCCGCACCGTCACGCCTCCCGCGGTCGCTTCGGCCGCGCCACCGCCAGCACGGCGTGGACCACCAGGTCGCGCTCGGTCAGGTCCGGGATCGTGCGTCGCACCCGGTCGAGGATCTCGGGCGTGAATCGGTCGAGCGTCGCTGCCGACGACGGGATCTCGTCCCAGCGCTCGATGTCGAAGTACCGCTCGGTGATGGCGCGGAGCTCGTCGAGCCGGATCCGGTTCAGCCCGGTGAGGTAGCGGTGGCCGGGCGGCAGGTCCGGCAGCAGGTCGATGTGCCGCCAGTCGTAGACCGCCGTGTGGGCCGGCGACGACAGGTCGAGCTGGGCAGGCTGGACCGGCGGGTCGTGGTGACCGTTCCAGCAGTAGTAGTTGTGGTGGTGGAAGACCACGGCGGTGTCCGCGTGGCAGAGCGGGACCAGCCCGGCGAAGACCAGGTCCGGCTCGGCGAGGTGCTCGGTCACGTTGTGCAGGGAGATCGTGTCGAACTGCTCGTCGAAGGCCAGGTCCTCGGACTTGCCGCGCACGAGGTGGATCGCCGGCAGGTCGTCGGCGATCTGCCGAGGGGTGATGCCCATGTCGGCCCGCTGCCGGAGGCGCTTGTTCCGCGCAGCCGAGGAGTCCATGTTCATCGCGGGATCGAGTCCGACGTACGACGACGCGCCCGCGACGAGGAAGCCCACCCCGAAGCCTCCGAACCCGCATCCGACGTCGATGACCCGCCGGCCGCGCACGTGCTCCTGGATGCGTCGCGGCCAGGTGATGTAGCCGAACTCCGCGGACACCTCGACCAGGTGGGCGTCGTAGCTGCGCAGTGCCTCCTCGGGGTCGGCGGCGTGCACGAAGAAGGCGATCTTGCTGAGGTTCGGGTCCGTGGTCCAGTCGCCCTCGAGCGGCAGACCGGCGAGCTCGCGGGCCGCGTCGCGCATCTCCTGGCTGGGTCCCGTCGAGCGGGCCTCGACGTGGCCGGCGTCGATGACGCCGATGAGCGGCGCCGCCCGCTCCACCAGCGCCGCCACCCGGCGTGCGTCCTCGGCGGCCTCGACCTTCGCCAGCACCCGCTCCGCAGAGCTGCGGTCCTCCAGGAGCTCGCCGGCCCTCGTGGCGTCGTCGCGCGCGCCGGCGAGGTCGCCGGTCGCCAGGTGGGCGCGGGCCCGCATCAGGGACGCGAGGCCGTGGTCGGAGCGGACCGCGAGGAAGCCGTCGAGGATCGGTACGGCGACCTCCGGCCGCTCCGCGTCGAGCTCCAGCCGGGCCAGGACGATCGAGGCGGGACCGGCGGGCGACTCCGCGACCAACGGGCCGAGCAGCAGCCTGGCTTCGTCGAGGTCTCCCCGCTTGACGGCAGCGCGGCCGGCCTCGAGCTGTCCGGTCACCGGGTGCGGGGGCGGATCAGGCCCTCCTGGGCAGTGGTCGCGACCAGGGTCCCGTCCTGCGTGAACACCCGGCCGAGGGAGAGCCCGCGGGCGCCGCCCGCCGACGGCGACCACTGGTCGTAGAGCCACCACTCGTCGGCCCGGAACGGTCGGTGGAACCAGATCGTGTGGTCGAGGGACGCCATCTGCACCTTGGTCGGGTCGGCCTCGTGGGCCGCCAGCGCCGCGCCCAGCAGCGACACGTCGCTGGCGTAGGTGAAGGTCGCGAGGTGCTCGAGCGGGTCGTCGGAGAGCCGCCCGTCGATGCGGATCCACAGCTGGGTCTTCGACGGGTGCATCGGGTCCGGCTCGAGGCCGTACTGGCTGTTGCCGAGCCAGCGCACGTCGAGGGCCGCCCACTCCTTGCTCAGCCCGTCGTCGGAGCCGCGGTCCTGCATGAGATCGATCAGGTTCATGCCCTCGTCGGGCCCCTTGACCTCCGGCATCACGTCCTGGTGCTCGAAGCCGTCCTCGGCACGCTGGAAGTTGAGCGACTGGTAGTAGATCGGGCGGCCGTGCTGGCGGGCCAGCACCCGTCGGGTGGCGAACGACTTGCCGTCCCGGATCCGCTCGACGTCGTAGATGATCGGGACGTTGTAGTCGCCCGGCAGCAGGAAGTACGAGTGCAGCGAGTGCACGTGGAAGTCCGGGCCGACCGAGCGGGTGGCCGCGATCAGGGCCTGCGCGGCGACCTGGCCGCCGTAGACGCGTTGCCGCACCGACTCGGGCTGCCGGCCGCGGAACAGGTCGGTGTCGAGCTGCTCGAGGTCCAGCAGCGACACCAGCTGACGGGTCGCGTCCGCCATCTCGTCCGGGTGTCCGGTCTCCACCTGCTCCGTCATGCGCCACCTCCGGTCTCGTCCGGCCGTTCCAGGCCGGCCAGGAACTGCTCGAACTGCTGCCCGATCTCCTCGCCGGTCGGGAGCGGCCGGTCCTCGGCGAGCAGGCTGGAGCCGCTCTCCTCGGCGCGCGCGAACGCGTCGTACTGCTGCTCGAGCGCAGCGACGACCTCGCCGACCTCGTTGTTGGCGGCGAGGTAGCGGGCGATCTCGTCCTCGCGCTCCTCCGCCTCCGCGGCGAGGTCGGACAGGTCGATCGTCAACCGCGCGGCGAGCTCGACCTGCTCCAGCAGCGTGAGCGACGCGCGCGGGAAGTCGAGCTGGGCGAGATAGTGCGGGACGTGGGCGACGAACCCGAGCGCGTCGTGGCCCCACTCCCCCAGCCGCACCTCCAGGAGCGCCTGCGCGCTGCTGGGGATCCGCAGCTCGCCCTGCCAGGGGCTGGTGGCGGTGAGCAGGTCGGCGTTGTTGGCGTGATGGGTGATCGCGATCGGCCGGGTGTGCGGCACCGCCATCGGCACCGACCCCATGCCGACGACCAGCACCACCGAGAACCGCTCGATGACCTCGAGCACCGCCCGGCAGAACGCCTCCCAGCGGATGTCCGGCTCCGGCCCGTGCAGCAGGAGGTACGGCGAGCCACCCGTGTCGCGCAGCAGCCGCACGACCAGCCGGGGGGCGTCGTAGCCCTCGTAGTGATCGCGCACGAAGGACATCGGAGGCCGTCGGGCCCGGTAGTCGTGCAGCTGGTCGACGTCGAACGTCGCGACGACCGTGCCGCCACCGTCGGCAGCGCCCACCAGGTGACGGCACGCGGTCGCACCGGCGTTGCCGGCGTCGAGGAAGCCGTCGAGCGCCACGAGCATGCGCAGCTCGTCGACCCCGGCGAGCTCCGGCACGTCGTCGACGATGTGGACGAGGCGCGGAGTCGAGGTCACAGGTGAACGATACTGACCGGTCGGTGCGGGTGGCCTGTGCGGTGGCTGTGCGGTTGGCTGGGCGGTTGGCTGGGCCCGCTCACCCGTAGGTGCGGCGCATCAGGCCGATGCCCGCCTCGACCAGCTCGGAGGTCGTGATCCCCAGCTGCTCGAAGACGACCGACTGCACGTCGGTGCCGCTCGCGAGCCCGTCGACGAGCGCCCACAGGACCGGCTCGCCGTAGGTCGCCGCGACGTACTCGCACACCCACCACGCGACGGCGTACCAGCCCTCGGCGTCGCTGCCGGCGAAGTCGTCGTCGGACGGCACGTCGTTGACGCCGGCCGCGACCAGGTCGAGCGCGCCGGTCTGCAGCCGCCGCTCGGCCGGGGCGATCGGACGCACCGAGACGTACTCGGCGATGCCCTCGGTGAGCCACAGCGGCGCCTCCCGGCCACGGTCGCCGAGCACGACGTGGGTGAGCTCGTGGCGGACCAGCCGGTCGAGGACCTCGCTGCCCTGGTCGAGGACGTGCGGGCTGAGCAGGACCCGGTACGACGCCACCGGCCCGTCGACGTCCGTCGCGTTGCGCGGCACCTGGACGGTTGCGCCGTCCAGGAGGTCGGGGTCGCTCACCGGCAGGCCCTCGAGGTGCTCGAGGAACGCCGGGTCGGCGAGCGTGTAGACGACGACACCGTCCGGCTCGGCGCGGCCGGCGCGGTTGTCGGGGCCGGCGGGGCTGTCGGGGACGATGCCCTTGACCTCGAAGCGGGCCTCCGAGACGGCGCTGATCACGACGTCCGCGTTCGCCACCGTCGTCGCGTCGAAGATGCCCAGCACACCCGGGCCCTCGCGCACCTCGATGTCGCCGAGGTCCCACGGCTGCGGCTGCGGTCCGTGCTCGGCCTCCCAGCCGGCGTCGGTGGTCGAGGAGATCAGGTAGCGACGCTCGTTGCGGGAGGGCGCGAAGCGCCACCGGTCGGAGGTCATGACGGGCGCGGCGTCGTACCCCTGGAGCTCGAGGCGGACCCGGACCACGCCCCAGTAGCCCTCGCCGTCCTGCTCGAGCGAGTCCTCGACCAGGTCGATGCGCACGACCCCGAGCGGCAGCTGGCCGAGGTTGTCGAGGTAGCGCTGCTGCTCGGCGACGAAGCCCCCGTCGCGCGGCGCGAGCGTGCCCTCGAACCGCACCGGGTCCCGCTCGACGATCGCGCGGGCGCGCTGGCGCAGCGTGCGCTGGACAGCGTCGGCGACGTCGGCCTCCGGGTCGTCGGTGCTGACGGGCGGGTCGTCGCCGCCGCAGGCGGCGAGCGTGGTCGCGACGAGAGCGGTCAGCAGCGCGGAGACGATCCGGAGCCGGCTCCCGTGGACGTCAGTGCTTCCTGTCGGCATCGAGGAGCGCCCGGTCGTCCGCCGTGGCTGCGTCGTCGGTGCCGATCCTGGCCATCTCGTGCACGATGTCGAGCGCGATCGACTGCGCCGAGAGTCCGACCCGCTCGAGGATGACGGCCCGCTTGGCGTGGTCCAGGAACTCCTGGGGGATGCCGTGCAGCCGCACCGGGGTGTCGATGCCGGCCGCGGCGAGGGTCTGGAGGAGCACGGCGCCGACGCCGCCGATGACGCCGTTGTCCTCGATCGTCACGACCAGCCGGTGGTGGGAGGCGAGCTCGACCAGCGCCGGGTTGACCGGCTTGACCCAACGCGGGTCGACGACCGTGACGCCGATCCCCTGCGCGGTCAGCCGCTCGGCCACGTCGACCCCGGTGCCGGCCATCGAGCCGACGGCGACGACGAGCACGTCGCGCTCGCCGTCGCGGACGAGCACGTCGAGGCCGTTGACGGTGTCGATCGCCTCGAGATCGGGCGGCGGGGGGCCCTTCGGGAAGCGCACGACCGTCGGGGCGTCCGCGACCTCGACCGCTTCGTCGAGCAGCTCGCGCATCCGGGTGACGTCGCGGGGCGCGGCAAGACGGAGCCCGGGCACGACCTGGAGGATCGACATGTCCCACATGCCGTTGTGGCTGGCGCCGTCGTCACCGGTCACGCCCGAACGGTCGAGCACGAAGGTCACGCCGCACTTGTGGAGCGCGACGTCCATCAGCACCTGGTCGAAGGCCCGGTTGAGGAACGTCGCGTAGACCGCGAAGACCGGGTGCAGGCCGCCGAGCGCCAGCCCGGCGGCCGAGGTCGCGGCGTGCTGCTCGGCGATGCCGACGTCGAAGGTGCGCTCGGGGAAGCGGGTCTGGAACTTGTCGAGACCGACGGGGTGCATCATCGCGGCCGTGATCGCGACGACGTCGGGGCGCCGGCCGCCGATCCGCACGATGTGGTCGGCGAAGTGGTCGGTCCAGATCGGGCCCTTCGGCTTCTCTGCACCGGTCTGCACGTCGAAGGGACCAGGCGCGTGGAACTGGTCGGCCTCGTGCCGCTCGGCCGGGTCGTAGCCGAAGCCCTTGCGCGTGATGGCGTGCACGATCACCGGCCCGCCGAACCTCTTCGCCTGCTGGAGGGCGTGCTCCATGGCCTGGCGGTCGTGACCGTCGACGGGACCGACGTACTTGAGACCGAGGTCCTCGAACAGGCCCTGCGGGGCGAGCGCGTCCTTGAGGCCCTTCTTCACCGCGTGGAGGGCGTCGTACGCCGTGGGGCCGACCGCCGGGACCGCGTTGACGCGCTTCTTGACGAGGTCGAGCACCTGCTCGTAGCGCGGGTTGGTGCGCAGCCCGGTGAGCGCGTTGGCCAGGCCCCCGATCGTCGGCGTGTAGGAGCGGCCGTTGTCGTTGACCACCATCACCAGGCGCGAGTCCTTGGCGATCGCGATGTTGTTGAGGGCCTCCCAGGCCATGCCGCCCGTCAGCGCGCCGTCGCCGATCACGGCCACCACGTGGCGGTCCTCGCCCCGGATGGCGTAGGCCTTCGCGATGCCGTCGGCATAGCTGAGCGCGGTGGAGGCATGGGAGTTCTCGACGATGTCGTGGTCGGACTCGGCCCGGCTCGGGTAGCCGCTCATCCCGCCCTCACGGCGCAGCGTGGCGAACTCCGCGACCCGGCCGGTCACGAGCTTGTGCACGTAGGCCTGGTGGCCGGTGTCGAAGACCACCCGGTCGCGCGGGCTGTCGAAGACCCGGTGGATCGCCAGGGTCAGCTCGACCACGCCCAGGTTGGGCCCGAGGTGACCGGTGTTCGTCGCGACCGTGCGGATCAACAGGTCGCGGATCTCGCTCGCGAGCGTGGCCAGCTCGACGTCGGAGAGGTCACGCAGGTCGCGCGGCGAGGTGATCCGGTCGAGGAGGCCCATGGGTGCGAGTTTAGGCCGTCAGGGGTCGATGGCCCTGATCGCGGGCCCGCGGAGGGTCTGGTAGCGGTCGGAGGCGAGGAACTCGGGCAGGATCCGGGTCGCCGACGCGGTCAGCGGCAGCTCGCTGACCGTCGCGGGGTCGACGAAGACGATCTGGCGCCCCTCCCCCACGACGATGTCCGCGTCGGTGGCGGTGCTGGCGGCCGTGTAGACGAACACGTCGTCGAAGGACTCGTAGGCGGCGTGGTAGATCGAGACCTCCCGCCACAGCTCGAGGGCGGGCGGCTCGACCCGGAGACCGGTCTCCTCCAGCAGCTCGCGGTAGGCCGCGGTCTCCGGCTCCTCGTCGGGGTCGACGTGGCCACCGACGAAGCCCCAGCAGCCCGGGTCGATCACCGGGTGCTCGTCGCGCTCCTGCAGCAGCACCCAGCCCCGCTGGTCGACGAGCAGGATCGAGGCGAAGTGGCGCACGCCGATCACCGTATCCTCCGAGGGTGCTGATGCGACCGGCCGAGCTCGAGGCGATCCGCAGGGGCGAGGTCGACCTCGCCTTCCGACGGTGGGACCGGCCCCGGGTGCGGGTCGGGTCGCGGCTGCGGACCGCGGTCGGACTGGTCGAGGTGGTGAGCGTCGACCGGACGACCGTCGGCGCGCTGCGCGCCGACGACGCCCGCCGCTGCGGCGCTGCGTCCCTGACCGAGCTCAAGGCGGCCCTGGCAGCCAGGGCCGACCGGCCGGTCTACCGCATCGGCCTGAGGTACGCCGGCGCCGACCCGCGGGAGGCGCTGCGCGAGACCGTGCCCGGCCCCGACGAGATCGGGGAGGTCCTCTCCGGCCTGGACCGCCTCGACCGCGCCTCCCCGAGTGAACCCTGGACCCGGGCCACGCTGCGCCTCATCGACGCCCACCCCGAGGTGCGGGCGCCCGACCTCGCCGCTCTGGTCGGCCGGCCGACCCCCGACTTCAAGCGTGACGTCCGCAAGCTCAAGGAGCGAGGGCTGACCGAGTCGCTCGCGATCGGCTACCGCCTGTCACCGCGGGGGCAGGCGGTGCTCGACCACGAGGACGGACCCCGCGAACGCGCCCCCCGCCGGGAGGGCACGCCGCTGCCGCGGACGATCGGCGCGCCGGCGACGGCCGCCCTGCGCCGCGTGGACGTGCACACCCTGGAGGCCGCGAGCCACTGGCGTCGCCGTGACCTCGCGGCCCTGCACGGGGTCGGACCGATCGCGCTCGACCGGATCGAGGCGTCGCTCGCCGAGCTCGGGCTGGCCTACGCGCCCGACTGACCGCGCTCCGGCGTACGCGTCGGTCAGCCCGGGAGGAAGCTCACCCGCACCTCGCGGACTGCGTTGTCGACGTTGAGGTCGACCAGGCAGATGCTCTGCCAGGTGCCGAGCGCGAGCCGGCCGCCGAGCACCGGCACCGAGGCGTACGGCGGGACCAGTGCCGGCATCACGTGCGAGCGACCGTGGCCCGGCGACCCGTGGCGATGCTGCCAGCGGTCGTCCGCGGGGAGCAGGTCCCCGAGGGCAGCCAACAGGTCGTCGTCGCTGCCGGCGCCCGTCTCGATGATCGCGATCCCCGCGGTGGCGTGGGGCACGAACACGTGCAGCAGCCCGTCGCCGCGTCCCGACGCGAAGTCCGCGCACTCGCGGGTGATGTCGAGGACCCGCTCCTCCCCGCCCGTGCGGAAGCCGAGGGTCTCGCTGTCCATGGTCCCTCCGATCAGGCGCTGCGGCCCGGGGCACTGCCGGCGTGGTCGGTCATGCCTCGAGCGCCCGTTCGATCCGCTCCACCTTGGCGGTCAGCTGCCCGGTGTGGCCAGGACGGATGTCGGCCTTGAGGACCAGCCCGACCCGCGGCGACACCGCGGCGACGACGTCGACGGCCCGCTTGACGACGGCCATCACCTCGTCCCACTCCCCCTCGATGTTCGTGAACATCGCATTGGTCTCGTTGGGGAGCCCCGACTCCCGGACCACGCGCACCGCGGCGGCAACGGCCTCGGTCACGCCGCCGGTCTCATCGGCGGCGGCCCCGGACGGCGAGATGCTGAAGGCGACGAGCATGTCGCTCACCGTAGTCGCGCGGGTCAGAAGACGTGGTACTCGCCCTTGCCGATGAAGAACCCGACCTCGGCCGAACGGTCGATGCAGGTCACGCCGAAGGGCTCGATCCCGCAGCTGACGTCGCCGCTGACCACGGCCGCGTCCGGACGGACCACCTCGGCGCCGGGCTCGCGGATGGTGTCGGCGTTGCACACCGGCCGCGGCCTGCCGTTGAAGGTCTCGATCCGGCCGACCCGGTCGGTGGAGTCGGCGCCGCAGACGCGGGGGTCGGTGATGAACCCGTTGCCCAGCTCGCAGGTCGGGCCGATGACCGGGTCGTCGAGCAGGCAGTAGACGTCGTCGCCGGGGGTGACGAACCGAGCCGTGGACACGGTCGTGCCCGCGGTCGCGGCCGCGTTGATCCGGTCGATCGCGTCGGCATACGTCGTGGGACCGCGCGCCTCGTCCGGTGGCGGCGCGGACGTCGGCGGGGCGATGGTCGTCTCCGGCGGTGACGGAGGCGTGCTGGTCTCCGTGGCCGGCGGCTGCGACGACGTACCGGGCGTCGCGGACGCGTCGCTCGACGGCGCGCCGGACGCGGTCGTGGGTGCGCTCGTCGCCGAGGTGGAGGGTCGGGTCGTGATCGTCGGCACGTCGTCCGCGTCGCCGCTGCCCGAGCCGCAGCCGGTCAGCACCGTCAGGGCGATCAGGAGGGCCGCCGTACCGAAGGAGCGCATGGGGCCATCGTTCCAACAGATGCGGGCGATGGCCCGCCACCACACCGGGTGTCGGGCCATCGGCCGATCGGATCAGCTCCGGCGGTTCAGTTCCGGCGGATCAGCTCCGGCGCAGGTTGCGCAGGACGTACTGCATGATGCCGCCGTTGCGGTAGTAGTTGGCCTCACCGGGGGTGTCGATCCGGACCACGGCGTCGAACTCGGTGTCCCCCGCCTTGACCTTCACGGTCCGCGGCGTGGTGCCGTCGTTGAGCTCGGTGATGCCGGTGATCGAGAACGTCTCCTCACCCGTCAGCCCGAGCGACTCGGCCGTCTCACCCTCGGGGAACTGCAGCGGGATGACACCCATGCCGATGAGGTTCGACCGGTGGATCCGCTCGTAGGACTCGGCGATGACCGCCTTGACGCCCAGCAGCGAGGTGCCCTTGGCAGCCCAGTCGCGCGACGAGCCGGAGCCGTACTCCTTGCCGGCCAGCACGACCAGCGGGATGCCGGCGGCCTGGTAGTTGACCGACGCGTCGTAGACCGTGGTCACCGGGCCGTCCGCGACCGTGAAGTCGCGGGTGAAGCCACCCTCGGTGCCGGGCGCGATCTGGTTGCGGAGCCGGATGTTGGCGAAGGTGCCGCGGATCATGACCTCGTGGTTGCCGCGACGCGAGCCGTAGGAGTTGAAGTCGCGCGGCTCGACGCCGTTCTCCGAGAGGTACGTGCCCGCGGGCGAGTCCTTCTTGATCGCACCGGCCGGGCTGATGTGGTCGGTGGTGACCGAGTCGCCGAGCTTGAGCAGCACCCGCGCACCGTCGATGTCGGTGACCGGGGTCGGCTCGGCCGGCATGCCGTCGAAGTAGGGGGGCTTGCGGACGTACGTCGACTCCGGGTCCCACTCGAAGGTCTTGCCCTCGGGCGTCGGCAGCGACTGCCACGCCTCGTCACCCGCGAAGACGTCCTTGTAGCTGTCGTCGAACATCTCGGAGCTGATCGCGGCGGCGATGACCTCCTCGATCTCCGTCGGCGTCGGCCAGATGTCCTTCATGAAGACGTCGTTGCCGTCGCTGTCCTTGCCCAGGGGGTCGTTGAACAGGTCGACGTCCATCGAGCCGGCCAGCGCGTAGGCGACGACGAGCGGCGGCGACGCGAGGTAGTTCATCTTGATGTCCGGGTTGATCCGGCCCTCGAAGTTCCGGTTGCCCGACAGCACGGACACGACCGCAAGGTCGTTGTCGTTGACGGCCTGGCTGACCTCGGGGATCAGCGGGCCGGAGTTGCCGATGCAGGTCGTGCAGCCGTAGCCGACGAGGTTGAAGCCGAGCTTGTCGAGGTAGGGCGTCAGGCCGGACTTCTCGTAGTAGTCCGAGACCACCTTCGAGCCCGGCGCCAGCGTGGTCTTGACCCACGGCTTGCGCTGGAGCCCCTTCTCGACCGCCTTCTTGGCGAGCAGGGCGGCGCCGATCATCACCGAGGGGTTGGACGTGTTGGTGCAGGAGGTGATGGCGGCGATCGTGACCGCGCCGTGGTCGATCTCGAACGACGTGCCGTCGGCCAGGGTGACCTGGGCGGGGTTGCTCGGCCGGCCGATCACGGTGTGGTCCGCCGAGCCGTGGTCGCGCGGAGCGGGAGAGCCGTCGACCTGCGCACCGTTGTGGGACGGGGCGTCCGAAGCCGGGAAGGACTCGGCCACCGCCTCGTCGTACCCCTGCTGGTCGCCGGAGTCGTCGACGTACTCGTCGAGGGCGTCGCGGAAGGCGCCCTTGGCGTCGGACAGCGACACGCGGTCCTGCGGCCGCTTGGGGCCGGCCAGCGACGGCACGACCGTCGCCAGGTCGAGCTCGAGCTTCTCGGAGAACCGGGGCTCCGCGGCGGGGTCGTGCCAGAGGCCCTGCTCCTTGGCGTACGCCTCCACCAGCGCGAGCTGCTCCGCGGAGCGACCCGTGAGCTCGAGGTACTTGATGGTCTCCTCGTCGATCGGGAAGACCGCGATCGTGGAGCCGAACTCGGGGCTCATGTTGCCGATGGTGGCCCGGTTCGCCAGCGGCAGCACCGAGACGCCGGGGCCGTAGAACTCGACGAACTTGCCGACCACGCCGTGCTTGCGGAGCATCTCGGTGATGGTGAGGACCAGGTCGGTCGCGGTGGCGCCCTCGGGCAGGTCGCCGCTCAGCTTGAAGCCGACCACCCGCGGGATCAGCATCGACACGGGCTGGCCGAGCATCGCGGCCTCGGCCTCGATGCCGCCGACGCCCCAGCCGACCACGCCGATGCCGTTGACCATCGTGGTGTGGGAGTCGGTGCCGACGCAGGTGTCCGGGTAGGCCTGGAGAACGCCATCGACCTCACGGGTGAAGGTGACCCGCGCCAGGTGCTCGATGTTGACCTGGTGGACGATGCCGGTGCCCGGCGGGACGACCTTGAAGTCGGAGAACGCGGTCTGGCCCCACCGCAGGAACTGGTAGCGCTCGCGGTTGCGCTCGTACTCGATCTCGACGTTGCGCCCGAACGCCTCGGGGGTGCCGAAGACGTCGGCGATCACCGAGTGGTCGATGACCATCTCGGCGGGAGCCAGCGGGTTGATCTTGGTCGCGTCGCCGCCCAGGTCGGCCATCGCCTCGCGCATGGTGGCGAGGTCGACCACGCACGGCACGCCGGTGAAGTCCTGCATGATCACCCGGGCGGGGGTGAACTGGATCTCCTTGTCGGGCTGCGCGTCGGCGTCCCAGCCGGCGAGCGCCTTGATGTCGTCGGCCGTGATGTCGGCGCCGTCCTCGGTGCGGAGCAGGTTCTCGAGGAGCACCTTGAGGGAGAACGGCAGCGATGCCTGGTCCAGACCCTCCCCGGTCACCGCATCGAGACGGAAGATCTCATACGCCTTCCCGTCCACGTCCAGGGTGCTCTTGGCGCCGAAGCTGTCCTTGCTGGCCATCCGCGTCTCCGTCCTCGTCGACATCTGTGGGTCGGGGTAGGGCTGCCGTCACATCCTGCCGCCGCGAGCGGGCGGGCGGATAGTGAGGCTGCCCTAAGTTCCGGGACACCCAGGAACCCCTATCTCTTGATATCAAGATACACGAGGTCGAGTGGATTCTCCACACGATCGACCGTGCGAGCGCGTCTCACATCGGTATCACGTTCCCCCGGGTCGGGTGCGCGCGCCGAAGGCCTTCCCTAGCCTCGCCAGAATGAGCGAACCGCAGTACACCTCCTCGGCGGCCGCGCCCCGCCACCTCCAGGTGGTGCGGCACTCGCCCGACGCGCCCCAGCCGGCCCCACCGCTGCCGACGTACCCCTGGACGGCACGGCTCTCCAGCCGGGAGGGCGACGTCCTCCGCCTCCTCGCCGAGGGCCAGTCGACGGT
Organism: Nocardioides pelophilus; assembly: GCF_014180685.1. Classification (GTDB taxonomy): domain Bacteria; phylum Actinomycetota; class Actinomycetes; order Propionibacteriales; family Nocardioidaceae; genus Nocardioides; species Nocardioides pelophilus. The sequence goes on along the minus strand of NZ_JACEHF010000004.1, from coordinate 34,114 downwards.
CGAGATCGCGCACACCCTGTTCATCTCCCCCGCCACCGTGAAGTGCCACGTCGCCCGGCTGATCGCCAAGGTCGGCGTGCGCGACCGCGTCCAGCTCGTCATCGCGGCCTACCGCAGCGGGTTCGTCCGGGTCGACTGAGGCTCCGCCTCAGGCCGGCGCCGACACCCCACCGCCGGTCTCCGCGAACTGGGTGCGGTAGAGCTCCTCGTAGCGACCACCGGCCACCAGCAGCTCCGCGTGGGTGCCCTGCTCGACGATCTGCCCGTCCTCGACCACCAGGATGCGGTCCGCGGTGCGGATCGTCGAGAGCCGGTGGGCGATGACGAGCGCCGTCCGGCCGGCGAGCACCTCGGAGAGAGCCGCCTGCACCGCCGCCTCGGAGGTGGAGTCCAGCGACGCCGTCGCCTCGTCGAGGACGACCACCCGCGGCCGCTTCAGCAGCAGCCGGGCGATGGTCAACCGCTGCCGCTCGCCGCCGGAGAGCCGGTAGCCCCGCTCGCCCACGACCGTGGCGAGCCCGTCGGGCAGCGACCGCACCAGGTCGGCGAGGCGGGCCCGCTCCAGCGCGTCCCACACCTCCTCCTCCGTCGCATCAGGCCGCGCGAACAGGAGGTTGCCGCGGATCGAGTCGTGGAACAGGTGCCCGTCCTGGGTCACCATTCCGACCGCGTCGCGGATCGCCGCGGCGGACAGGTCCCGCACGTCCACGCCGGCGAGCCGTACGGCGCCCGCGTCGACGTCGTAGAGCCGGGACACGAGCTGCGCGATCGTGGACTTCCCGGCACCGGAGGAGCCGACCAGCGCGATCACCTGGCCGGGCTCCGCCCGCAGGCTCACCCCGTGCAGGACCTCCTCGCCGCCACGCGCGTCGAGCGTCGCCACGTCCTCCAGGGACGCGAGCGAGACGCGATCGGCGGACGGGTAGGAGAAGCGCACGTCGTCGAGCTGTACGGACACCGGTCCCTCGGGCACGTCCCGGGCGCCAGGCCGGTCGTGGATCAGCGGCTCGAGGTCGAGCACCTCGAAGACCCGCTCGAAGCTCACCAGGGCGGCCATCACCTCGACCCGGGCGCTGGCGAGGGCCGTGAGCGGGGCGTAGAGCCGGGCCAGCAGCAGCGACAGGGCGACGACGTCACCGGCGTCGAGACCGCCGGTCAGGGCGTAGTAGCCGCCGAGACCGTAGACCAGGGCCACCGCGAGGGAGGACACCACGGTGAGGGCGGTCACGAAGGTCGTCTGCACCATGGCGATCCGGACCCCGATCTGCGCCACCCGCCGCGCCCGGGCCGCGAACTCGGCGGACTCCTGGTCCGGCCGGCCGAACAGCTTGACCAGGGTCGCGCCGGGCGCGGAGAAGCGCTCGGTCATCTGGTTGCCCATGGCGGCGTTGTGGTCGGCCGCCTCGCGCTGGATGCCGGCGAGGCGGTTGCCCATCCGGCGCGCGGGGAGGACGAAGACGGGGAGCAGCACCAGCGCCAGCAGCGTGACCCGCCAGGAGATGCCGAGCATCACCACCAGCGTGAGGACGAGCATCACGAAGTTCCCGACCACCCCCGACAGCGTGCTGCTGAACGCCCGCTGGGCACCGATGACGTCGTTGTTGAGACGACTGACCAGGGCACCGGTCCGGGTCCGGGTGAAGAAGGCGACAGGCATCCGCTGCACGTGGTCGAACACGGCCGTCCGCAGGTCGAGGATCAGTCCCTCACCGATCCCCGCCGAGAGCCACCGCGTGACCAGGCCCATCGCCGCGTCCAGCACCGCGACGCCGGCGATCACCAGCGCCAGCACCACCACGACCCGCGGCTCGGAACCATCGACGATCGCGTCGACGACCCGGCCGGCCAGCACCGGCGTCGCCACCGCGAGCGCGGCGCCCGCCACGCTGAGGACGAGGAAGCCGATCAGCTTGCGGCGGTGCGGCCGCGCGAACTCCAGGATCCGGCGAGCGGTCGCGGCGCTGAAGGCACGCCGCTCGTCCGGCGCGCTCATCCGCCGGTACATCTGGTTCCACGCGATCGACTCCATGCTCATGCGCATGACCCTAGGACTTGAAGTCGACTTGAAGGCAAGCCTAGGTTGCTGTCCCTCATGCGTGCTGTGCCATCAGGGGTCCGGGTCTACTGGCGCATCCTCGTCGCCGGCTTCCGCCGGCAGTCCGCCTATCTCCTCGCGGCGTTCGGCGGCCTGGTCGCCAACACCACCTTCGGCCTGCTCAAGGTGGCGATCCTGTTCGCGACCGTCCGCGCCGCCGGCGGCGAGCTGGAGGGGTACGACGTCGCGCTGATGAGCACCTACATCTGGGTCTCGCAGGGGCTGCTCGGGTCCGTCAACCTCTTCGGCCGGATCGACATCGCCGACCGGATCAAGGACGGCGACGTCGCCGTGGACTTCCTCCGTCCGCTCGACGTGCAGGCGGCCGCGATCACGACCGAGGTCGGCAAGTCGCTCTTCAACCTGATCCCGCGCGGCATCCCGTCGGTGCTCATCGGCGGCCTCGTCGTGGGCATGGCGCTGCCCGACAACCCCGTGGCCTACCTCCTCGGCGCCGCGAGCATCGTGCTCGGCATCGCGATCTCGGCGGCGACGGTCTACCTGGTCGTCGCGGCGCCCGGCTTCTGGCTGGTCGAGACCCGCGGCCTCCAGATCCTCTACATGGTGGTCTCGGGCTTCCTGGCCGGCCTGTTCGTCCCGATCTGGATCTTCCCGCGCTGGCTGGAGATCGTCGCCCAGGCGACGCCGTTCCCGTCGATGATGATGTATCCCGTCGACATCATCTCCGGCCGCGTCGACAGCGGGCAGGGGCTGCTGCTGATCGCGGTGCAGGTCGGGTGGCTGGTCGGCGTCGGCGCTCTCGGCCAGGTCCTCACCCGGGCCGGCCGCCGCCACCTGGAGGTGCAGGGTGGCTGAGCCGCTGACCCTCCGCGCGCGCCTTCGGCCCTACCGTGCGGTGCTCGCGTCCCGCGCCCGGTCGCAGCGCGCCTACCGGGCGAGCTTCGGCCTCGACCTGGCCAGCTCGGCGCTGGTCGGGGTGATCGAGCTCGCGGAGATCTGGGTGCTGTTCCACAGCGTGACCGAGCTCGGCGGCCTCGACTTCGCCCAGATCCTGCTGGTGTTCGGCCTGGCCGACCTCTGCTTCTCCCTCGCCGACATGACGTTCGGGCACTGCGACAACCTGCCGACGTACCTCCGCGCGGGCACGCTCGACGTCTTCTACCTCCGGCCCCAGCCGCTGCTCCTGCAGCTCGTCACCAGCGACATCTCGCTGCGCCGGCTCGCCCGCGCCGGCGTCGGCGCGGTCGCGCTGGCGTTCGGGCTGGCCCTCAACGACATCGCCTGGAGCCCGGCGCACGTGCTGCTGCTGGCGGTCGCGATCGTGAGCGGCTACGTGATGTTCGCCGGGATGTTCGTCTGGGCAGGCGGCGCCCAGTTCTTCCTCGTCGACGGCGCCGAGACGACCAACGCGTTCGTGTACGGCGGCCGCTACGCGGCGACGCAGCCCGCCTCGGTGTGGAACCGACCGTTGTGGGCGGTCTTCGGGTTCTTCTTCCCGATGGCGTTCACCGGGTTCCTCCCGGCACTCTGGCTGCTCGGGATCGCGCCGCCGTACGGGCTGCCCGACTGGCTCGGCTGGTGCGCGCCGCTCGCGGCAGCATGGACCTGGCTGCTGGCGCTCATCAGCTGGCGGTGGGGCGTCCGGCACTACCAAGGAGGCGGCGGATGACCACCACCGATGCAGGCCCGATCATCGAGACCAACGGGCTGACCCGGGAGTTCCGGATCCGGGAGGGAGCACGAAGGCGAACGCTCGTCGCCGTCGACGACCTCACGCTCCGGATCGAGCCCGGCGAGGCGGTGGGCTACATCGGCGCGAACGGCGCCGGGAAGTCGACGACCATCAAGATGCTCACCGGGATCCTGGTGCCGAGCCGGGGCGAGGTGACCACCTGCGGCCTGCGCCCGGTGCAGGACCGCCGGCGGCTGGCCCGCCAGGTGGGCGTGGTCTTCGGGCAGCGGTCGCAGCTGTGGTGGGACCTCCCGGTGCGCGAGTCGTTCCGGATCCTCGCCGCGATCCACGACCTGTCGGCGACCGCGGAGCGCGACCGCACCGACGAGCTGGTCGAGCGGCTCGAGATGGGCGAGTTCCTGGCGACACCGGTGCGGCAGCTCTCCCTCGGTCAGCGGATGCGGGCCGAGATGGCCGCCGCGTTGCTCCACTCCCCGCGGCTGGTGATCCTCGACGAGCCGACCATCGGTCTCGACGTGCTGTCCAAGCAGCGGCTCCGCGAGTTCCTGGTGGCCGAGCGCCGCACCCACGGCACCACGCTGCTGCTCACCACCCACGACATGGGCGACGTCGAGCGGCTCTGCGACCGGATCCTCGTCATCGACCGCGGCCGGCTCGCCTACGACGGTGACCTCCCCGGCCTGTCCCGGACCGTCGGAGCCGAGCGGGTGCTCGTCGTCGACCTGGCCGAGGCGGTCGCCGACCTGACCGGCATCACCGGCACCCGCCACCTCGCCTCCGAGGGCCACGGGCTCCGCCAGCGGCTCGCCTTCGACGCCGAGACGACCACCGCCGCCCGGGTCCTCGCCGCCGTCTCCGAACGGGCGGAGGTCCTGGACCTCACGGTCGAGGAGCCCGACATCGAGGACGTCGTACGCCGGATCTACGCCGCGCGCCGCTGAGCTTCGTACCTGACCTACCGGTCGCGTCCGGCAGCTTTTCCGACATCGACGTCAGGTGCGTGTCGGATCCGCGGCACCCCGTTCGTGGTGAGTTAAATGCAACCCGACCAAGGAGATCCTGAGATGCGCACCCTGTACGTCACCGAGTTCATCACCCTCGACGGCGTCATCGACTCGCCCGGCGGCAACGAGGGCCACCCCCACGCCGGCTGGTCGTTCAAGGACGTCGAGTTCCTGCCCGAGGTCTACGAGATGAAGGGCCAGGAGCAGGAGGAGGCCGGCGCGCTGATGCTCGGCCGGGTCAGCTACGACCTGTTCGCACCGGTGTGGCCGTCGATGACCGAGGAGTTCCCGAAGTACAACGCGATGCCCAAGTACGTCGTCTCCTCCTCGCTCCAGGAGGACGACCTGGTCGACAACTGGGGCGAGATCACGATCCTCCGGACCATGGACGACGTCGCCCGGCTCAAGGAGACCGAGGGCGGCCCGATCTCCGTGCACGCCAGCGCCCGGCTCGCCCAGTCGCTCGCCGCTGCCGGCCTCGTCGACCGCTACCACCTGCTGGTCTTCCCGGTCGTCCTCGGCTCGGGCAAGCGGCTGTTCTCCGACTCCTCCCCCGACAAGCAGAAGCTGAGCCTCGCCGAGAGCCAGTCCTACGCCAACGGCGTCCAGAAGCTCGTCTACGACGTGGTGCGCTGACCGGACCCTGCCGGCTCCAGCAGCGCGACGCACTCGACGTGGTGCGTCATCGGGAAGGCACCGATGATCCTGAGCGTGAGCGCGATCCTTTGCGGTCGGTTGCGCGCAGGAGGTGGAACCAGCCTCTGACCTGCGGCGATGCCGTCCTCGGAGACTGCGGGCGGCGGAGCGGTGTTGCGGGCCTTTGCGAATCAAAGTGAGCCCATTCCGAGCCCTCCTGTGAGCAGGCTCAGACGGTCACAAACCAATGCAGCCACGCCCTGGCACCGCACTACGGAGACCACTCGGCGCCAGGTCGGGCTCTACTACGACATGTAGTCACTTGTGCAGGTAGAGCTCGAACGCACCGTTCGACAGCGAGGGCTCCGGCTTAGCCGGGGCCCTCGTCGCTTTCGATCTCAACGCGGTCAAACACGAACCTCGCAGACCACTTGCCACTCCCCGAACGCCGTTGCCGAAGACACCGCTAGTGCCGAGCAGTGGGCAGTCGCCGAGTGCCTCGGGTCCTGAGTCGATCCCTTGGCTTGTTGGCCGACTGCTCGATGCACACACACTGCGCGAGACCCGAGACTGGCTCTCGGCGACCGCGAGGATGGCGTCCGTCGCCGTGGACCATTCCGGTTAGCTCAGTTGCTCGGCTCCGTAGACAGCAACGACGCCCGGAGCCGTTGGTTTAGGTTCGACCCCCTGAAGCTCTACAAAACCGCAGGTCAGGCGCCCACCAGCGCCACCCGTGGTACGGATGCCGGACCGCAGACGACGCGCACGCGCGGGGCCCGCACTTGAGGTGAAAGACCCGAGACAGGTTTTGGACAGACCCTGAGGAGAGGGTCGATCCACCAGGCCGTTCCGCCGAGGACGGCCGCCCCGGCAGGAGAACCTGATGCCTGACATGCGTACCACCGCGCCTGGACGTCATCTCGCCAGCTGCGCCACCGAGGACGTCGATGCCGCCGCCGTGACCATCGACCTGCTCGGACCGCTCCGGGTCCGCGCCGGCGGCCACGAGCTCAACCTCACCAGCCGTCGACAGCGCACCCTGATGGCGCTCTTCGCCGTGCACGCCAACACCGTGCTGCCGGCTGACCAGCTTGCCGACCAGCTGTGGGACGGCCATCCCCCGCCAGGCGCCCTGGTGACGCTGCGTTCCTACGTCTTCCACCTGCGCAAACGGCTCGCAGAGCACCCGACCGCCTCGGCCAGGCTCATCACGACGAGCTCGGGCTACGGCCTGGAGGTGGAGGACGACGCCCTCGACGTCGTGCGCTTCCGCCGCCTGATCTCCTCGGGCTTCTCGCACATGCGGGCCGGCCGCCCCGAGGAGTCAGCGCTCGCCTACGGGGCGGCGCTCCAGCTCTGGCGCGGGCAGCCCGTGATCGAGCTGGCCGCACACGACGTCGCCACAGCGCTGATCGCCGAGCTCACTGAGCTGCGGACCTCCGCTCGCGAAGGTCTGCTGCGCGCGATGGTCGAGACCGGTCGGCACGAGGAGGCCGTCCCCCTGTTGGAGGCGCTGGTGCGTGACGAACCGCTGCGCGAACCCCCCTACGAGCTGCTGATGCTCGCGCTGCACCGGGGCGGGCGCTCGGCCGAGGCACTCGACGTGCACCGACGGTGCCGGGCCCTCCTCAGGGACCAGCTCGGCATCGACCCCGGTCCGGGACTGGACCAGCTGGTCGGTTCGATCCTGAACCACGAACCCCACCTGGACCTCACACCGCCGAGTCCACTCGCCGGCCTCGCAGTCACGGAGTCGTCCCTGGCGTCCCTGATCGACACGCTTCAGCAACTGACCCTGCACGCCACGATCCTGATCGAGTCGCTGACCCGACGCGATCTCGTGCTCGGCCCCACCTCGCTGACAGGCAGAGCCCCAACGGCAGACCAACCGAGACCCAAGGTGGCACGAACAGCATGAGACACATGAAGCGCACAGCATCCGTCGCCGCTCGGGAGGCCGACGACCTCGCTCTCCTGAAGGCGTTCGTCGCCATCGCCCTTCCCGTCGGCTGGGTGCTCCTGTCCATCCCCTTGTTCGTCGACGTCCCCGTCGAGCCGTTCGTCCTCGGCACCCTGGTTCTCGGCCTGGTCCTGCCGACGGTCCTCCTGGTGAGGCGCGACCCCGGAGCGGATGGCCGCCAGCTCTTCCGCGACTGCTTCCGCCTCCCCCGGCCCCGGATCCTGCTGATCCCGGCACTGCTGCTCATCCCGGCCGGCACCTGGCTGGCGGCTCGAGCCTTCGACCAGCAGGCCGGCCTCGACGTGGGGTTCGTCGTCTCGCTCGCGCTGGGGAACGTGGCTGCCTCCCTGCTGATCGTGAATCTCTGGGAGGAGATGGTCTGGGCCGGCTTCGTGCAGCGGCGGACCATGGCGCGATGGGGATACCTGCGCGGAAGCCTCGCCACGGCGGTCCTGTTCGTGGGCATCCACCTCCCGCTCGCCTTCTACGACATCGACGATGCTGCTGACCTGGGCGAGAACCTCGCCGGGCTCTTGGTCGCCGGGGTCGGGCTCCGGCTCCTCCTCGGCGCCTTCGACACGTGGGGCAGGCGCTCCATCCTGACGCTTGCACTGCTGCACGCCACCTTCAACGCGTCGGGCGAGCTGCTCGACGCCGACTACGACTGGATCCGCTACCTGGTCACCCTCGCCTTCGGCCTCCTCGCTCTCGTGGCGATGAAGAACCGGGACAGCGCGCACCTGAACGAGAGGAACGAACGATGACCGCACACGTGCTGCACTACAGCGCCTTCACGCACCAAGGACGTGGGGGGAACCCGGCGGGCGTCGTCCTAAACGCCCACGGGCTCACCGACGCCGAGATGCTTCGGATCGCCCAGGTCGTCGGGTACTCGGAGACCGCCTTCCTGTTCCCCGAGGACTCCCCCGCCGACCCCCGGCCCGGCGACGGGCGCGCCCCCACGAGCGGGATCCAGGCGGCACGGATCAGGTACTTCAGCCCGTTGGCCGAGGTCGCGTTCTGCGGCCACGCGACCGTCGCATCCGCTGCTGCCGTGGCCGACAGGCACGGTCCCGGAGAGCTCCATCTCTCCACGCACGTGGGACCGGTGGTCATCAGCACCTGGACGGCCGGCGGGCACACGGGCGCGACGCTGACCTCGCCCCCCGCCAGCAGCCGCCCCGCCACCCCCGCCGAGCTGGAGCCCGCCCTGGACGCCTTCGGGTGGACCGTCGAGGACCTCGACCCGCGGTTCCCTGCGCAGGTCGGTTTCGCTGGGAACCACCACCTCATGCTGGGGGTCGGCTCGCGAGACACGCTGGCCGCCATGACCTACGACTACCCGGCACTCGCCCGACTGATGGACGTCGCGTCATGGACGACGGTGAACGTGTTCTGGGCAGAATCCGATGTCGTCTTCCACGCGCGCAACCCCTTCCCACCGGGCGGCGTCGTGGAGGACCCGGCGACCGGGGCTGCTGCCGCAGCATTCGGCGGGTACCTGCGCCAGATCGGCCACAGCCGACCCCCCGCCACGCTCACCATCCACCAGGGGCACGACCTCGGCACACCGAGTGAGCTGACGGTCGAGCTGCGGCCTGGTCAGGACGGCGTCGCTGTGAGCGGCGAGGCGACCGAGATGCCGAGCGACGACGACGCCCGCAGGGTCCTGTGACCACCCTCCACCAGACAGGAACACACTGATGGCCACCACCCGATCACCACGACACCAGGTCCTCCAGATGCGAGTCGTCGTCGAGGCCGACGACTATGACGAGGCCCTCGCCTTCTATCGCGACGCCCTGGGTGCGGGCGAGGAGCTCCAGATCCACTCGGAGGCGGGCGAGCACGTCACGATCCTCGACGTAGGACGCGCCACGCTCGAGATCTCCAACCCGGCCCAGGTGGACATGATCGACCGGGTCGAAGTCGGGCACCGGGTGAGCCCGCACGTGAGAGTGGCGTTCGAGGTCGCGGATGCGGCAACCGTCACCGAGGAGCTGGTCCGAGCCGGTGCCGAGCTCGTCGCACCACCCACGGTCACACCCTGGGGGTCTGTCAACGCACGACTGGATGCTCCGGCCGGACTCCAGATCACCGTCTTCGAGGAGTCGGGGGACGCATCATGAGCACCCCCACCGCAGTCCGGCTCCCCGACTCCACCGCCCTCGTCGTGATCGACGCCCAGGTCGGGTTCGACGCCCCCTCCTGGGGACGGCGCAACAATCCCCACTGCGACCGGAACATCGCCACACTCGTGTCGACCTTCGTGGCTGCGGGCCGACCGGTCGTGTACGTACGTCACGAGTCCGCGAGCCCGAAGAGCACGCTGCACCCGCAGAACCCCGGCAACGCACTGAAGCCCTACCTCCAGGAGCACACCCCGGACCTGGTGGTGACGAAGACGGTGCACTCCAGCTTCCACGGGACCCCTGACCTCGACGCCTGGCTGCGTGGTCGCGGCGTCTCCGCGATCGTGATCGCCGGCATCACGACCAACCACTGCTGTGAGACGACTGCGCGCGTGGGCGACAACATCGGGTACGAGGTCTGGTTCGCGCTCGACGCCACCCACACCTTCGACCGGGTCGGGCCTGATGGCGCCACGATGACGGCCGACGAGCTCTCGCGAGCAACCGCGACGAACCTCCACGGCCAGTTCGCGACCGTCGTCTCGACAGAGCAGGTCGTCGCTGCCGCCCGCGCGCCTGCAGCACGAGCGAAGCCGTCTGCCGAATGAACAGCGACGTGTTCCGGGTGACCGTCAGCGGCAAGTTCGTGCATTTGACCAGCCAGCAGCGTCGCGACCTCGTCGCCGGGTCCGACGTCGCCCTGATGTCGTTCAGCCGCCCCGGGACCTTCACGTGCGACCCCACGGGGACGGTCTTCACGTTCCGGTGCGCCGTCCCGGCCGACGAGGCCGGCGACGCACCGGATTCCCAGGAGGAGTCCGTCCGTGCGCTGGCGCTCGCTGCGCTGGCCGCCCACGGCTACCAGGTCGAGGTTCGGCGGACCACGGTCGTCGACATGCGCGAGATCAAGATCCCGCGGCGGTAAGCACGTGCACAGGAACAGTCATGAAGATCTGCTGTCCACACTGGGCCCGCGACGCCGCGCCCTGCTGTGGTGCGCCGTGCTCTCGGGACTGCTGCTGTCGATGCTCGACCAGACCATCGTCGGGACAGCGCTGCCCACCATCGTCGAGGACCTGGGCGGCCACCGCTGGTACGTCTGGGTGGTGAGCGCGTACCTCGTGCCGGCCACCGTGATGATCCCGGTCTTCACACGGCTCTCGGACCGCTTCGGTCGGCAACGCATGCTCCTCAGCGGCATGGCGACGTTCGTCGCGGCCTCCGCGCTCTGTGCGTTCGCCCAGCAGATGCCCCAGCTGGTGGCCGCCCGCGCGGTCCAAGGCGTCGGGGCGGCGGCGCTCGAGGCGCTCTCGTTCCTCCTGGTCATGGAGCTGGCCGGGCCGACCAGGAGCGCACGTGCCCAGCTCGCGCTCGCCGGCGTGATGACGTTCAGCTTCGTCGGCGGGCCGCTGGCCGGCGGCATCCTCAGTGACCTGCTGGGTTGGCGGTCGATCTTCCTGGTCAACGTCCCGCTGGGGATGGCCGCGCTCGCAGTGATCGCCGTGGTCCTGCCCCCTCAGGTCGGCCAGCGTGAGGACAGGAGGCTGCCTGTCGACGTCGCGGGCATCGCCGTCCTGACCCTGGCGACCGGGGCGTTGCTGGTCGGGCTCCACCAGCACGCTGTCGTCTCGTCCTGGTCCGACAGCCGGACCGGGGGGATGGTCGTCCTGGGCCTGATGGGCCTGGCCCTGCTGGTCCTCGTCGAACGGCGTGCCGTCGCGCCCGTCCTGCCTCCACGGCTGCTCGCCGATCCCGTGGTCGGGCGACTGCTGGTGGCAGGCGGCTTCGCAACGTTCGGCCTGTACGTGCTCGTCGTCCTGCTCCCGCGACTGCTGCAGTCCGAACAAGGCCTCAGCGCCAGCGCGACCGGCGTCCGGATGTACCCGTTCCTGCTGGCACTGCTCGTGGGGGTCAACGTGGGCGTGGGGCTGATCCAGAGCCGGGGTCGGTACGTGGTCGTCCTGGTGGGTGCCAGCGCCGTCGTCATGGCGGCGGCCGGCGGTTTCCGGGTCTGGGTCGGCGGTGACCTGTATGCACACATGGCGGTCCTGGCACTCCTCGGCCTCGGGATGGGTCCTGCGCTCTCCGGCCTGCAGATGGTGATCGGGCGCGTGGTCGCACCCGAGGACCTCGGCGCTGCGATGGGAGCACTGCTGCTGGCTCGCCAGGTCGGTGGAGCGGTCGCCCTGGCAGGGGGCGAGGCCCTCTACGACGTCCGGGTCGCGGCAGGAACCTCACCGATGCAGGCGACAGGCTTGAGCGTGGCGGTGATCGCTGCCGGCGGCGCCGCCGTCGCGGGGATCGCGCTGCTGGGACTGCGCGGGCGCGACGTACTGGCTCCTCGACCGCCCGAACGTGACCGACCGCTGACCGATCGACTCGCAGGGCAGCGACCCCCGGCGAGCAGCACGACATGACACCGACACGCACCACCCCCACACCCCGAGAAGGAGAAGCAGATGAGCCGGAAGTCCGTGCACGTGACAGCAGAGTCCATGGCCACCCCCAGCCAGGTCTGGACGCTGCTCGCCGATGGGCCCTCGTGGACACGATGGGCCGGGTTCGACGAGGTCGACTACGACCGCGAAGGCACCCCCGCTCCGCACGGCCTCGGCGCGGTACGACGTATCCGCATCGGCCGGCTCAGCTCCATCGAGAACGTCCTCGCGTTCGAGGAGGACAGGCTGTTCTCCTACGACTATGTCGGGACCCTGCCCTTCAAGGCGTACCGCGCCGACGTCACCCTGACTGCCGTCGAGGGCGGCACCTTCATCGACTGGCGCTCCCAGTTCACCACCAAGTACCCCTTCACCGGCAGCCTCCTGCGCCTCGTCATGACCCGGGTCCTCACCGACATCTCGAAGCGGCTCGCCGCCGCCGCGGAGGGCGTGGCCGCGGACGGAGCGAGCGCGAGCTGACCGCCGCACGACCTTCGTCGACGACCGAGAACCACGTCAGGAGCCCATCATGACCCCGCAGGCCCGCGCTTCGGTGATAACCCTCGTCGCGCCCGCGGCGTGGGGGTCGACGTACATCGTCGCAGGCCAGCTTCTTCCTGCCGACCACCCCTTGTACGCCGCGCTGATCCGCGCCCTGCCGGCCGGACTCGTCCTGCTGGCGTTGCGTCGGAAGCTGCCCACAGGCGTGTGGTGGTTCCGGGCGGCCTTGCTCGGCCTGCTCAACTTCACGGCCTTCTTCTCGTTGGTGTTCCTGGCAGCCTTCCACCTGCCCGGCGGCGTCGCGTCCACGATCACGGCCACATCACCGATCGTCGTGATGGCCTTGGCGTGGATCCTGCTCCGCGAGACGCCCGGTTGGAGCCGGGCCGCAGCAAGCATCGTCGGCCTGGTGGGCGTCGCCGTGCTCGTCCTCAACGGCGGGAGCTCCGTCGAGCCCGTCGGAGTGCTCGCCGCTGTCGGATCCGTGGTGGCCGCAGCCCTGGGGTTCGTCCTGATCAAGCGATGGCCCGCCCCCGTGGACATGGTGACCCTGGTGTCCTGGCAGCTGGTCGCCGGAGGACTCGCGCTCCTGCCTCTTGCCCTCGTCTTCGAGGGACGGCCGCCGCCCGTGGGTGCCGGCTCGATCGCCGGGTTGCTGTGGATGAGCATCGTGGGAACCATTGGGGCCTATCTGTGCTGGTTCCACGGCCTCACGCATCTGCCGGCAGGCACGGTCGCCCTCATCGGACTCGTCAACCCCGTCGTGGCGACGGCGTTGGGCGTCATCATCGGGGGCGAGGAGTTCAGGTACACCACCGCCATGGGGATGGCCCTGGTCCTCGGCGGAGCCCTTGCCGGGCAGCCCGCGATCGGGCGGCTGGTGACGCGTCGCCGCGCAACGATCGACCCCTGCTGCGACGACGACCTTCCGACGTGCTCCGGCATCCCGGGCGAAGGAATCGGCCGCAGCGCCGTCGGTCCGCAGGGACCTGCAGGTCCCGCCGAGACCGGACGTGTCGAGGAACTGTGCTCTTCCGCGCCCGCGGCGCGAGCACATCCCTGACCCGGCGGCACGTGCACCCACGGCCTCGCCGGGCTGCTCCGACCACCGCTGCCTCAAGACAGGCGACGGACAGTCGAGAGCAAGCGGCATGCCCGACCGTTCTTGTGTGGCCAACTCGACCACAGCCAACCGAGGCGGTGAGCCAGATGAACACGACCAGCCTGACGCCCACGACCCGTTCGACCGGAGCCGTCCGATCGAACCTGATCCCGCCGCACTGCTGGTGCGGCCAGGACCTCGAGCACGTCCGCTCGGGCCACTGCCCACGGTGCGGTACCGCGCGAGCCGCTGCCCTTCCCCCTCTCGCCCGCGCCAGCTGACCGCGACCACAGCTACGGCCGCTGGGCGGGAGCCCTCAGGCGCGGGATCGAGAGGCGTCTGCGGCGAGCTCGTAGACGATCTCCAGACCATCCTCCTCGTCCCACTGTTCGCCCACCTCGAGGAAGTCGTAGTCAGCGAGCAGTGCGAGCGAGGGCAGGTTGTCAGGAGCGACGGTGGCTCGGACGGTCCGGATGAGCGGTGACGCGTGAGCGCGGGAGAGCAACACGTCGAGGGCGGCCCGCGCGTCGCCGCGCCGACGCAGGGCCGGGTCGACGGCGTAGCCGACTTCCACCATGCCTTCTGCATCCGGGGCCGCGTGGAATCCTGCCATCCCGACCGCCGCCGCTGCGTGCTCGTCCCACACGATGCCCGTGATCCAGGGCAGGTCCTGGGGCGCAGCCACGGCTTGCCGTGCACGCACCCGCCACACGTCGACCGCGTCGGGTCCCGCCAGCCAGGGCGAGAGCTGCCAGGGACAGTGCTGGCTCGCAAGGACCAGGTCGCCGTCGGCGAGATGTTCGAGAGTCGCCGGGTCAAGGTGAATGATGCGGACGCTCGGCGCCGAGCCGACTTCGCCTGTCACCGCTCACCGCTGCCTGGGAATGGCGAGCCAGGACTGCCAGCTGATGTCGACGCCCACGAGTCGCGGCAGCCGGAAGGGCCACCTGGCGGCGATCCACCTCGGGACGAGCTCATCGAGGGCGCGTTCCACGGCAGATCCGACGTACTCGTCCCGGACCCACCAGGAGATGTCGGCGTCCGCGCCTGCCTTGTCGGTCGGGTCGATGTAGACGCAACCGATGAGCTCGCTCTCCTCCGCATCGAACAGGGCGTAGTTGAACGACTCGTGGCGCTCGATCTCGTCGGCGTGGTGCTGCAGGTCCGCGCGATCCTGTTCGGGCGTCATGTCCGCAGGGGGCCATCCCCAGGCCTCCCCGTAGATCGACCACAGGCGCTCGCGAGAGCCCATCACGGCGAGCATGTCCTTGTGGGTGTCGTCAGGACTGATCGGCCGGAGGTGGTGACCCGTGGACAGCTCCTCCCGCAGCGGGTGCTCCCAGTCTCGGGGCAACCAGGTGTCGTCGGCCATCTGAGCTCCTCTGTGCGTGGTGTGCAGTGGCGGCCGGTCCCGACTGCAAGATCGGAGCGAGTCTTCCGGCCGGGCGTTGAGTCTGCGTTGCCTCACGGGTGGGCTCGGGGAGCGGCGGTGCCGCCCCGGGACGTCAGACTCCTGCGACGGAGTCCGGCGTGAGGTCGGCGACGGCGGCCGCGAGGTCACGCTCCTCGTGCGGCGGGCGTGGTCGGGACGAGGAGATCCGCAGGCGGGAGGCCTCGGCGAGCAGGCCGGCAGCAAGGTCTCTGTCCCCACGCGCCGAGGCGAGCCGGCACAGTCCCTCCAGCGCCGTGCTGGTGAGCCCCGGCTCGCCGATCCTGCGGCTGAGCTCGAGCAGCTCGTCGTACCGGCGACCGGCAGCGGTCGCGTCGCCCGCAGCTTCGTCCCACCGGGCCAGGCCGGCGAGCGCGAGGCCCTGGGACACAGGCGTGCCGAGCGCGCCGAAGCCGGCGTACGACTCCGCGTACCGCTCGCGTGCCAGGCCCCACTCCTGGCCGACCTGGGCGACGAGCCCGTGGCCGTAGCAGGCGAGGACGGCGCCGGCCCCGTCACCGACGTGCTCCGACGCGGCGCTCGCCCGGTCCAGGAGGCTTCGAGCGGCCTCCTGGTCGCCGAGGTGGAGCTGAGCGATCGCCAGGTCGGCCAGCGCCCACTGGACGGTGTTGTAGAGGCCGGCCCCGGCCGCCACGTCGATCGCCTCCTCGAGAGCACGTGAGCCTTCGTCGTAGCGGCCGAACTGCCGCAGCCCCCAGCCGAGGTGGTAGAGGATCGCGGACAGGCCCCACGGATCGTCGAGGTGCCGGAACGTCGCGGAGGTCGCGCGCCCGATGGGGACCGCAGCCGTCTCGTTCCCGTTCTTGAGGGCGGTCTCCATGCGTACGAAGCCGACGACGCCGCCGCCCCAGGCGTCACCGTCGGCGGCGAACTGTGCCTCGGCCTTGCACAGCAGGTCCTCGGCCTGGTCGGGGTCCTGGCCGGTGACGCCCTCGACGGCCAGGAGGACGCGTGAGAGGGCGGCACGGGAGCCATCGCCCAGGGCGTCGAAGATCGCCAGGCTCTCCCGGGCGGTCTCGGCGCAGCGCGGACTCGGGTGCACGAGGCACGCGCGAGGGCGCTCCACCAGGGAGACCGCCTGCAGGGCACGGGCCCGCGAGGACGGGCTGCCCTCGCCCGACTCGAGCAGGCGGGACAAGACCTCGCGGCCCTCGAGGTGGCGCCCGAGGTGCCAGAAGAGCCCGAGGGCACCGGCCGTCTCGAGTGCCGAGTCGAGATCGCCACCCGGCCGGCCCAGCCAGGCGAGCGCAGCCCTGATGTTGGGTTGCTCGTCGCGGAGCCGTTGGAAGGTCTCACGCTGGTCGTGGCCGCGCAGGCGGGACTCGGCGTCGTGGACGACGTCACGGAAGTGCTCCGCATGCCGCTGCGCCACGGCCTCGTGCTCACCGGAAGCGACCAGCTGCTCGGCGGCGTAGTGGCGCAGGGTGTCCAGCATCCGGTAGCGGGTCGATGCCCCTCGGTCGACCACCACCATCGAGCGTTCGACCAGCCGGCCGAGGGTGTCCAGCACCTCACCTGTCGCGAGAGCGGGGTCGGTCACCACGGCTTCCGACGCGCTCAGGCTCCATCCTCCCTGGAAGACGGCGAGCCGGTTGAAGACGGTTTGCTCCCGCTCGGTGAGCAAGGCGTAGCTCCAGTCGACGGTCGCGCGGAGCGTCTGCTGCCGGGCTTCGGCGGTGCGCGCCCCCGTCGTGAGCAGCGCGAACCGCTGGTCCAGGCGGCCAGCGATCTCGACGGGCGACATCGTCGCCACCCGAACGCCGGCAAGCTCCAGCGCGAGTGGGATGCCGTCGAGAGCGCGAGTGATGCGACCGATCGCAGCGAGGTCTTCGTCCCCGAAGACCGTCCCGGGCCGCACCGACCGGGCCCGCTCGACGAACAGCTGCGCGGCCGGGTACAGCAGGACGTCCCCGGCGGGGGTGCCGTCCGGCGGCGTCCCCAGAGGGCCCACCGTCACCTGCACCTCGTCGGGGATCGCGAGAGCCTCACGGCTCGTCGCCAGGATCGTGACGTCAGGGCACCTGCTGAGGATCTGGTCGATGAGACCGGCAGCGGCGTCGATGACGTGCTCGCAGTTGTCGACCAGCAGCAGGAGTCGGCGTCTGACCAGGTACGAGACCACTCGTTCGCGCACGTCACGGTCCCCCGCCGCTCCGTCGAGAGGCACGCCCAGGGCGTCGGCCACCGCCAGTGGCACCTCGTCGGGCATGTCGACGGAGGCGAGGCGGACCCCGAAAGCGCCGTCCGGAAAGGCCTCGGAGGTTCGCACCACGGCGGCGAGCGCCAAGGATGTCTTGCCGGCACCGCCGGGGCCGATCAGCGTCAGCAGGCGCGTGCCGAGGACGAGCTCTCCGAGTGAGTCGAGTTGTGCGTCGCGGCCGATCAGCGGACGCACCACCGTCGGCAGGTTGGTGGGCGCAGTCCCGACCTTCTCGGCCGGGACGACGCGGGACACCGCCACGGACGCCGGGGTCAGGTCGGGTAGTGAGCCCAGCGCCTCGTCCTGCCGGAGCACGCGTTCGTGCAGGGACCGCAGCGTCAAGGAGGGCTCGAGCCCCAAGGACTCATCCAGGACGTCGCGGGTGCGCCGATACGCCTCGAGCGCCTCCGTCTGTCGCCCACTGCGGTACAGAGCGACCATGAGCAGCCCGGTGAGCGACTCGAGGGTCGGATCATGCGCCACCAGAGGATCGAGGTCCGCGACCACCTCCGCGTGGCGGCCGAGCGCCAGCGCGACCTGAGCACGTTCGGTGAGCGCGGCCAGCCTGAGCTTGGAGAACCGAGCGGCCTCGACCATCGCCCACTGCTCGGCTGCGAAGTCGGCCAGTGCGTCGCCCTGCCACAAGGCCAGGGCCTCGTCGTACGCGTCCAGCGAGGCCGCGTCAGCCCCGTCCACCGCCGCCTCGGATCGCGCCCTCGCCTCCCGCACGCGGGCAACGAAGTCGACGGCGTCGACCGACCGGGGATCGACGTTCGCGCGGTAGCCCACGCCTTCGCGCGTGACCACCTCAGGCACACCGACCGCCTTGAGACTGCGTCGTAGCTTCGAGACCCGGATCTGCAGGGCGTTCATCGGATCCTGGGGAAGCGACGACTCCGACCAGAGCCGGTCCACCAGCATGGTCGCCGGGATCGTCCGCCCGGGGGACAGCAGGAGCTGAACCAGGACCGCGCGCTCGGCAGCGCCGGGCATCCCTACCGGGCAGCCCTCGACGAGGATCTCCATCGGTCCCAACAGCCGGAAGCGCACGTCCACAAGCTCTCCTCGTCACCCCGCTGGGTAGTCGTCGTCATGTCACGCGGGGGCTCAGGCAACGCCCAGTGGTGGCCCTCCGACTGTACGGGAGATCAGCTGCCGGGTGGAGGAACGGGCGCCACAGCGCCGTCGGCGCCTGCGCCTGCGCCGCAGGACAGCGTTGGGACAGGGGACGGCAACCCGGGCGGGCCACAGTCATGGCACGCACCCGTCCCCCTCCGAAAGGCAACGCACCGCCATGAACGAGATCTACGCAGCCTTCGTCGTGCACGAGTCACGACGCGGCGCCCAGGCCCGCAGGGCCACCCGCCACACCCACGACGCCCGCGTCTTCCGCCTGAACCGTCCCGGCGCGATCGGGACCCTCGCCGTGCTCCCCGGCGACCCACGCATGGGCGTGATCTGGCGCAGCAATCGTTGACCGCCCGAGCGGCCGCGCCTTCCTGTCGGCCCGCCGGCCTCTCCTATACCCCCCTGGGGTATATAGTTCCGTCTCCCATACCCCTGGGGGGCATCTCCCCACTTATGACAGCCAGGAGCCAGCGATGAACACCAGCGAGTACCAGGTCCCCACCGAAGAGGTCGACGACGGCGCAGTCCTCGCCGCCGTCGCCGAATCGGGCTACCGGACGGCGGGCGCGTCGTGAGCACCCCCGTCCGCCTGGGGGCCTACGGCGCCGGGCTGGCCCTCGTCTTCGGCGGCGCGTTCGTCGCGGCAGACGCCGTCGTGCCCGCGAGCACGGTCGACAGCTGGACCGACGAAGCCGGCGGGCACACCATGAACGGCACCACGAGCGGCCCCGGGGGCCACGGCTCGAGCGGACCGTCCCAGACCGACGCCGCCGCCCCAGGCGTCACCAGCGCACAGAACGGCTACCTGCTCTCCCCCGTCGCTGCCCCCAGCGCTGTCGACCGGGCCGGGAAGCTGTCGTTCCGGATCCTCGACGCGGACGGCACGGGCGTGACGCGCTTCGCCACCTCGCACGAGAAGCGGATGCACCTGATCGTCGTCCGCACCGACGGGACCCGGTTCCGCCACGTGCACCCCACGATGGATGACGACGGCACGTGGTCGCTGCCCTGGAGCTGGACCTCGGCCGGCACCTACCGCGTCTATGCCGACTTCGTCCCGGAGACGGACGGAGCAGTCGAGACCATCACGCTGACTCGCACGGTCGACGTGGCCGGCCGGCTCACCCCCGCACCCGCCGCGCCGGCCAGCACCGCGACCGTCAGCGGGTACCGCGTGGAGCTCAGAGGTGAGGTGGCCCCCGGATCAGGCTCCGACCTCACCTTCGTCGTGTCGAGGGACGGGTCCCCGGTCACCGACCTCGAGCCCTACCTGGGTGCGTTCGGCCACCTGGTCGCGCTGCGTGAGGGCGACCTGGCCTTCCTGCACGTCCACCCCGAAGGCGACGAGCCGGCCGCGGGCGAGGAGTCCGGCCCAGAGATCGGCTTCATCGCCGAGGCACCCACCCCGGGCCGCTACCTGCTCTACCTGGACTTCAAGGTCGACGGCGAGGTCCACAGCGCCCCGTTCGTCGTCGACACAGCCGGCCTCCCCACCGCCGAGGACGGCCACTCCGAGCCGACGCACGCGGTCACGGAGCCCGACACCGACGCCGAGTCCGGCGACGGCCACGACCACTGACGCACATCGCACACCGAAGGAAGAACCCATGACTGCGCACCCGGCCCCCAACCTGGGCACCAGCATCGAGCTCGCGATCGGCGGGATGACCTGTGCCTCCTGCGCGATGCGGATCGAGAAGAAGCTCAACAAGCTCGATGGCGTCACCGCCACCGTCAACTACGCCACCGAGAAGGCGCAGGTCCTGGCCCCCGAGGGGGTGGACACCGCGGCCCTCATCGCCGAGGTGGCCAAGGCCGGCTACACCGCCACTCTGCCCCGCAGCAAGGACGCTGCCCCCGACGCGGACGCGTCGGGGGACGAGCAGCCCGACACGGAGCTCCTCGCCCTGCGACAGCGCCTCCTCGGTTCAGTGGCCCTCGCGGTGCCCGTCATCGCCTTGTCGATGATCCCCGCGTTCCAGTTCGACTACTGGCAGTGGGCGTCACTGACGCTGGCAGCACCCGTGGTGCTCTGGGCGGCCTGGCCCTTCCACCGCGCAGCGTGGACCAACCTGCGGCACGGCGCCGCGACCATGGACACGCTGGTCTCGCTCGGCACCCTCTCGGCGCTGCTGTGGTCGCTGTACGCACTGTTCCTCGGCACCGCCGGCACCCCCGGCATGACGCACCCCTTCGAGCTGACAGTGAAGCCCACCGACGGCGCCGCGAACATCTACCTCGAGGTCGCCGCCGGCGTCACCATGTTCCTGCTCGCTGGCCGCTACTTCGAGAAGCGATCCAAGCGACAGGCCGGTGCCGCGCTGCGGGCCCTGCTCGAGCTCGGCGCCAAGGACGTGGCCGTCATGCGCCACGGCGTCGAGGTTCGCATCCCCACCGCCGAGCTCACCGAGGGCGATGAGTTCGTGGTCCGTCCCGGCGAGAAGATCGCCACCGACGGCGTCATCGTCTCCGGCACCTCCGCAGTCGACGCCTCCATGCTCACCGGCGAATCGGTGCCGGTGGAGGTGGGCGAGGGTGACCCCGTCACCGGCGCCACCGTCAACGCGGGCGGACGCCTCGTCGTGCAAGCCACCCGGGTCGGGTCCGACACCCAACTGGCCCACATGGCCAAGCTCGTCGAGGACGCCCAGTCCGGCAAGGCGCAGGTCCAGCGCCTCGCCGACCAGGTCTCGGGCATCTTCGTGCCGATCGTGATCGGCATCGCGGTGGCCACACTTGCGGCCTGGCTCGGCGCGGGATTCCCGGTCAGCGCCGCCTTCACCGCGGCGGTCGCAGTGCTCATCATCGCCTGCCCGTGCGCGCTGGGCCTTGCCACGCCGACCGCCCTGCTGGTCGGCACCGGCCGCGGTGCCCAGATGGGTGTGCTCATCAAGGGCCCCGAGGTGCTGGAGTCGACCCGCAAGGTCGACACGATCGTGCTGGACAAGACCGGCACCGTCACGACCGGCAAGATGACCCTGGTCGACGTGTTCGTCGCCGACGGCGTCTCCCGCGGGGAGCTGCTCCGCCTGGCCGGTGCCCTCGAGGACGCCTCCGAGCACCCCATCGCCCAGGCCATCGCCAAGGGAGCGGTCCAGGAAGTCGGGCAGTTGCCCACCCCTGAGGACTTCGCGAACGTCGAAGGCAAGGGCGTCCAGGGCATCGTGGACGGACACGCGGTCCTCGTCGGACGCGAGACGCTGCTGGCCGACTGGTCACAGCACCTCGACATCGACCTCGCACGCGCCAAGGCGAACGCTGAGGCGCAGGGCAAGACCGCCGTCGCCGTTGGCTGGGACGGCCAAGCACGGGGCGTCCTGGTGGTGGCAGACCAGGTCAAGGCGACCAGCTACGAGGCGATCGCACAGCTGCGGTCCCTGGGCCTGACCCCGATCCTGCTTACCGGTGACAACCGTGCCGTCGCCGAACAGATCGCCGCCGAAGTCGGCATCGAGGAAGTGATTGCAGAGGTCATGCCCCAGGACAAGGTCGACGTCATCACCAAGCTGCAGGCCCAGGGGAAGGTGGTCGCCATGGTCGGCGACGGTGTGAACGACGCCGCGGCCCTCGCCAAGGCCGACCTCGGCCTGGCCATGGGCACCGGCACCGACGTGGCCATCGAGGCCGCCGACATCACCCTGGTCCGCGGAGACCTGCGCAGCGCAGCCGACGCGATCCGCCTCTCACGCAAGACCCTCGGAACGATCAAGACCAACCTGTTCTGGGCCTTCGGGTACAACGTCGCAGCGATCCCGCTGGCCGCCCTCGGGCTGCTCAACCCGATGCTCGCCGGCGCCGCGATGGCGTTCTCCAGCGTCTTCGTCGTCGGCAACAGCCTGCAGCTGCGCTCGTTCAGGAGCCGAGCCACTGACACCCCGGCCGCGCCGACCACCACCCCGGCGCGGCCCGCCCAGCCGGCCGCCACCTGACCCATCCCGGCGACGCCGTCCACTCTCCGACGCCGCCCCGGACGAGACCCGATCCCCCGGGCGCCGAGGAGGCCCCTGCCATGGCAACGACCACGAAGACCCCTGTCCCGGGTACCACGACAGCCCCCCGCCGGCGGTGCAGCGTCGTCGGGGGCGCGTGATGACACGAGTCGTCCGCGCCGCGGAGAGAGTGTTGCGCGAGACGGCCGGCTGGCTGTTGTTGGTCGGAGGACTGGCGGCGATCCCGCTGCCCGGGCCGGGCCTCCTGATCACGTTCGCCGGACTGATGCTGCTCTCGCGCCAGTACGCCTGGGCCGAGCGCCGCGTCGGATGGGTCCGGTTGCGCGCCCTCGAGGGGGCCGCACGGAGTGTTGCCACCTGGCCGCGCCTCACCGTGTCCATCGGGGGTGCAGCCCTTGTCCTCTCGGCGGGCATCATCTGGATCGCGTCACCTCCGGCACCCCTGTGGTGGCCGCTGACAGAGACCTGGTGGCTACCGGGGGGCGTGGTCGTCGGTGTGACGCAGCTGGCCTCGACGGCCGTCGCGCTTGCCCTGCTGGGCTACAGCTACCGGCGGTTCCGCGGAGCACCCGGAAGGCTGACCGCGGTCGCGCAGGCGTCGTCCGTCGAACCGAGGAGGAGGGGTCATGATGAGTGAGGAACGCGCCAGGGCGGCGCTCGAATTGTCCGGCATCGACCACACGATCGTTCGTCACGGTCCCGTGAGCTCTCTCGTCGAGGCCGCGAGCGCCCGCGGCGTGGCCCCGAACCAGGTTGTCAAGACACTGGTCGTGCGTCGTGGCGAGGACGACTACCTGTTCATCCTGGTCCCCGGGGACCGGCAGATCAGCTGGCCCAAGCTGCGCGCCCTCCTCGGCGTCAGCCGCCTCTCGATGCCCAACGCCGAGACCGCTCGAGACGTGACCGGATACGAGCGCGGCACGATCACCCCGTTCGGCGCACTGCATGCGTGGCCCGTCGTCGCCGACGTCCGGGTCCGCGGGACCATCTCGATCGGTGCAGGCGCGCACGGGGTGAGCGCCTCGGCTGACGCGGGTGACGTCGTCCGGGCGCTGTCCGCCCCCGTCGCCGACGTCACGGCACGACAGGCACCCGACGCCGGGTGAGCCCGCAGACCTCGGCGCCGCCCGGGTCGGGTGACCCGGACGGCGCCTTCTGGGGGGCCTGCCGCGCAGCTAGGGGGGCACCGCGGCGGCAGGGATCAGCGCAGCGTGTGGCCGCGCTGAAGATCATGGAGGGCTCGCGCGGTGGTCACACGCCCGACGTGGGGCTCAGTGTGGCGGTCACCACGTCGGCGACCTCCTCGACCGCCGCGCGGGCCACGACCAGTGGTCGCAGCCGATTGGCCAGCTTCGCCGAACCCAGCGTCACCGCCGCGCTCACGCGGTGTTCTGCGCTCGTGAAGACGGTGACGTGCGTCTCGTGCCCTGGCGGCGCCAGGACGACCTCCCGGTCACGTCGGGGGCACGGCGAGCCGAGGACGTTGATGGCCTTGCCGTACAACCACGTCGAGTAGGAACCGCTGGGACCGAACGGCCCCGGGTCCTCGGTCCGTCGCAGGTCGTGGCTGACGGTGCGGGCGACGTGGGCTCCCTGCGCCAACGCATGGCCCCAGTGCTCGATCCGCGTCGACCCCTCGACCCGAGCGAGGTCCCCGGCGGCGTACACCCCCTCGACGTTCACGGCGCGCAGACGGTCGTCCACGAGCACGCCGTCGTCGAGCGCCAGCGGGGAGTCGCGCAGCCAGTCCACGTCGGGGTCGACCCCGAGTGCCTCGATGACCAGGTCCACGGTCAGGCCTGTGCCGTTGCTCAGGGCGAGCCGGAGGCCGTCGCCGGCCACCTCGAGCGAGTCGACGCGGGCCTCGATGAGGCCGGCGAGGTGTTCCTCGTGCCGCTTCCGGACCCACCTCGCGATGGTGGTGCCCAACCGTCGGGCCATGGGGTCGGCCGCGGCGCCGATCAGGAAGACCTCATGCCCCAAGGTCGTCAGGACGTCGGCCGTCTCGGAGCCAAGCAGGCTCGCGCCCACGATGCCCACCCGCGCCGGACGCTCGTGCCTCCTGCCGACATCGGCCAGGAGTCGCCGGATGTGGTCGGCATCGTCGGAGGTGCGCAGCGGCGTGACCAGACCACTGAGCGCGGGGCCGTCGAGGCCTCCCACGCGTGCTGGAAGCAGACGTGGCCGCGCGCCTGTGGCGATGATCGCAGCGTCATAGGAGAGGCGGCTGCCGTCCTGCAGGACGACCGCTCGGCGTGGGATGTCCAGCCCCTGGGCGCGGCCGGTGAGCAGCACGGTGGGGGCATCGTCCGGGAGGACCGTACGCACGGACTCGAGCCTGGCGTCGGGCTGCAACAGGGTCTTGTTCACCGCGGTCCGGTTGTAGGGAACGGGCCCCTCTCCGTGCACGAGAGTCAGGTCGCCGTCGAACCCGAGCGTTCGCAGCTGGGTTGCGGCGGCCGTGCCGGCTGCACCCGCGCCGACGATGACGACCGATGCGACGGTCATGAGACGCCTCGCTCGCGGCCGGTGCACGGCGCCTGGAGTCGGGTGGTCGACAGATCAGCTCCTGCGCCGGGCTGAGGTGAGGAAGTCATCGGATGTCCTTGTGGTGGGAGCGGCAAGAGGGGGGCCGGTCCCTTCCTGGACGGGTGGCAGGAAGGGACCGGCAGGTGCTCTCAACCGGCAGCCAGCTGGTAGCCGGCCTCCTCGACGGCACCCTTGATCAGGGCCGGGTCGAGGTCGGAGTCCGACGTGACGGTGATACGTCCCGTCGAGAGCTCGACGGCGACGTCCTGGACGCCGGGGACCTGCGTGACTTCCTCGGTCACCGTCATCGCGCAGCTGTTGCACGTCATGCCGACCACGGTGAAGTTGCTACTGGTCATGGGAAATTCCTTGTCTGTCGCGGATGGAAGGCGCACTGGTCGAGACGTGTCGTCACGCCGGCAGTACCCCGTGGGAAGAACGATGGGGAGGTCCACTGTCCTGACGCTGTCCGCAGACTGTCGCGCTGCATGAACCCGGGGCTGGCGACCATCCGGGGCCGGCTTCGTGGCGACAGGAGTGGGACAGGGGACGGACAGACGCCCCGGGCAGCCTCTCTGCATCGGCAGCATCACTGCGCCGCTCACCACTGAAAGAGAGGAAACCCATGTCTTCCACCGCACCGACCGCGGGAAGGACCGGCGACCGGCGCTGGCTGGCGCTGGGGCTCATCGCCGCTGCTCAGTTCATGGTCATCATGGACACATCCATCATCGGGGTGGCGCTGCCCGAGATGCAGCAGGACCTCGGCTTCGATCCGCAGAACCTCAGCTGGGTCTTCAACGCCTACGTCGTCGCGTTCGGCGGACTCCTGCTGCTGGGAGGACGCCTCTCCGACCTGCTCGGGGCTCGGCGCATCTTCAACGCCGGCTGGGCCATCCTCGCCGTTGGCTCGCTGGTCGCCGGACTGGCTGACACCGCCACCGTCGAGATCGTCGGCCGCGCCGTGCAGGGCGCCGGCGCAGCACTGATCGCGCCCTCGGCGCTGACGCTGCTGTTCACCATCTTCGGCGCGAACCCCAAGGAGCTCACCAAGGCCCTGGCGCTCTACGGCGCCGCCGCACCCGCCGGCGGCACCGCCGGCGTCTTCCTCGGCGGCGTCCTGACCGAGTACGCCAGCTGGCCCTGGGTGTTCTTCATCAACGTGCCGCTGGCCGTCGCGGTCCTGGTCATGTCCTCGGCGGTCATGCCGGCGGGCGCCAGGACCCGGGGCAGCATCGACTTCGTGGGCGCCGGCACGGTCACCGCCGGGATCGCAGCCGTGGTCTACGCCGTCGTGCAGGCGCCCGAGGCAGGCTGGACCGCCTCGTCCACAGTGATCCCCGCCGTCGCCGGAGTCGTGCTGCTGGGAGTCTTCGTGTCGCTGCAGGCCCGCCTGCGCCAGCCGTTGATGCGCCTGGGCATCTTCCGCGCACCCGACCTCGCCGCGGCCAACGTGGCCCAGCTCCTGCTCGGTGCTGCCTGGATCCCGATGTTCTTCTTCATCAACCTGTACCTGCAGCAGGTGCTGGGGCTCGGGGCGTTCGCCAGCGGCGCGGCGCTGCTGCCGCTCACGCTGACCATCATGATCGGCATGGTCGCGATCGCTCCGCGCCTGATCGCCCGCCACGGCACCAAGGCGATGACGGTCGCGGGCCTGGCCACCCTGGCCGTCGGTCTGGTGTGGCTCTCCTTCATCAGCCCCGACGGATCGTTCTCCGTGGACGTGCTGCCCGCCACCCTCGTCACGGCCGCTGGCATGGCGATGGCGTTCATCCCCTCTCTGGGCACCGCGCTCTCAGCGGCCGCCCCTGAGGAAGGCGGGCTCGCGGCAGGAATCGTCAACACCAGCTACCAGATCGGGTCCGCGCTGGGACTCGCTGCCATGACGGCCGTGGCCGCCGCGTACGGCGCCGACCAGATCGGCGACGCCGACGCTCTGACGAACGGCTTCTCAGCTGGCCTGTGGGGCGCCGCCGCCATCGCCGGTGCCGGAGCGCTGATCGCGGCACTGACGCTGCGACCAGCCGCCTCCCCTGCGGCGCCTTCCGCCGAGGAAGCACGCGTGGGAGCGAGCTGAAAGACGTCGAGCCCCGTCCGCCCAGCGGCGGACGGGGCGCCGACCTTTCCTGTCCACCATCCCCCGTTCGGAGGCACGCCCATGCGCACACTGACCTTCTCCGTCGACGGCATGCGCTGTCGTCGATGCGTACGGCGCGCCACCGCGCTGGTTCGAGACGTCGACGGCGTCCAGGCCGTGACAGCCGACGCCAAGTCGGGGCTGCTCACGGTCCTCGGCACGATGACGAGCTCCGACATCGTGGCGTCCTTGCGCGACACGACCTTCACCGCGCACCTCGTCGCGGAAGAGGACCGGACGGAGTCCTGACCCGGACGCAGGGCGCCGCCGATCGTGCGGTCCACGACCCGCTACGCGTGGGCGTGGTCGGATCGGGCCTCCCCGCCGACAAGGTCGCGCACGAAGGCGGTCAGGAGGTGGGTCCGGCCGGGCAGCTCGTCGATGACTACGTGCTCGTCGTCGGCATGGGCTCCCCCGCCGATGGCGCCGAGACCGTCGAGAGTCGGAGTCCCGACGCCGGCCGTGAAGTTGCCGTCGGAGGCCCCGCCCACGGCCACGGACCTCGGCTCCGGCATGTCGAGGCGTGCGGCGAGCGCACAGATCCGGGCGTAGAGACCCGCCGAGGACGAGGCTTCCATGGGTGGCCGGTTCGGGCCGCCATCGATGTCGAGCGTGGCCCACGGCAGTGCTGGGCGGAGCGACTGCATGGCTCGGTCGACGCGCTGCTGCTCCGTCACCGTCCGAGCCCTGACATCGACGGCGAAGGACCCGGAACCCGGAACGGTGTTTGCCGCGGAGCCCGCCTGCACGATTGTGGGAGTCACGGTGGTCCCGACGTCGGTCCTGCTCAGCTCGGCCAGGTCCCCACAGATCCATCATGGCTGGACTGAACTGTGGGACACCGTCGCTGCTCGCGTGGCCGACGCTGCGGGCAGGTCTGACGGGGAGCCTGGTGATCGACGACGCTCTCGCCGAGACGGCCATGGTCCTCCTCGCCGAGGACGGAGTGGCCGCCGGTGAGACCGGCGCTGCCGCGGCCGCGGCCCTCCTGGCGCTGGCCGACGAGCCGGAGGTGCGGGGACGCCTCGGACTCGATCACGAGTCCCGGGTCGTGCTGCTGTGCACGGAGGGCGCCACGGACCCCGACGGGTACCAGCGCGTGGTGGGGCGGGCACCGGACGAGGTGGACGCCGCGGCGTTCAGCGCAGCAGCTCGTCGACGAGGTCGTCGAACCGGCTGATCTTCGCCCGGGCCTCGACCATCGCCACGGCCGCGCCGAGGGATCGCGTGACGTCCTGGGACAGTGCGGTGACTGCGCCCGCATCAGCGGGCGGGACCGGCGCGGAGAGCCGGCCTCGCTCGCGCGACGCGACCGCGAGGAGGAGCGCGGCGTGCTCGCGGCGTCCGTCGGCCGCCGCGACCAGCGCGAGGGACTCCAGCGCCTCGCACATCCCGCCGCGCAGCTGGATGGTGCGGGCAACCGCCAGCGCCTCGCGGGCGTGCGCGGTCGCGGCCTCCGGGTCACCGAGGCCGGCGGACGCGCGGGACAGGGCGTTGAGCGCCGAGATCTCACCCTCCTTGTAGTCGATCTGTCGCCAGACCCGTAGCGCTTCGGCGCCGGCCACCATCGCGGTGTCGCCGTCGCCGTCACGGAACGCCAGCCGGGCACTGCAGACGAGGGCCAGCCCGAGCATGTGCGGCTCGTTGGCCGTCTGCGCCAGCACCGTCGCCTCCTCGAGCAGAGCGCCGGCCGCCCCCTCGCCGCCGTCGAGCGCAGCGCGGGCCCGCAGGACACGTGCCGCGACGTACCCCCACGTGTCGGAGCGCTCGCCCAGGAGGTCCCGGGCACGGTCGGCGGCGCGGGCCGACGCCGCCATGTCCCCCAGCGCCCACTCGGAGACCGCCAGGGTCAGCGCGGCTGCCGCGGCGCCCTCGGGGTCCCCGTGGCGCTCGGCGAGCGCGATCGCCTCCGTGCAGGCGTCGCGGGCGAGCTCGAGGCGTCCCATCGGGTTCGCGAGGAGCCCCACGCTCCGCAGCACGCTGGCCCGGGCCAGAGCGGCGTCGGGGTCCGTCCGTCCCTCCTCGTCCGAGAGCTGCCTGACCTGCAGCAGCCAGTCGAGCCCCTCGGGTGCCTGGCCGTGGAGCGTCCACACCCAGGAGAACGCGGCGGCGATCGTGGCGGCCGGCTCCAGCCGCCGCTGCTCGAGGGACCAGGCGAGCGCGGCGCGGGCGTCGGCGACCAGGGGCCGCAGGGTGGTCAGCTCGTGGCGCTGGGCCAGTCCGCCGCTCCGCCGCCGGACCGACCCGGACACCGAGGCGACCCAGTCGGCATGGCGCCCCCGGATGGAGTCCACGTCCAGCTCGGCCGCCGCCCGCCTGGCGGCGTACGCCCGTATCGGTCCCAGCAGGCGGTGCCGCTCGTCGAGCACGACGAGCGACTGGCGCACCAGGGACGCGAGCCGGCCGAGGACCTCCTCCTCGTCCTGGCCCGCGACGGCCGCCGCGGCCCCGACGGTGAAGCTGGCGGGGAAGACGCTGAGCTCCCACAGCAGCTCCCGCTCCGCCGGCGTCAGGAGCACGACGCTGGCGTCGAGCGCTGCCGTGAGGGAACGGGGGTGCGGCAGCACCGAGGACGCCTCGGCCACGGGGCCGTCCGCGTGTGCCTCGATGCGCTGACGCAGCATCGCGGTGGTCAGGACGTCACTGTTGGCCGCGGCCACCTCGATGCCCAACGGCAGGCCGTCGAGCGTGCGCACCATCGCCGCGATGTCGCGGAGGCGCTCGTCGGTCGCCGCGAAGTCCGCCCGCAGGGAGCGCGCACGGTCGCAGAACATGCGCACGGCAGGGTTGTCCGCGAGCTCCTGCGCGCCGTCGAGGGCGTCGGGGGGCACGGCCAGCGGCGCGAGCTGGTGGACGGTCCCCCCGACCGGTCCCACGGGTCGTCGGCTGGTCATGAGCACGCTCAGCGACGGCGCCACCTCACGTAGAGCCATCACCGTCGACCCGACAGCCGCGACGAGGTGCTCGCAGCTGTCCAGCACCAGCAGTCCGCGGGCGTCGCGCACGGCGTCGGCGACGGTCACGAGGGCGTCCTGCCCGGCCGCCGGTCGGAGGTCGAGGGCGTCGGCGAGCGCAGCCGGCACGTCCTGCTCGCGGGCCACGCTGCTGAGGTCGACCCACCACACGGGCCGCTCGTCGGCCGCGGCGACGGCTGCCGCCAAGCGGGTCTTCCCGACTCCGGCAGGGCCGGTGATCGTGTAGACGGGCGCGGTCCGCATCGTGGCGGTGGCGGTGGCCAGGTCGTGGTCCCGGCCGACCATGGACAGCGGCGGCTCGACCACGGCATGGGGCGCCGGTCGGACGCGGGGCGCCTCGTCCGCCGCCGTCGCGGCGGCTGTCGCGAGCCCCTCGCCGGCGCGCGTGGCCGACTCGTCGTACGGCGCCACCCAGTCCAGGGCAGCATCCTGGCGGAGGATCGCGAGCTCGAGCTCCCGGAGCTCACCACCCGGGTCCAGGCCGAGCTCGCGGGCCAGCAGCTCGCGTACGCCGCGGTGCGCCTCGAGCGCCTCCCCCTGTCGCCCGGTGCGGTACAGCGCCAGCGAGAGCTGGGCGTGCAGCTTCTCGCGCAGCGGGTAGGCGGCGCTGAGTGACTGCGCCTCCATCACGACCTCGCGGTGCCGCCCCAGGGCCAGCATGGCGTCGAGCCGGGTCTCCTGCGCCTCCAGGTACGTCTCCTGGAGGCGCGCGCGCTCGCCACCCAGCCACTCGTGGTGCGCGGACTCGGCGTACGGCTCGCCACGCCACAGGCGGACTGCCTCATCGGCCTCGGCCAGGCCCCGGCGGACCTCCACACCCGAGGGGGACGCCGTGCCCGCCATCGCCGAGCGCACGAGCCGCTCGAGCCGCTCCGCGTCGAGGCAGTCGTCCGACACGTCAAGGCGGTAGCCGGTCGCCGTGGTGACCAGGACCTGCCGACCGACGGGCCCGAGGGCACGCCGCAGGTAGGAGACGAGCTGGTGCACGGCGTTCGAGCCGTCGACCGGGGCGTCGCGCTCCCAGAGGCGCTCCGCGAGAAGCTCGACCGGTTGGGCGAGCCGCCGGTTCAGGAGGAGCGCGTGGACCAGGGTGCGGGGGCGTCCGCCGCGGAGGGCGACGACGGTCCCGTCGACCCGGACCTCGAGCGGTCCGAGGACCAGGAACTCGACCGGGACCTCCACGGCGCAACGGTACGGGACCGGGCGACCCGCGAGGGAGGCACGGACCGAGGGCCGAGACCGCCGCGGGACTGGGCGGCCACCAGGCTCCCGAGGGCGAGCAGCAGGCCCACGACCTGCAAGCCGGACAGGGTCTCACCGGCCGCAGCGAGGCCCACCACCGTCGCCACCACGGGGGAGAGCAGGCCCAGGTATGCCACCCGGCTCGCCGGGAGCAGCTGGATCCCACGGACCCAGAGGTAGTAGGTGAGCGCGGTGTTGACGAAGGTCATGTAGCCCAGCGCCAGCGTCTCGCTGCCGGAGACACTGCCGGGCAGGCCCTCCCAGACCAGCGTGAGCGGCAGCAGGAAGAGCCCGCCGGCTGACAGGATCCAGCCGGTGAAGGCGACGACCCCCACGTCCGCCGGACGGCCCCACCGCTTGGTCAGGACGACGCCCACCGCCATCGACGCGGCCCCGAGCAGGCCGGCCACGACACCGAGGACGTCCAGGTGGGCGTCGCCGCGCAGGACGAGGAGCCCGACTCCCAGCACGCCGGTGACGCCCGCGAGCACGGCTCGGCCGCTCACCCGCTCGTGCAGCAGCACGGCCGAGAGCGCGACGACCACCAGCGGCTGCACCGCCCCCAGCGTCGCGGCCACCCCGCCGGGGAGACGGTAGGCGGCCACGAACAGCAGGGCGAAGAAGGCGCCGATGTTGAGCACCCCGAGGACCCCGGCGCGCCACCACCAGGCGCCCCGGGGCACGGTGCGCGTGACCGCGACCAGGAGCAGGCCTGCCGGCAGGGCGCGCAGCGTGCCGGCGAGCAGCGGGCGGTCCTCGGGCAACCACTCGGTGGTGACGAAGTAGGTGGTGCCCCACAGGGCGGGCGCCACCGCGGTCAGGGCCAGGACCAGCAGGACGGGCTGGGAACGGTGGTGTCGCACGACGGTCTCCTCGGCCGCGCCCGGTCAGCCGGCCCGGAGCTCGTGGGTCTGCGAGGCCACGACAGCCAGCCGCTCGCCCAGGTGCTGCGCCGAGAGCAGGGCCACGTCGCCCGGTGCGGCGCCGCCCTTGGCGACGTGGCTGGCGCCGTACGGGTTCCCGTGCTCGTGCTGGACCTCAGCGGTGTAACCGGGCGGCACGATAATGCCGCCCCAGTGGTAGAAGGTGTTGTTGAGAGCAAGGATCGTCGCCTCGACGCCGCCGTGGTCCGTGCTGGTCGCGGTGAACGAGGCATACGCCTTGCCCTCGAGCTCGCGCCGGAACCACAGGCCACCGGTCTGGTCGATGAACTGCTTCATCTGGGCGCTGGGAAGCCCGAAGCGCGTGGGCGTCCCCAAGGCCACGCCGTCTGCCCACCTCAGGTCGTCGAGGGTCACCTCGGGAAGGTGGTCCGTGCTGGCGACGTGCTCGGCCCAGACGGGATTGGCCGCGATCGCCGATGCGGGCGCCAGCTCGGGAACCCGGCGCAGCCGCACATCGGCTCCCGCCTTCTCGGCCCCAGCGGCCACTGCCTCCGCGAGCCGGTGCACGCCGCCGGTCGAGGAGTAGTACGAGATGAGGATGTTCGTGGACCTGTCCATGGGGATGCTCCTTGTGTGGGGACCCGGATCCCGGGCTCTTCCACGACGATGGCGGTCCTGCCTGCTTCCCCCCTTTCGGATGCCTTTCACGCTGCGGCGCTCAGCAGTGACAGCACCACGGCGGGTCTGCTGCACGGATAGGTGACATCTGATCTGTGGCGCCAAGGGGGATGACACAGAAGGATGTCTGTCGCGCCGTTGACTTGTTTCCCGTGTGAAGGCTCGTTCAGCGCGGCCGCGCGCAAACGTCCGCAGGCTCCAGCAGCGCAACGCATTCCGTGTGGCTGGTCATCGGGAACAGGTCGAACGCCCGGAGGTCCGTGAGCCGGTAGCCGTGCTCGGCGAAGATCGCCACGTCGCGGGCGAGCGCCGCGGGGTCGCAGGCGACGTAGGCCACGGCCCGCGGCCGCCGGTCGACGACCTGCTCGACGACCTTCCGCTTCGCACCCACGCGCGGCGGGTCGAGCACGACCAGGTCGAAGGGGGCGTCGTACGTCGTCGCGAGCACGGCGCCGACGTCGCCGGCCGTCGCGTCGAGGCCGCGGCAGTTCCGCCTCGCCAGCCGTACGGCGGAACCGTCCCCCTCGACCGCGCACACCCGGCCACCCGGGCCGACCGCATCGAGCAGGAACCGGCTGAACAGCCCGACGCCGGCGTAGAGATCGAGCGCCGACTCCCCCGGCTGCGGGTCGAGGGCGTCCAGCACGGCGCCGACCAGGGCCTCCGGCGCGCCGGGGTGCACCTGCCAGAAGCCGCTGGCGGCGACGTCGAACCAGGTGCCGCGCACCTCGAACGACGGGCCGTCGGGTGCCTCGAGCAGGCAGCGCTCGACCGGCACCACGTCGTGCGACCGGTGCTTGCGCATCCCGCGTCGCCCGCCGGGCAGCGGCACGTAGCGCTGCCGGGTCCGCCAACCCAGGCCCGCGGTGTCGCCCGGCACCGCCTCGACCACGACCTCCACCTCCAGCCCTGCGAGCCGACGCAGCTGCTCGCGCACCACCTGGGCCTTCAACGCCCGCTGGGCGGGCAACGACGCGTGCTGGAAGTCGCAGCCACCGCACTGGCCGGGCCCGGCGTACGGGCACGGCGCGACCACCCGGTCCGGCGACGGGGCGAGCACCTCGACGGCGTCGCCGCGCCAGAACCGGTCGCCCTCGGTGCCCTCGGTGATCTCGACGACCACCCGCTCCCCCGGCAATGCGTGCCGCACGAACACGACCCGGTCGCCGTCACCCTGCGGAAGGCGCGCCACGCAATGACCGCCGTGGGCCACCGGACCGATCTCGGCCTCGAACCGCTCACCGACATGCGACTGCCCGCGCTGCTGTCGGGCTCGGGGACGGCGCGGCGGTGGGCTCACGGGCAGCTCACTGGACCTGCCGGTCCCGGTCCTTGCCGCCGCCGACCCGGCCCCTGCGGATGTCGCCCGGGTGCACCCGGGTCTCCTCCCGCTCCTCACGCTCCTTCGCGGCGATCGAG
>NZ_JACEHF010000039.1:22641-26260 GCF_014180685.1 Nocardioides pelophilus | reverse complement strand
CGGAGGAGCGTGGATGGGGCTGGCCGTCCGCCTCGGCGCGAAGCGCCCCCTCGGACTGGTTTGCGACGCAGGACCCCCCGCCGCGCCCCGGCAGCGACATCAACCCCGACACCAGCCAGGCAACCAACCAGACGCCGCGCCCGCGGCCCTATCTGCCGCGCGTGCGCCGTACGACTCAGGTCTCGTCGACGCCGCCGCTGGCGAACGGGGCGCCCTCGGCGAAGTGTGGCTTGATCTTGTTGTCGTACATCGACAACGCCGAGCCGATGGCCATGTGCATGTCGAGGTACTTGTAGGTGCCGAGCCGGCCGCCGAAGAGGACCATCGGCTCCTTCTTCGCGAGGTCGCGGTACTTCAGGAGCTTCGCGCGGTCCTCGGCGGTGTTGATCGGGTAGTACGGCTCGTCGTCGGGCTCCGCGAAGCGGCTGTACTCGTGGACGACGACCGACTTGCCGGGCAGGTAGGTGCGCTCGGGGTGCAGGTGCTTGAACTCCAGCACCCGGGTGAACGGCACGTCGGGGTCGTTGGCGTTGACGACGCCGGTGCCCTGGTAGTCGTCGACGTCGACGACCTCGGCCTCGAGGTCAACGGTGCGCCAGGACAGACGGCCCTCGCTGTTGCCGAAGTACTCGTCGACGGGCCCGGTGTAGACGATCGGGACCTTGCCCTTGTAGTCGTCGGCGACGTCGAAGAAGTCGGTGTCGAGACGGACCTCGATGTTCGGGTGGTCCGCCATCCGCTCCAGCCAGGCCGTGTAACCGTCGACCGGCAGGCCCTCGTACTTGTCGTTGAAGTAGCGGTTGTCGAAGTTGTAGCGGACCGGGAGGCGGGTGATGATGTCCGCGCTCAGCTCCTTGGGATCGGTCTGCCACTGCTTGGCGGTGTAGCCCTTGATGAACGCCTCGTAGAGCGGGCGCCCGATCAGGCTGATCGCCTTCTCCTCGAGGTTCTTGGCGTCCTTGGTGTCGATCTCGCTGGACTGCTCGGCGATGAGGGCGCGCGCCTCGTCGGGCGTGTGGCTGCGACCGAAGAAGCTGTTGATCAGCGCCAGGTTCATCGGCAACGAGTAGACCTGGCCCTGGTACTTGCCGAAGACCCGGTGCTGGTAGTTCGTGAAGTCGGTGAACCGGTTGACGTACTCCCAGACCCGCTCGTTGGAGGTGTGGAACAGGTGGGTGCCGTACTTGTGCACCTCGATCCCCGTCTCGGGCTCGAACTCGCTGTAGGCGTTGCCGCCGAGGTGGTACCGGCGCTCCAGCACGAGCACCTTCAGGTCGAGCTCTGCTGCGCAGCGCTCGGCGACGGTGAGGCCGAAGAATCCGGAACCGACGATGACGAGATCGGGGAGCTGCTCAGGGGTGGACACGATCGCCGATCCTAGCGTGGGGCCGGGGGGCTCCCGAATTCTCCGGCACGGGCGAATTACGCTGTGTGTCGTGAACACCCGGTACGGCGGCGCCCTCCCCCAGGCGGCCCGACAGTTCTGGCTCGCCTGGGCGGCCGGAGCGGTGATGGCGGTGGCGATGGTCGTGCTGGCCGTGGTCGAGGACCTGCCGATCCGCGATCCCGACGACGACATCCTCCCGGGCTACATCCGGATGCCGCTGATCGTGTTCGGCACGATCCTGGTCGACATCCTCCCGCGGGTCGTCCACCGGGCGCGGCTGCGCTCCTCCTGGTCGCCCCGATCGATCGGCGGCCTCTGGCGGGAGGTCGTCGCCGAGCGCTGGCCGTCGTCCCACCTGTGGTTCGCGATCAACGGCGTCGTCGCGTGGTACCTGACCTACGCGACGTTCCGCAACATCAAGAGCATGGCCCCGTTCGTCAACGGCGCCAGCTGGGACGCCACGATGGCCGACGTCGACCGGTTCCTGTTCGCCGGCCACGACCCTGCCGACGTGCTGCACGCCTGGTTCGGCACCGGCCTGATGGCGCACCTGATGTCCGCGGTGTACGTCGTGTGGATCGTCCTGGTGCCGACCTCGATCGCGATCGCGCTGGTGTGGACCCGGCACACCAGCGCGGGCTCGTGGTACGTCACCGCGGTCGCTGTCGACTGGTGCCTCGGGGCCCTGATCTACGTCCTGCTGCCGACCCTGGGCCCGATCTACGCCGAGCCCCGTGAGTTCGCCGACCTCCCGCACACGTTCAACAGCACCCTGCAGGAGGGCCTCTGGACCGACCGGGTCGCGGTCATGGCCGACCCCTGGGCTGCCGGCACCCTCCAGACGATCGCGGCCTTCGCGTCGCTCCACGTCGGCATCATGATGACGATCTGCCTGATCGCCCGGCTGGTCGGCCTGCCGCGGTGGATCCAGGTCACCGCCTGGGTGTTCCTCGGGCTGACCGCGCTGTCGACGGTCTACCTCGGCTGGCACTACGTCGTCGACGTGATCGGCGGCATCGCCCTCGGCGCGTTCGCCGTGTGGCTCGCCGGCATCGCGACCGGCAACCGCGACGGCTGGCGGCTCAAGCTCAATCCGGCGGACCCGGAAGCGTCCTCATCCCGCGCGCATCCCGGAGCGCTCGTGACACGTTCCGCACCTCTGCCCGACCGCCCCGCAGCGGACTGAGCAGCACCACCCCGAGCGCGATCAGCCACGGCTTCAGGCGGACCGCGCGGTTGGCGCCGTACCGGAAGTGCACCGCGAACAGGTTGCGGTACATGTAGTAGCCCTTCCAGCTCCCGAGGTCGTGCTGCTGGTCGAAGTCGAGCTGGCGCACGAGCACGGCGTCGCGCACCGCGAGGATCCGGAAGCCGGCCCGGCGGGCGCGGATCGCGTAGTCGCAGTCGTCGTAGAAGATGAAGAAGCTGCCGTCGGGGAACCCGATCTCGTCGACGACCCGGCGGCGGACGAGGAAGCCCTCGAACGCGACGTTCTCGAGCGGGACCGTCGGCGGCATGGCCGCGCGGTTCGGGTAGCGGGTGACGATGCTGTCCGTCTTCGGCTTGATCACCCACGGGTGGTCGAGGTCGAACCGGGTGGCGGCGTACTCGGCGAGGTTGCCGTGCGGGTCCTCGCGGACCGCCATCAGGCAGTCCTCGTCGTAGGACAGGAGCACCCCGAGGCAGTCCGGCGCCGGCACCACGTCGTCGTCCATCAGCCAGATCCGGTCGAAGCCCTGGGCGTGGGCGACCTCGACGCCGAGCCGGAAACCGCCGGCGCCGCCGAGGTTCTCCGGGCTGGTCACCACCTGGAGGCCGGGCACCAGGGCGCCCGCGAGCACGTCGGCGGTCCGGTCGGTGCTGGCGTTGTCGACCACGATCACCGCGTCCGGCGCCGGGTCGAGCCGGGCGATGCCGGACAGCATCCCCTCGAGCAGGTCGGCGCGGTTGTAGGTGACCACGACGATCGCGACGGTCTCGCTCACAAGAGGTACCTCTCGTGGCCGGAGAAGTCGCCGCGGAGCCCGGCGTACGCCGCCCGCGCGCTCATCACGATCCGGCCGGGCTGCCGGCGGGTGAACAGGTAGAACCAGAGGGTCTTCAGCCAGAACATCAGCACGAACGGCCAGCCGCGGTAGTCGCGGAGGTTGAGCACGTTGTTGCGGGCCATGCAGTAGTGCTTCAGGTCGCTCGGGGTGTGGTTGTACGTCGTGCGCCCGAACATCATCGGCG
>NZ_JACEHF010000039.1:0-22539 GCF_014180685.1 Nocardioides pelophilus | reverse complement strand
CACGATGCCGGCGATCCGGCCGTCGACGGCGGCCGCCCGCGCGGACGCCATGTCGTGCACCACCCGGGTGCCCCCCGGCAGCCGGATCGGGAACACCAGGCGGGCCGGCTCGTCGATGTCGACCACGAGCGGTCCCCAGAAGTCCAGGTCGGTCTCCGCGAGCAGCCGGTCCAGGCAGCCCGGCTCGGGGAGGCCGTCGTCGTCCATCAGCCAGACCAGGTCGGCGTCGTACTCCTCGACGGCGGCGCGCAGGCCGGCGTGGAAGCCGCCCGCGCCGCCCCGGTTGCGGTCCAGCGTCCGGTGCCGCACGTCGGCCGTGGCGAGCCACTCCCCCGTGCCGTCGGTCGACGCGTTGTCGATCACCAGGATGCTGCTCAGCGCGTCGACGGCGAGCAGCCGCCCGACGAGGAGCTGCAACAACGGCAGGCGGTTGTAGGTCACCACCACCGCCACGATCCGCACGGCGGCAACCCTACGGGGCGCGGACTGCGGGTTCAGGCACCACCACCGCTAGCGTGGACGCGTGGACACCGACGCCGTGCTCAGCCTGATGCAGGAGGTCGCGGAGCAGGTCATCAACCCACGCTTCCGGGCTCTCCAGGACCACCAGATCTCCGAGAAGAACCCGGGCGACCTGGTCACCGTCGCCGACCACGAGTCCGAGGTGCTGATCACCGCCGCGTTGACCGCCGCCTACCCGGACGCCGTGGTGCTCGGCGAGGAGGCCCACGCCCACGACCCGGCGCTGCTCGATCGCTTCAACGCGGCCGAGCACGGCTTCACCGTCGACCCGGTCGACGGCACCAAGAACTTCGTGCGCGGCTCCCCCGACCACGCGGTGATGATCGGCGAGATGCGCGGGGGCGAGGTGGTCCGCGGCTGGATCTGGCAGCCGCAGCACGAGGCGGCGTACGTCGCCGAGCGCGGCGCCGGCGCGTACCTCAACGGCAGCCGGCTCACGATGGTGGTGGCGGAGGACGAGCGGGACGCTGCGCCGTACCGGACGGCGCGGCGCGCGTGGGTCGGCCGCGAGCTCCCCGGCCTCGGCACGCTCGAGCTCACCTGGGCCTGCTGCGGCGTGGACTACCCGCACCTGATCGCCGGCGACGCCCGCGCCCTGGTCTACAACCACAGCAAGCCGTGGGACCACCTGCCCGGCGCCCTCCTGGTGCAGGAGTCGGGAGGCTGGATCGGCGGCATCGACGGTGGGCCGTTCGGCGCCCAGGAGCTCGGCAGCGGCCTGATCAGCGCGCCCGACCGGACGACGTACGACGCCGTGGTCGCCGCCCTCGCCGCCAACTAGCAGGCACTGCGCGGCAGCGTGGCGCACGCGGGCGCAGCCCGCATCGTGTGGCGCCCGTGGGCCGAGCGAAGCGATGGTCCGCGCGGTGTCGCGCGATCTGCGACACGCTCGCGCCTAACAAGCACTGGCGAGGTCGTCGGCCTGGTTGGCGGCGTAGCCCTCGCTCAGCGAGCCGATGGAACCGCCGGTGACGGCGTCCGGGTTCTTCTTGCGGCCCTTGGCCGGCGGTGCGCCGTCGCCCTCGGCGCGGTCGATGGCGTCGCCGACCTTGTCGTGGATGAGGTCGATGTCCGGGTCGCCGGTGTTGACGAGGGGAGGCACCAGCGACAGCGTCGACATCTTCTGGTCTCGCGCCTTCAGCGCGAGGTCGATGAACCGCCCGGCCTCGGAGGCCGGCAGGTTGGTCGAGAACACCTCGGTCGACGCCTTGGCGAGCTCCTCGAAGTTGGTCAGCACGGTCTGCGGGCTGATCTGCTGGAGCATCGCGTTCATGACGCACTTCTGGCGGGCCATCCGCGAGTAGTCGTCGGAGCCTTCGCGGGCGCGGGCGAACCAGAGCGCCTCGAAGCCGCTGAGCTTCTGCTTGCCGGGGTCGATGTAGCCGGTGACGTCGTCACCCAGGCCACCGATCGGGATCGACTGCCGGACGTTGACGGTCACCCCGCCGACCGCGTCGACGAGCTGCTTGAAGCCGGCCATGTTGATCATCGCCCAGTAGTTGATCTCGAGGCCGGTGATGCCCTCCACCGCCATCGTGGTGGCGTCGATGCCCGGGGTCTCGGAGTCGCCGAAGAGGTCGGTGTGGTCCTCGGCCCAGGTGCTGACCCCGTTGAGGTAGCAGCCGTCGCAGTCGAAGCCGTCGGGGAACTCGTCGTCCATGACCGAGCCCTCCTCGAACGGGAAGTTCGCCATGTTGCGGGGCAGTCCGATGAGCACGGTGCGACCGGACTTGGCGTCGATCGAGGCGACGGTCATCGAGTCGGGGCGCAGGCCCCAGCGGCCCGCGCCGGAGTCGCCGCCGAGGAGCAGCACGTTGTAGCGGCCGTTGTGGGCGTCGCTGACCTCGCCGTCGCCGAAGAAGGCGATCACGAAGTCGCGGTGGATGCCGACCAGGTGGGCGCTGAAGAGCAGGGCGCCGGCGACCCCGAAGCACAGCAGGCCGTTGACGCCCACGATGGCCCGGCGGTGCTCGATCCGCAGGCTGAGGGGGCGGCCGATCCGCCAGGCGTCGACGAAGAGCGCGGCCCAGCCCACGGCGCCGGCGATGAGCGCCAGCCAGAGGACCAGCAGCAGGTCGGCGTTGGTCGCGAGCCGGAAGCCGATCTGCCGGTCGGCCAGCATCACGCCGAGCACCAGAGCCCCGACCACGAGCGACCCCAGCCAGATCCGCAGGGCGATCCGGCCGACCTGCCGGTTGCCCGCGACCAGCTGCGCCGACCCGGGGGCGACGAGGGTCATCGCCATCAGCGCGAGCGCCCGGCGGAACCGGACGCGAGCAGCCCGCTCTGCGATGTGCAGACGGGACGGCGCGATCAGGTCGGCCATGCGGGGTGTCTCTCCTGCCGGGGAAGTGAGCAGTGACCCGCTCAGTATCACCAGTCACACGCGTCACAGGGCGCGCGACACGCCTGAGAAGGAGTCAGGCTGCGGCGAGGCGCGCGATCTCGTCGGCGGAGGCGTTGCCGCCGGTGCACATCACCGCGACCCGGCCGGTGGGGCTGTCGGCCGCGAGCAGGCCCGCGAGGGCGGCTGCGCCGGCGCCCTCGGCGAGGGTGCCGGCGTGCGACGCGAGCAGCCGCGCCGCGCGGTCGATGGCGTCGTCGGACACCAGCACGAAGTCGTCGAGGCCGGCCCGGAGGTACGGCAGGGTCGCCGGATAGCCGCTGGACGTCGCGAGCCCCGACGCGCGGGTGGCCGACGCGACCGACTCGATCCGGCCGGAGCGCCACGACCTCCAGGCAGCGGGCGCGGCGGACGACTGCACGCCGATCACCCGGCACCCGGGCGCCAGCGCGTCCCGGGCGAGACAGGCACCGACCGCGCCGGTGCCGCTGCCGATCGGCACGTAGACCGCGACGAGGTCCGGTGCCTGCCGGAACAGCTCGAGGTAGGCGGTCGCGTGGCCGAGGACGATCCGGGGGTCGGTGGTGTCGACGTACGACGGCGTGGCAGGCCCCGTCGCCAGCACCCGCGCGTGGGCGGCGGCCTCGCCGAGGCTCTCGCCGTGGCTCACCACGGTGGCGCCGAGGGCGACGACCGCGTCCCGCTTGACCTGCGGCGCACAGGACGGCATGACGACCGTCGCGTGGCAGCCCGCGAGCCGGGCCGCGTAGGCCACCGACTGGGCGTGGTTGCCGGTCGAGCAGGTCACCAGCCCACTGGCCCGCTCCGCGTCGGTCAGCCGCGCCGCGAGGTGGACGCCGCCCCGCACCTTGAACGACCCGGTGGGGAGCACGTGCTCGTGCTTGACGAGGACCTCCGTCCCGACCACCCGGTCCAGGAGCGGGTGGTCGACCAGCGGGGTCGCCGCGACCTCGCCGGCGACGATCTCGCCCGCGGTCAGGACGTCCGCGAACGTCAGCGCCGTCTGGTCATCCATGCTCGTCACGCCTCTCACGATCCCGGGTTGCACATACATCGGTCCAATAGTTCTTTTCAGGCGAACTCATCGATACTGTCGATGCGCGGGGTACGGTGACCCCGTGATCGACGTACGCCGCCTCGAGGCGCTCGTCGCCCTGCACCGCACCGGCACCGTCTCGGCCGCGGCCGAGCAGCTCCACTACGGGCAGCCGACGATCTCCCACCACCTGCGCCGGCTCGAGGCCGAGACCGGGAGCGTGCTGCTCCAGCGGGTCGGCCGCGGCCTCCGGCTGACGCCCGACGGCGAGCGACTGGCGCAGCGCGGCGAGGAGGTCCTCGCCCTGCTGGCCCGCGCCGAGGCCGAGCTCACCGCGTCGACCAGTCTCCAGGCCGGCCAGATCCGGCTGGCCGCCTTCCCGTCGGCCGCCGCCACCCTGGTCCCGGCCGCGGTCGTGCTGCTCCGCGAGCGCCACCCCGGCCTCGCGCTCGACCTGACCGAGGCCGAGCCCCCCGAGGCGGCCGCGATGCTGCGGGCCGGCACCGTCGACCTGGCCCTGACGTTCGCCTACCCCGACCAGGCCGAGCCCGGCGGGGTCGGCTCCGTGACCGTCCACGAGGACCCGCTCTACCTCGTCGCGCCGCGCGGCCTCGACCTCGGGGACGGTCCGGTCGACCTCGGCCGGTTCGCCGATACCCGCTGGGTGACGGGCTGCGAGCGTTGCCGCCGGGAGCTGCTGGCCCTGTGCGACGCGGCCGGGTTCACGCCCGAGATCGCGTTCGCGAGCGACGACTACGTCGCGGTCCAGTCGCTGGTGGCGAGCGGGCTCGGCGTCACCGTGCTGCCCGGCCTCGCGCTGCGCGCGCACCGCAACCCCGACGTCGTACGCCGCCGGGTGCCGGGCGCGGCGCGCCGGATCCAGGTGACGACGTACGGCGCCCCGCCGCACCCCGCCGCCGTCGACGCCGTTGCGGCCGTGCTGTCCGAGGTGGCCCGGCGCCGAGCTGAGTCCTAGATCCGGGCGGCCTCGCACGAGCCGGTCGCAGCAGGACGGTAGCGTCGTGCCTCATGGCAGAGCGTCCAGGAGGCCCCCCGGCTGGTGCCGGCGGCGACAACCGCGACTTCGACTGGATGTACGGCGACCGGCCGGCGGGGTCCCCGCCCCCGTCGCACCAGCCGGAGCCGACCCGCAAGCTGCCCACCCAGCCCCGGCAGGCCCAGCCTCCGCAGGCCCCGCCTCCGCAGGCGCCCCCACAGGCCCCGCAGGCCCCGCAGCGTCGCCCGGAGCCCGCACGGCCGGCGTCTCCCCCGCCCTACCAGCCGCCGCCGCAGCAGCCCCCGGGCCGCGGCTCCGGCGGGCGCGGCATCTGGTCCCGCCCGCGCACCTGGATCGTCCTGGTCCTCGCGCTGGTCCTGCTCTGGGTCGTCTACGTCGTCGCCGTGCCGCTCTTCACCTGGACCCAGGTCGACAAGATCGCGTTCGAGCCCGACGGTGACCGACCCGGCGACCAGCCCGGCACGACGTACCTCATGGTCGGCAGCGACTCGCGCGCCGGCCTCTCGGAGGAGGAGCGGAAGAAGTTCAACACCGGCAACCCCGAGAGCTCCCTCGCCGACACCATCCTGATGCTCCACACCGGCTCCGGCCCGGACGTGCTGCTGTCCTTCCCGCGCGACTGGATCGTCGACGGCCGCAAGATCAACGGCT
Source organism: Nocardioides pelophilus (assembly GCF_014180685.1). GTDB lineage: Bacteria > Actinomycetota > Actinomycetes > Propionibacteriales > Nocardioidaceae > Nocardioides > Nocardioides pelophilus. The sequence goes on along the minus strand of NZ_JACEHF010000039.1, from coordinate 16,947 downwards.
ACTACGACCCGGGCGACCCGACCGCCCTGGTCAAGGCCCTGGAGAGCCAGACCGGGATCCGGATCGACGAGTACGTCGAGATCGGGCTCGGTGGCGTGGCCGGCGTGGTCGACGCCGTCGGCGGCATCGAGATCTGCCCCAAGGAGAAGATCAAGGACCCCAAGGCCGGCCTCGACGTGAAGAAGGGCTGCCAGGAGGCCGACGGCGAGGTCGCGCTGGCCTACGCCCGCACCCGTGCGACCACGCTCGGCGACCTCGACCGGGTCGGCCGGCAGCGCGAGGTGGTCGCTGCGATCGGCCGGAAGGTGCTCTCGCCGTGGTCGGTCGTCAACCCCGTGCGCTGGTGGCGGCTCAACAGCGCCGTGCCGGACTTCTTCGGGTTCGGCGAAGGCACCGGCCCGATCGACATCGGCCGGTGGGCGCTGGCGATCAGCAAGGTCGGCGACGACGGGTTGACCTGCACCATGCCGGTCACCGACGGCTCCGCCAACACGCTGGACACCGACCGCGGTGGCCCGCTGTTCGACGCGATCATCGAGGATCGCACCGACGACATCACCAAGCAGCAGTGCACCACGTCAGGAGTGGCAGGCCAGTGACCTACGAGACCCTCGACTGGACCGTCGACGAGGACGGCATCGCCGTCCTCACGCTCGACCGGCCGGACGCGCTCAACGCCTTCGACCTCACCATGGCCCGCGAGCTCGAGCAGGTGTTCCTCACCGACGCCCGCGACGACGCCGTGCGCGCGATCGTGGTGACCGGGGCCGGGCGGGCGTTCTGCGCCGGCATGGACCTGTCCGCCGAGGGCAACGTGTTCGGGCTCGACGAGTCGCTGGCTCCGACGCCCGAGGAGTTCCGGCAGCAGTACGACGAGCCGCCGTACGCCGACGGGATCCGCGACACCGGCGGCAAGGTCACCCTGGCGATCCACGCGCTGCCGAAGCCGGTGATCGGCGCCATCAACGGCGCCGCCGTGGGGATCGGCGCCACGATGACGCTCGCGATGGACATCCGGCTGGCCTCCACGAAGGCTCGGATCGGCTTCGTGTTCGGGCGGCTCGGCATCGTCCCGGAGGCGTGCTCGACCTGGTTCCTCCCCCGGATCGTCGGCATCCAGCAGGCACTGGAGTGGGTCTACTCCGCCGACATCCTCACCGCGGAGCAGGCTCTCGCGGGGCGCCTGGTGCGCAGCCTGCACGAACCGGACGACCTGCTGCCGGCCGCGCTCGACCTGGCGCGGTCGTTCGCGGTCGACCGTTCACCGGTGGCGCTGGGCCTGGCCAAGCAGATGCTCTACCGCAACAGCGCGGCCACCCACCCGCTCGAGGCGCACCTGTCCGACTCGCTGGCGATGTTCTACACCTCGCTCGGCGACGGCAAGGAGGGCGTGGCAGCGTTCCTGGAGAAGCGCGCGCCGGAGTTCACCGGGAAGGCGTCGGACCTGCCGCGGATCTACCCGCTCTAGCGGTCGGCAGCGTGGCGCCGCCGGCGAGACACCGACAAGCGGCGACACGCTCGACCGCTAGAGCGCCATGAACAGGATCTCCTCGCGGGAGTACTCCCGTCCGGGGTGCTCAGCCGCAAGGTGCTCCTGCACCTTCTCGACGAGCTCGTCGTCGTCCTCGCCACGGATCGTGACGTCGCAGGGGCAGCGCAGCGACGGCATCGGTCGAGGTCAGGCCGGGACCGGAGCGGTCCGCCGCCGGTTGTAGACCACGGTTGCGGTGCCGCCGCCGACCAGGCCGAGCCCGAGCAGCAGCCACAGCAGGGCGGGGCCACCGGTGTCGGGCAGCAGTCCACCCGGACCGTCGTTGTCGTTGTCGTCGGGGTTGCCCGCCCGGGCTTCCTCCACGGCGAACGGAGCGAGGTCGGTGCAGCGCTGGAAGGCGTCGGTGCGCGGGATGAAGCGCGCGAACGCGGTGTAGTCGCGATCCTTCGGCAGGACCGGGCCGACGACCCGCTTCTCGCCGCCGTTGTACTTGACGGTCCTGGTCCAGACGGTCTCGCTGGTGTCGTCGCGCTCGATCCGGAGCTGCAGCTCGCCGCGGGGCTGCGTCGGGCTGTTCGCAGCGACCGACACCCGGAGGACGACCCGCTTGCCCGGCTCGATCCTCGCGGGAACGGTGAGCTGGCACTCGGTCTCGATCGACGGCGAGTAGGGATCAGGCGCTGCCGACGAATGTGCAGGCACGCCAACGAGCGCCACGGCCCCGAGAATGGCACCGGCGATGAGACCCGATACGCGCATATTTGCCCCTTTGTTCATCCAGACAACGTCCGAGTGCGGAGTAGGTCACCGTGGGATGAGCGAAATTTTTTGGAATCTTAGCCATGCGGAACACCGCCCGCGCCACCGGCCCCGGTCGGGCCGGCCCGCCTGATCACCCCGTGGTGGCGACCGAGGTACGCCGGCGCCGGGTGATCACGACCGCGGCGATGCCGCCACCGACGAGCGCGAGGCCCAGCAGCAGCCACAGCAGCGCCGGACCGCCGGTGTCGGGCAGCAGCCCGCCGTTGTCGTCGTCACCGCCGTCGTCACCGTCGTCGTCGCCGTCGTCCCCGGCGATGACCTCGAACGCCCAGGCGTCCCGCGAGCCGCGGAACTCCGCGTCGTCCGGCGTGAACACGGCGGTCACCAGCCAGTCGCCCGTCTTGGGGAAGGCCGGGCCGGTGACCCGCTCGACGCCGCCGTCGTAGTCGATGGTCCGGCTCCAGTCGGCCGGGCCGGCGGCGACAGAGCGCGCCTGGCCCGCGCCGTTCGGGGCGGGGCTGAGCCTGAGCGTCACCTTGCCCGTCGGCCGGTTCGGGCTGTTGGCGGTCACCCGGACCTTGATGTCGACCCGGGTCTCGACCCGGATCGGCGACGGCGTGGTGACGACGGTCCGCGTGGTGATCGTCGCGGAGTACGGGTCGGTCGCCGTCGGCGCCGCGTCGGCCGCGCCGACGGACGCGGACGACAGTGCAACAGCAGTCACGAGCGCGGCCGTGACGCGGCCGAGAATCCCCATGTTCAAGCTCCCCTTCGGAAGATCGTTGAAGATCACCCTATCGGGGAGGACGGGTCCCGGGGAACGAGTTGCAGCCGGCTGCGTGTCACGCTCAGCGCTCGATCTCCTCCGTCGCGACCAGGTGGCCGAAGACGACCGAGCGCAGCTCGGTGTGGAAGATCTCCGCACAGCTGACGAGCGTGATCAGGTGGCGGCCGACGTCGTTCGGCGGCTGCACCCCGCCGTCGGGGTTCTCCGGGAACGGCGAGAGCACCCAGTCGTCGGTGAACGGGACCTCGAGGTCGGTGCCGTCGAAGTCCAGCTCGTAGGTGTAGGTCGCCGTCCTGGTCTCGACGAAGACCAGGTCGCCGTCCTGGAGCTCGGGGAACGCGGCGAACGGCTCGCCGTGGGTCACCCGGTGACCCGCGAGGACGTAGTTGCCGACCTCCCCCGCGTCGGCCGTGTCCTCCATGTGGCCGATGCCGGCTGCCAGCACCTCGTCGGAGGAGCCCTCGAGCACGGGCACCGCGTAGTCGTCGCCCCACCGCGGCACGTGCAGGATCGCGGTCGCCCGGCCGAAGTCGGTGCGCACCGAGTCGCTGCCGTCGGCCCACCCTTCCTCGAGCTCGGCAGCCACCTCTTCCTGGCGCCGGTCCGAGACCCAGTTGGTGCCCCAGAACTGCCAGGCCACCCATGCCAGCACGGCGACGCCGGCCAGGATCAAGCCGTAGCCGACGATCGCGAGCCGCTTGGGCGGCTCCTTCTTCTCCTGCGGGCGACTGCGTCGCACGCGCTGCCGCTCGACGCCGGGCTCCGGCGTCAGCGCTTCGTCGATCTGGGTGATGGTGCTGCCCTCCTGTGGACCTCTGCCATCCCAACGCTGCTGGCCGCGCAGGGGTCACGCAGGTCCCTCCGGACCAGCCTACGGGCGCGCGGCCGTGACCAGGCGCTCGGCGAGTCTCGGCGAGACCAGCTGGATGGCGTCGAGCAGCGAGGCGTACGCCGGGGTCATCTCCGCCGGCCGGTGCCGCACGGCGTGCACCACCCACCGCGCCGCGTCGTCCGGCTCGAGGGCCGCTCGGTCGTCGTACCGCTTGGTCGGAGCGATCATCGGCGTGCGCATCAGCGGGAAGTGCAGCGAGGTGACGACGATGCCGTGCTCGCGCTCCTCCGCCTGCAGGCTGCGCGCGAACGCGGCGAGGGCGGCCTTCGACGCGTGGTACGCCGTGAACATCGGCATCAAGCCACCGGGCACGCCCCAGGTCGAGGAGTTGATGACCTGGCCGCCGCCCTGCGCGCGCATCGACTCCAATAGGTTGAGCGTCAGCCGGACCGGAGCGTGGTAGTTGAGCCGCATCAGCCGGTCGTGGTCGGACGGGCGCTCGGCGGTGTCGGCCGCCGACCGTCGGATCGAGTGGCCCGCGTTGTTGACCAGCACGTCGACCCCGCCGAACCGGTCGAGCACCTCGTCGGTGAGCGCATCGAGGGCGTCGTTGTCGGTCAGGTCGCACGGCAGCGCGTACGCCGTGCCGCCCCTGCCCGCTATCTCGGTCGTCAGGGCATCGAGCTCGTCGGCGCGACGGGCGACGGCGAGCACGGTCGCGCCCTCCACCGCGAGCCGGACGGCGGCGGCCCGGCCGACGCCGGAGGAGGCGCCGGTGACCAGGATCCGCTTGCCGGCGACCGGGACAGCGTGCCCGGGCAGCAGCGCCGACGGGTCCGGGACCGGGTCGAGCGAGAGCCGGGCCAGGCGGCGCTGGATCGAGAACGTTCGCTTCACCGGGCCGACCTTAGGGGCGCCGGTCGGCCGCGACGAACACCGGCGGCCACTGGTCGGACTTGGCCGACGATGTCAGGGTGGGCACCCGGGGGATCTGATCGGGAGGACGAGCTCATGACCGAGGCGTATCGGGCCCTGGACGCGTGGTGGCGCGCGGCGAACTATCTCAGCGTCGGCCAGATCTACCTGATGGACAACCCGCTCCTGCGGGAGCCGTTGCTGCGCGAGCACATCAAGCCCCGCCTGCTCGGGCACTGGGGCACCACCCCGGGGCTGAACTTCATCTACGCCCACCTCAACCGCGCGATCATGGAGCGCGACCTCTCGATGATGTACGTCATCGGTCCCGGGCACGGCGGTCCGGGGCTGCTGGCCAGCGCCTGGCTGGAAGGCAGCTACACCGACACCTACCCGCACATCAGCCGCGACGCCACCGGCATGAAGCGGCTGTTCACCCAGTTCTCGTTCCCCGGCGGCGTGCCGAGCCACGTCGCGCCGGAGACGCCCGGATCGATCCACGAGGGCGGCGAGCTCGGCTACTCCCTCAGCCATGCGTACGGCGCAGCCTTCGACAACCCCGACCTGGTGGTCGCCGCGATCGTCGGCGACGGCGAGGCCGAGACCGGTCCACTGGCCACCAGCTGGCACTCCAACAAGTTCGTCGACCCGCGCCGCGACGGGGCGGTGCTGCCGATCCTCCACCTCAACGGCTACAAGATCGCCAACCCGACGGTGCTCGCCCGGATCCCCGAGAGCGAGCTGCTCTCGCTGCTGCGCGGCTACGGGCACGCACCGATCGTGGTCTCCGGGAGCGACCCGGCCGACATGCACGAACAGCTCGCCGGCGCCCTCGACTCGTGCCTCGACACGATCGCCGAGATCCAGGCCTCGGCGCGTTCCGGCGGGCTGACCAGCCGACCGAAGTGGCCGATGATCGTGCTGCGCTCGCCCAAGGGGTGGACCGGGCCGCGCGAGCTCGACGGTCACCAGGTCGAGGGGTCGTGGCGGTCCCACCAGGTGCCGTTCGCCGACGCGCGTGAGAACGACGAGCACCGCGCGGTCCTCACCGACTGGCTGCTGAGCTATCGACCCGACGAGCTCTTCGACGACCGCGGCGCCCCCGTCGCCGAGATCGCCGCGCTGCACCCCGCCGGCGACCTGCGGATGAGCGCGACCCCGCACGCGAACGGTGGTCTGCTCCGCGACGACCTGGACCTGCCGGACTACCGAGCGCACGCGGTGACGGTCGACCATCCGGGCACCGGCGCGGTCGAGTCGACCCGGGTGCTGGGGCGCTGGTTGCGCGACGTGATGGCCGCGAACATGGACACCTTCCGGCTGTTCTCCCCGGACGAGAACAACTCCAACCGGCTCCAGGACGTGCTGGAGGTGACCGACCGGACCTGGGCGGCCGAGCGCGAGCCGGGTGACGACCACCTCGCCCCGGACGGCCGGGTGATGGAGATCCTGTCGGAGCACACGTGCCAGGGCTGGCTGGAGGGCTACCTGCTGACCGGTCGGCACGGCTTGTTCTCGTGCTACGAGGCGTTCGTGCACGTGGTCGACTCGATGTTCAACCAGCACGCGAAGTGGCTCAAGGTCACCAACGACATCCCGTGGCGGCGTCCCGTCGCGAGCCTGAACTACCTGCTGACCTCCCACGTGTGGCGCCAGGACCACAACGGCTTCAGCCACCAGGACCCGGGCTTCATCGACCACGTGGTCAACAAGAAGTCCGACGTCATCCGCGTCTACCTGCCACCGGACGCGAACTGCCTGCTGTCGGTCGCCGACCACTGCCTGCGCAGCACGCAGTACGTCAACGTGATCGTCGCCGGCAAGCAGCCCGCGCTGCAGTACCTGTCGGCCGCCGAGGCGGAGACCCACTGCGCCAAGGGCATCGGGGTGTGGCCGTGGGCGAGCACCGACCAGGGCCGCGAGCCCGACGTGGTGCTCGCGTGCGCCGGGGACGTCCCGACGATGGAGGCGCTCGCGGCGGCCGAGATGCTGCGCGACTACTTCCCCGACCTCGCGATCCGGTTCGTCAACGTGGTCGACCTGATGCGGCTCCAGGACGACCGCGAGCACCCGCACGGGCTCAGCGACGCCGAGTTCGACGCGCTGTTCACGCGCGACCGTCCGGTGATCTTCGCCTACCACGGCTACCCGTGGCTGATCCACCGGCTCACCTACCGCCGTACCAACCACTCCAACATCCACGTGCGCGGCTACAAGGAGGAGGGCACGACGACCACCCCGTTCGACATGGCCGTCCTCAACCAGCTCGACCGGTTCAACCTCGCGATCGACGTCATCGACCGGGTGCCCCGGCTCAGTGGCCTCTCGACGCACCCGCGGGAGGAGCTGCGCAACCGGCTGCTCGCCCACACCAGCTATGTGCGGACCCACGGCGAGGACCTCCCCGAGATCCGCGACTGGCAGTGGACGCCCCCGGATGACCGGGCCTGACGCACCGGCGCGGGTCCTCGTCGTCAACGCCGGCTCGTCGAGCCTCAAGCTGGCGCTGGTCACCCCCCACGGCACCGAGCACGCGAGGACCGTCGACCAGTGGGAGGGCGCGGGGCACGTCGAGCCGATCGGCGAGTTCCTGGGCTCGTGCGGGCAGGTCGACGCGGTGGGGCACCGGGTGGTGCACGGCGGGCCCGACGGTGACGCGGCGCTCGTGCTCGACGACGACGCCGTACGCCGGCTCGACGCGCTCAGCGACCTGGCCCCCCTGCACCAACCGCGCGCGATCGCCGGGATCACGGAGGTGGCGACCCTGCTCCCGGACGTGCCGGCCGTCGCGGCCTTCGACACCGGGTTCCACCGGACCCTGTCGCCCGCCGCCCGGACCTATGCGCTGCCCGCGGCCTGGAACGAGCGCTGGGGCCTGCGCCGCTACGGCTTCCACGGCCTCTCCCACGCCGCCGCCGCTCGGCGCGGCGCCGAGCTGGTGGGCGCGCGACCGGAGGACCTGCGCATCGTCACCTGTCACCTCGGGGCCGGTGCGTCGCTCTGCGCGGTGCGCGACGGGCGCTCGGTCGACACCACGATGGGCTTCACCCCGGTCGACGGCCTGGTGATGGCGACCCGCTCCGGGTCGCTGGACCCCGGCCTGGTCACCTGGCTGCTCGACCACGGCGGCGTCGAGGTCGCCGAGCTGAGCGAGGCCATCGAGCACCGGTCCGGGCTGCGCGGGCTGTCGGGGACCTCGGGCGACTTCCGCGACGTGGTCGCCGGCGCGGACCGCGGCGACGCCGCCTGCCAGCTGGCGCTCGACGTATTCGTCCACTCCCTCGTCCGCCACGTGGCCGCGATGGCGGCCGCTGCCGGCGGGCTGGACCTGCTCGTCTTCACCGGCGGGATCGGCGAGCACGCGCCGCGGGTCAGGGCGGAGGCCGGCTCCCGGCTCGGCTTCCTCGGTGTGGCCGTCGACGAGGGCCGCAACGCGACCGCCACGGGCGACGCCGACGTGAGCGCGCCCGGAGCAGAGGCCCGGACGGTGGTCGTCACCGCCCGCGAGGACCAGGAGATCGCGCGGCTGGTGCGCGCCACGCTCGGGTCGTTCGGCGCCGACTGACCCGCAGCCGCAGCTCGATCCGCGCGTACCTCGAAAGGCGCCACATGGACAGGACCATCGATCGGATGAGCGGCCACGTGATCGTCTGCGGCTGCGGAAGGGTCGGCCGCGCAGCGGCGGACCACCTGGTCGCGACCGGTCACCGAGTGGTGATCGTCGACGAGGACCCGGAGCGGCTCGCCGAGCTCGACCCGGGCACGGCCCACCTGTGCGGCGACGTCACCGACGACGCGGTGCTGCGCGCCGCCGGGATCGACCGCGCCCGGGCGCTCATCGCGACGCTCGACACCGACGCCGACGCCGACACCGTCTACGCCACGCTCTCCGCCCGCGCCATCCGCTCCGACCTGGTGATCATCGCCCGAGCCCGCACCGGCGCCTCGCGCCGAGTTCCTCGATGTCGTGATGCACGACGACGAGCTCGACTTCCGGATCAAGGAGATCCACGTCGGCGCGGGCTCTCCCGTCGACGGAGTGACGATCGAGGAGCTGGACCTCCGCACGCGGACCGGTGCACTGCTGCTCGCGGTCCGGCGTCCCGGGCAGTCCTTCGAGCCCAATCCACCGGGCGACCTCGTGGTGCCGTCCGGCTCGGTGCTCATCGTGCTGGGGACCCAGGCCGAGCTCGACGCCACGACCCGGCTCGGCAGCAGCTGAGCGCCCGGGAAGTCAGATCTCGGACTGGATCCCGGCGAGCAGCTGGCGGGCCATCACGATCCGCTGCACCTGGTTGGTGCCCTCGTAGATCTGGGTGATCTTGGCGTCGCGCATCATCCGCTCGACGGGGTAGTCGCGGGTGTAGCCGTAGCCGCCGAGCACCTGCACCGCGTCGGTCGTGACCTGCATCGCGACGTCGGAGGCGAAGCACTTCGCCGCCGCGCCGAAGAAGGTCAGGTCGTCGTCGCCCCGCTCGGACCGGCCGGCGGCGGCGTACGTCAGCTGACGCGCGGCCTCGACCTTCATGCCCATGTCGGCGAGCAGGAACTGCAGGCCCTGGTTGTCGGCGATCGGGCGGCCGAACTGCTGGCGCTCCTTCGCGTAGTCCAAGGCGTAGTCGAGCGCGCCCTGGGCGACCCCGACGGCCTGCGCGGCGATGGTGATCCGGGTGTGGTCGAGGGTCCTCATGGCGTACTCGAAGCCCTTCCCCTCCTCGCCGATCAGCCGGTCCGCCGGGATCCGCACGTTGTCGAGGTAGACCTCGCGGGTCGGGCTGCCCTTGATGCCGAGCTTCTTCTCCGGCGCGCCGAAGGAGACGCCCTCGTCGGACTTCTCGACCACGAAGGCCGAGATGCCGCGGGAGCGCTCGTCGGGGTCGGTGGTCGCGAGGACGGTGTAGAACTCCGAGACCCCGGCGTTGGTGATCCACCGCTTCACGCCGTTGAGCACGTAGGTGTCGCCGTCGCGCACGGCCCGGGTGTGCTGGTTGGCGGCGTCCGAGCCGGCGTCGGGCTCGGAGAGGCAGTAGGAGAAGCCGCCCTCGCCGCGGGCGAGCGCGCCGAGGTACTTGGCCTTGAGCTCCTCGGAGCCACCGATCATCACCGGCAGCGACCCGAGCTTGTTGACGGCCGGGATCAGCGACGACGACACGCACGCGCGGGCGATCTCCTCGATCACGATCACCGTGGCCAGCGCGTCGGCCCCGGCGCCGCCGTACTGCTCCGGGACGTGCGGTGCGTGGAAGTCCGCGGCCTGCAGCGCGTCGTGGGCCTCCTGGGGGTAGCGAGCCTCCTCGTCGACGGCGGTCGCGAACGGTGCGACCTTCGCGTCGCAGATGTCGCGGACCGCCTCCCGGATCGCCTGGTGCTCCTCGGAGAGGCCGTAGTACGGGAACGCGGGGTTCGGGCTCATGCTCACACCTGAGATACTAGGGAGTCCTACTATCTTCCGGCGAACCCGGAGCGCCCCACGAGCGGCGCTTGTGAGCGACCTCACGCACCCTTGCGCTGGCGGTGGAACCACTGCTGCGACGGGCAGACGTCCATCACCATCGGCACGCCTGCCCCAGCCGTACGCCGGAACGCGGCCAGGTCGACGACGCCCAGCTGGAACCACACGCCTCCGGCACCGACGGCGACCGCCTGGTCGGCGAACTCGCCGGCCGCCTCGGACCGGCGAAACACGTCGACCACGTCGATCGGGAACGGCACGTCCGCCAGGGTCGGGTAGGCCAGCTCACCCAGCACGGTGAGCTCGCCGTCGGCGCTCGGGTGGATGGGGACGATCCGCTTGCCGCGCTCCTGGAGGTCCTGCGCGACGGAGTACGCCGACCGCCACGGGTTGCCGCTCAGCCCGACCACCGCCCAGGTCGTCGACTCGTCGAGCATCCGGTCGATGACGGACTGGTCCTTCCACGGTTCGGTCATGCCGACCCAACGCGTCGGCGGACGCCGAACTTCCCGCGCTACTCGATCACCGGGGGTAGCCCGGCGCCGCGGACGACGCCGCCCTTGGCCTGCGCGGCCGCCTTGAGGTCGGCCTGGAACGCGCTCATCCGCTTCTGCAGCGCGGGGTCGGTGGCGCCGAGGATCCGGACCGCGAGCAGGCCGGCGTTGCGCGCACCGCCGACCGCGACCGTGGCCACGGGCACCCCGGCCGGCATCTGCACGATCGACAGCAGGGAGTCCATGCCGTCGAGGTACTTGAGCGGGACCGGCACGCCGATCACCGGGAGCGGCGTCACGGACGCGAGCATCCCGGGCAGGTGCGCCGCTCCCCCGGCGCCCGCGATGATCACCGACAGGCCGCGGTCCGCGGCGGTCCGGCCGTAGTCGAGCATCTCCTCGGGCATCCGGTGCGCGGACACCACGTCGGCCTCGTAGGCGATGCCGAACTCCGCCACCGCCTCCGCGGCGGCCTGCATCACCGGCCAGTCGGAGTCCGACCCCATCACGATGCCTACGCGTGCGCTCACCCGCACGAGCGTAGTGGGACGTCAGTCGCTCTCGTTGCCCAGATCCCCGCGGAACCAGCCCGCGGCGTGGCGCGCCCGCTCGAGCACGTCCTCGAGGTCGTCGCCGTAGGCGTTCACGTGGCCGACCTTGCGGCCGGGACGCAGCTCCTTGCCGTACAGGTGCACCCGGAGCCGGGGGTCGCGGGCGAGGGCGTGGGGGTAGCCGTCGTACAGGTGGCCGACCTCGGGGCGCGGCGACCCGAGGATGTTGACCATGACCGTCCACGGCGCCCGCGGCGCGGGCGAGCCGAGCGGGAGGTCGAGCACCGCGCGGAGGTGGTTCTCGAACTGGGAGGTGACCGCGCCGTCCTGCGACCAGTGGCCCGTGTTGTGGGGGCGCATCGCGAGCTCGTTGACCAGGATCTCCGGCCGGCCGGCCGCGTCGACCGCCTCGAACAGCTCGACCGCGAGGATCCCGGTGACCTCGAGCTCGCCCGCGACGCGGAGCGCCAGCTGCTGGGCCTCGCCGGCCAGGGCGGGGTCGAGGTCGGGCGCGGGGGCGATCACCTCGTGGCAGATGCCGTCGAGCTGGGTGGTGGCGACGACGGGGTACGCCGCAGCCTGGCCGCTCGGCGACCGGGCGACGACCGCAGCCAGCTCGCGCCGGAAGTCGACCAGCTCCTCGGCGAGCAACCGCACCCCCGAGCGCTCGGCGGCCGCCAACGGCTCGGCAGCGTCGTCGGCCGTGCGGACCACCCAGACGCCCTTGCCGTCGTAGCCGCCGCGGCTCACCTTGAGGACGCACGGGAAGCCGAACGCCTCGACGTCCGCCTCCGAGGCGACCACGCCCCAGCGCGGTTGGGGAGCGCCGAGGCGGGCCATCGCCTCGCGCATGACGACCTTGTCCTGCGCGTGCACCAGCGCCTCGGGGCCCGGGCGACAGGCGACGCCGGCGTCCTCGAGCGCGTGGAGGTGCTCGGTCGGCACGTGCTCGTGGTCGAAGGTGACCACGGCGCAGCCCTCCGTGACCTGCTGCAGGGTGGCGAGGTCGCGGTAGTCGCCCACCAGGTGGTCGGGGATCACCTGCGCCGCGGACACGCCTTCCGCCTCGGCCAGGAGCCGGAGCGGCACGCCGAGCGCGATGGCCGGCTGGGCCATCATCCGGGCCAGCTGGCCGCCTCCGATGACGGCGATGCGAGGAGCGGCGTCGGGCACGCCCGCACCCTATCGAGAGGCCGATCGCCCGCTCTCGCTAGGAGGCTGCTGCCTTCTCCGTCTCGAACCGGAGGCCCTGCCCGCGGACCGTGGTGATCAGGGTCGGGTGGCGGGTGTCGTCACCGAGCTTGCGGCGCACCCACCCGAGGTGCACGTCGATCGTCTTCGACGACGTCCAGAAGGTGGCGTTCCAGACGTCCCGCATGAGCTCGTCGCGGGTCACGACCGAGCCGGCGCGGGCGATGAGCGCGTGCACGAGGTCGAACTCCTTGCGGGACAGGCGGATCTCCTCGCCGGCCCGCCACGCGCGACGACTCGAGGGGTCGACCCGCACGTCCTGGACCTCGAACACTTGCTCAAGGTAGGAATCAGCGCGCTCCCGCGTGGGGGCTTCGGCCGAAATTTTGCAATTGGCCCTGGGTTTTCTCCCGGAGCCGGTCACACCCGCCGGGCCGTGAGCGGCTCCATCACGCCGAACCCGCGCATCGGCCGTGCCGGCAGCGGGCGGGTCTCGACCTGGTCCGTCGGCAGGAGGCCGGCGGTCTCGTGGTCGACGATCACCCGGTTGCGCCGCGCCACCGCGGTCAGCCGGGCGGCGAGGTTGACGGGAGGGCCGAAGACGTCGCCGAGCCGCATCACGACCGAGCCGGTCGCCAGCCCGATCCGGACGTCGGGCATCCGCTTGTCGCGTCCGACCACGTTGATGATCCCCTCGGCGGTCGCAAAGGCCGCGAGGGCATCGGCGTTCACGAACAGCACGGCGTCACCCATGCTCTTGATCAGCCGGCCGCCGTTGGAGGCGATCACGTCGCCGCACCGGGCCTCGAAGACCTCGACCAGGTCGCCGATCTTCTCCCGGCTGAGCTCGTTGGAGAGCGCGGTGAAGCTCACGATGTCGGCGAAGCCGACGGTCAGGGCGGTGGTGTGGGGGTCGGCGTCGATCGCGCGGGTCGACTCGAGACGCGCCACCGCAGCGGCGAGGTGGCGGCGCCAGGCGTAGAGGAGCACCACCTCGAACTGCGCGCCGTACTTCTCGAGGGCCCAGTCGGCCGCCTCGGTCGGCGTGGGCGCGTCTCCCCCGCCCTCGACGAAGGCCTCCTCGATGCGCTGGATGAGCGCACCGACCTCCCAGTCGGCGAGCCGCGCCATGCTCAGGCCGGCGCCGCGCACCACGTTCAGCGCCAGGTCGAAGTCGATCAGGCCGGTCGCGATGAACTCGGCGACCGCCGCCATCGCCGCGACGTCGTCCTCGTTGTACGCCCGCTCGTCGCCGCGCTCGGGGAAGCCGAGGGTGCGCCACAACCGCCGGGCCTGCGGAAGGGGCATGCCGGCACGTGCGGCGACCTCGGCCGCCGTGAGCGTCGGCTCCTGCCCGAGGAGGGCTCGCGCGTCGTCGTCGCCGCCGGCGAGCGGCTCCTCAGACACCTTCGTCGGCACGCCGGGTGGCGGCGCCGCCGTGGATCCCGTGCAGCAGCTCGTTGATCTGGCGCTGGGTCGCCTCGACGTGCGGGATGTCGTTGAGCCGCACCTCGCCGAAGGTGGAGGCGTCGGTGATCACCAGGCTCCCGCACCCGAACGGACGGTCGATCAGGTTGATCTCCATCTGGATGTCGCTGATCCGCGCCAGCGGGATGTCGTGGCCCTTGCGGGTGAGGATGCCCTGGCGGGTGATCAGCCGGCGGTCGGTCACCCCGTGGACGGTCGTGAGCCAGTCGAGGAACGGCCGGACCGTGAACCAGAGGATCGCGAGCGCGCAGAGCACCCACACGATGCGCACGACCCACGTCGCCGCGTCGCCCTCGTCGCCGAGCAGGACCTGAACGGCCACGCCGACGGCGAGGAAGAGGACCGCCGCGAGGATCGGGCCGAACAGCGCCTTGGGGTGCTGACGGCACGAGATGATCAGCTTCTCGTCGGGGTTGAGCAGCTTCTGAGAGATGGCCACGAGAGGATCATCCCACCGCAGCGGTCATTCGGGAACGACGTGCACGACGTCCCCCGCTCCGACCTTCTCGACCCCGTCCGCGGTCTCGACCACCAGCCGGCCGTCGAGGTCGACGTCCACGGCCCGGCCGGTGAGCGTCGTACCGCCCGGGAGGTCGACGCGCACGTCCTGGCCGACGGTCGCGCAGGCGGCGACGTACGACGACGCGAGCCGCGCCGCGGCTTCCGAGCCGCCCGCCTGCCAGGCGTCGTACCCCTCACGCACGGCCGCCGCCACGCCGAGCAGCACGCCCTCGCGGGTCGGCGTCAGGTCCGCGTGGGCGACCGCCAGCGACGTCGCCGTCGGGACCGGCAGCTCCTCGGCCTCCGTCAACACGTTGATGCCGACCCCGACGACCGCCGCCGGGCCGCTGTCGGTCTCGACCCGCTCGACCAGGATCCCGGCGACCTTGCGCCCGTCGATCAGCACGTCGTTGGGCCACTTCACCCGCGCGTCGTAGCCGAAGGACGCGAGCGCCTTCGCGACCGTGTGGCCGGTCAGCAGCGGCAACCAAGGCCAGGAGGACGCCGGCACGGTGGGCCGCAGCAGCAGGGAGAAGGTGACGGCCGCGCCGGGCGGCGTCTCCCACGTGCGGTCGAGGCGGCCCCGGCCCGCGGTCTGGTGGTCCGCGACGACCAGCAGGCCGTCCGGCGCGCCGTCCCGCGCACGGTCGCCCGCGACCTGGTTGGTCGAGGGGCTCTCCGCGAGCAGCTCGAGCGTCAGATCGGGAGTCAGCGCGAGCTCTTCGGCCAGCACGTGCTCGTCGAGGGGTGGGCGCAGGTCCGAGTCACCGGTCACGACCACTACCCTTCCACTCGAAGTCCAAGGAGGCCAAGAACCGTGACTGCCGAACCCACCAGCACCCCCGATCTGCCGGACATCCACACGACGGCCGGCAAGCTGGCCGACCTCCAGCTGCGCCTCGACGAGGCTGTGCACGCGGCTGGCGAGAAGGCCATCGAGAAGCAGCACGCCAAGGGGCGACAGACCGCCCGCGAGCGGATCGAGATGCTCTTCGACGAGGGCTCCTTCGTCGAGCTCGACGAGCTCGCCCGACACCGCTCGGTCGCGTTCGGCCTGGAGAAGAACCGGCCGTACGGCGACGGCGTGATCACCGGCTACGGCACCATCGACGGTCGTCAGGTGTGCGTGTTCAGCCAGGACTTCACGATCTTCGGCGGCTCCCTGGGCGAGGTCTACGGCGAGAAGATCACCAAGGTCATGGACCTCGCGATGAAGACCGGTTGCCCGATCATCGGCATCAACGAGGGTGCCGGCGCCCGGATCCAGGAGGGCGTCGTCTCGCTCGGTCTCTACGGCGAGATCTTCCGGCGCAACGTGCACGCGTCGGGCGTGATCCCGCAGATCAGCCTGATCATGGGCAACTGCGCGGGCGGTCACGTCTACTCCCCCGCGGTCACCGACTTCACCGTGATGGTCGACCAGACCTCGGCGATGTTCATCACCGGTCCCGACGTCATCAAGACCGTGACCGGCGAGGACGTCTCGATGGAGGACCTCGGCGGCGCGCGCACCCACAACACCAAGTCCGGCAACGCCCACTACATGGCGGCCGACGAGGAGGACGCGCTCGAGTACGTCAAGGCGCTGATCTCCTACCTCCCCCAGAACAACATGGACGAGCCGCCGTCGTACGACGAGGTCGCCGACGTGTCGTTCTCCGAGGAGGACCTCGCGCTGGACACGCTGATCCCGGACAGCCCGAACCAGCCCTACGACATGCACGACGTGATCACCACGGTGCTCGACGACGCCGAGTTCCTCGAGGTGCAGCCGCTGTTCGCGCCGAACATCATCGTCGGCTTCGGCCGGGTCGAGGGCCGCTCGGTCGGCGTCGTCGCCAACCAGCCGATGCAGTTCGCCGGCACCCTCGACATCGACGCCTCGGAGAAGGCCGCGCGGTTCGTGCGCACCTGCGACGCGTTCAACGTCCCCGTGCTGACCTTCGTCGACGTGCCGGGGTTCCTGCCCGGCACCGACCAGGAGTGGAACGGCATCATCCGCCGCGGCGCGAAGCTGATCTACGCCTACGCCGAGGCCACCGTCCCGCTGGTCACGATCATCACCCGCAAGGCCTACGGCGGCGCCTACGACGTGATGGGCTCCAAGCACCTGGGCGCCGACCTCAACCTGTCGTGGCCGACCGGCCAGATCGCGGTGATGGGGTCGCAGGGCGCGGCCAACATCATCCACCGCCGCACCCTCGCCGCCGTCGAGGCCGAGGGCGGCGACGTCGAGGCCAAGCGTGCCGAGCTGATCGACGAGTACGAGACCACGCTGGCCAACCCCTACATCGCCGCCGAGCGTGGCTACATCGACGCCGTGATCATGCCCCACGAGACCCGCGTCGAGGTCGTCCGCGCGCTGCGGCTGCTGAAGACCAAGCGCGAGGTCCTGCCGCCCAAGAAGCACGGCAACATCCCGCTCTAGCCGACTCGTGGCCCCCGCGACGCAGGAGCGGGTCCACGAGCTGGGGCAAGGTTG
>NZ_JACEHF010000038.1 GCF_014180685.1 Nocardioides pelophilus | reverse complement strand
CGCCGCCGCCGGCGGCCGGGTGGTGATCGCCGACCGGCCAGGGCTGGTCAGTCCGTTCGAGGACGAGTCGTGAAGATCGACGTCCTGTCGATCTTCCCGGACTACCTGGCTCCGCTGGAGCTCTCACTGCCCGGCAAGGCCCGAGCCAAGGGACTTCTCGACGTCGCCGTGCACGACCTCCGCTCGTTCACCCACGACCGCCACCACACCACCGACGACACCCCGTACGGCGGCGGCGCCGGCATGGTGATGAAGCCCGAGCCGTGGGGCGAGGCCTTCGAGGCGCTCGCGATCGGCGAGCACGACACCATCGTCTTCACCACGCCGTCGGGCGCACGCTTCGACCAGCGCAAGGCCGAGGAGCTGTCTGCCCGGCCGCGGCTGGTCTTCGCGTGCGGCCGCTACGAGGGCATCGACCAGCGGGTGATCGAGCATGCTCGGGAGATCGCGCGGGTCGAGGAGATCTCGCTCGGCGACTACGTGCTCAACGGCGGCGAGGTGGCCGCGCTGGCGATCATCGAGGCCGTGGTGCGGCTGATCCCGGGCTTCATGGGCAACCCGGAGTCACTGGTCGAGGAGTCCCACGCGGGCGACAGCGGCGGCCTGCTGGAGTACCCCGTCTACACCAAACCCCCGGTCTGGAACGGTCGCGAGGTCCCCGCGGTGCTGCGGTCCGGCGACCACGGCGCGATCGCCCGCTGGCGTCACGAGCAGGCCCGACGTCGTACGGCGGAGCGCCGCCCCGACCTGCTCGCCCCCTCGACCCTCGACGACGGCACTCCGATCGCGCGCGCCGTCCCCGGCGATGCTCCGGAGCTGCTGACCCTGCAGCGTGCCTGCTGGGTGCAGGAGGCGCTCGCCAACCCCGGCGTCGAGATCCCTGCGTTGCACGAGTCGCTCGCCGACGTCCGGGACTGGCTGGGGGAGTGGGACACCTACGTCGTCCGCCGCGCAGGGCGGCTGGTCGGCGCCGTACGCGGCCGGCTCGAGGGTGATGCCTGGGACATCGGGCGGATCATGGTCGCGCCCGACCTCCAGGGCGAGGGCCTCGGGCGGCGGTTGTTGGAGCACATCCAGGCCGTCGCAGCGGAGGCCGCGACGTCGTACGTCCTCTTCACCGGCGCCGGCAGCGAGCGCAACCTGAAGATGTACAAGAAGGCCGGGTTCCGGCTCCGCAGCGACGTCCCCGCCCCGCCCGGAGCGGTCGTGCTGACCAAGCCGCGGCGCGCCGGAGCCTGAGAACAGGCTGAAAAACCTGTAACACCGGCGAAACACGTTAGGTCGTGAGGTGAAACGACCCGTCGCGAGTATTCGAGCCATCGTGTGGCCAGCAACGACGGTGGCCGACTGTGGGTCGAGGCAGGCCCCGTACCTCCCGAGGAGTCTATTTCCATGGACATTGCAGTTCTGTGGTTGCTGATCACGGCAGCCCTCGTGCTCTTCATGACGCCAGGCCTGGCGTTCTTCTACGGCGGCCTGGTCAAGTCGAAGAGCGTGATCTCGATGATGATGCTCAGCTTCGGCAGCATCGGCGTCGTCGGTGTGCTCTGGATCCTGTTCGGCTTCAACCAGGCTTACGTCGACGGTTCTGACGCCGACTGGATCCCGCGCGTGCTCGGCAACCCGTTCTCCGACTTCGGGCTGCAGGACGCCGCCAAGGCCGCCTTCGCCGGCGAGGACGGCTCCGGGGTGGTCATGGCGAGCGCCATCTTCGGCGCCACCTTCGCCATCATCACCGTGGCGCTGGTCTCCGGTGCGATCGCTGACCGTGCCCGCTTCTGGCCCTGGATGCTCTTCGCCGCGCTCTTCGCGACTCTGGTCTACTTCCCCGTCGCCTCCTGGGTCTTCGCGTTCGACGCGACCGGTGACTTCACCGGCTGGGTCAACAAGCTCGACGAGACCTTCGGCTACTCGACCGGCACCATCGACTTCGCCGGTGGCACCGCGGTCCACATCAACGCAGGTGCTGCGGCGCTCGCACTCGCGCTGGTGCTCGGCAAGCGCAAGGTCGGCTTCTCGAAGGAGGAGGCGCAGCCCCACAACGTGCCGCTGGTCCTCATCGGTGCGGCGATCCTGTGGTTCGGCTGGTTCGGCTTCAACGGTGGCGCGGCCATCGCTGACGGCCAGGTCGGTCTGATCTTCGTCAACACCATGGTGTGCCCCGCCGCCGCGCTGGTCGGTTGGATCGTCGTAGAGCACTTCAAGGAGGGCAAGCCCACCGCTGTCGGCGCCGCCTCGGGCATCGTTGCCGGTCTGGTCGCGATCACCCCGTCGTGCGCCAACCTGACGCCGATCTGGGCGATCGTGCTCGGCCTCGTCGCCGGCGCCGTCTGCGCCTTCGCAATCGAGCTCAAGTACAAGATCGGTGTCGACGACACGCTCGACGTCGTCGGTATCCACCTCGTTGCGGGTGTCATCGGCACGCTCTACCTGGGCTTCTTCGCCATCGACACCGGCCTCTTCACCGGCGGCAACCTCGAGCAGCTCGTGGTGCAGGCCATCCCGGCGTTCTCGATCATGGCCTACTCGTTCATCGTCGCCTTCATCCTGGGCACGGTCATCGAGAAGACGATCGGGTTCCGCGCCAAGGAGGAGGACGAGATCGCAGGTATCGACCTCGTGCTCCACGGTGAGGGCTACGCGATCTGACCCACGCTCGACCCATGCAGGTCCGTCCCGGCTTTGCCGGGGCGGACCTGCTGTCGTTGACGCCCCAGCCTGCTGGTGGTCGAGGACGTCGCCGCTGACCGGACGCCGCCGCTGATTGAGGTGCGAGCGCACCTCGACCACCGGGAGAGGGGTCTCGTGACGGTCGCTGCGCGACCTCCTCGACCACCGGGAACGGGGTCTCGTGACGGTCGCTGCGCGACCTCCTCGACCACCGGGACAGCGCGCGTCCGCCGCTGGTTGAGGTGCGAGCGCAGCGAGCCTCGAAACCAAGGCGCCCGCACGTCCGCCCTGGACCTGCTCTGGCGCGCCCCGGGCGTGTCCCGGGGGTCTCGTGACGGTCGCTGCGCGACCTCCTCGACCACCGACGGCGCGCGTCCGCCGCTGGTTGAGGTGCGAGCGCAGCGAGCCTCGAAACCAAGGCGCCCGCACGTCCGCCCTGAACCTGCTCTGGCGCGCGCCGGGCATGCCCGGGGGTCTCGTGACGGTCGCTGCGCGACCTCCTCGACCACCGCGGGCGCGCGTCCGCCGCTGGTTGAGGTGCGAGCGCAGCGAGCCTCGAAACCAAGGCGCCCGCACGTCCGCCCTGAACCTGCTCTGGCGCGCCCCGGGCATGCCCCGGGGGTCTCGTGACGGTCGCTGCGCGACCTCCTCGAGCACCGACGGTGATGAGCTGCGCGACCTCCTCGACCACCGACGGCAGGGGTCTCGTGACGGTCGCTGCGCGACCTCCTCGACCACCGACGGTGACGAGCTGCGCGACCTCCTCGACCACCGACGACAGGGGTCTCGTGACGGTCGCTGCGCGACCTCCTCGATCACCGCGACGGCTACCTCCTCGACCGAGGCCGGGGGGAGAGGGGTCAGCGGTCGCGCAGGCGGCGGCTCGAGGCCTGGATCCGGTGGCTGAGGTCGTCGACCTCGTCGAGGACCGACTGGGCGAGCCAGACCGGGGCGCGGCGCGACCGGGGGACCTTCGACAGCACGCGGGCGTCGACGAGCGTCGTGATCGCCGTGCGGGCGGTGGACTCGGAGGTGTCCACGCGCTCCATCACCAGCGCGACGTTCACGATCGGCTCCTCCGTCAGCAGGTCGAGGAGTCGGTGCAGCGCCGTTCCCGGGCGTGAACCGCCGACCGCCTCGTGCCACTCCGTCCGTAGGTCGCGCAGCCGCGCCGCCGTACGCCAGGACTCCGCGGTGGCCACGCTCGTCGCCGAGGCGAGCATCGCGATCAGCGGCGCCGCGGCGCCACTGCGGTAGTCGTTCAGGGCGCCGAAGTAGCGCTCCCGGTGGGCGACCAACGCGGAGGCGATCGGCACGGTGAGGTGGCGGGAGGCGCGGCGTCGGCGAAGCACGGCGTGGATCAACGCGCGCCCGATCCGCCCGTTGCCGTCGATGAAGGGGTGGATCGACTCGAACTGCGCGTGGACGATCGCCGCCTGAACCAGGGTCGGTACGTCGTCGCGGTTGGCGTAGGCGAACAGGTCGTCGAGGTAGTCGGGGACCGTCTCCGGCGGCGGGGGGACGTGCAGCGCGTTGGCGGGGGCGTAGTCGCTGCCACCGACCCAGTTCTGGGTGGTGCGGAACTTCCCGGCCCGGTGCGCCTCGTCGGGGTGGCGACGGAACAGGTCGTGGTGGGCCCTGAGGATGGCCTCGGGCGTGATCGCGCGGCTCGACTCGGCNAGGATGGCCTCGGGCGTGATCGCGCGGCTCGACTCGGCGTCGGCGATCATCCGGGTCAGCGCCGAGGTGGCCGAGGCCATCGAGATCGCCGACGCGTTGGCGCCCACGCCGAGGAGGGCGCGCCCGTAGTCGGCGAGGCTGGCGTCGACGTTCTCGATCTTGGAGGAGTCGACAGCCTCCGCCCGCAGCTGCAGGTGGTTGAGGGCCTTGAGGGTCCGGCCGTGCACGAGGTCGAGGTGCCCGAGGTCGCCGGCGCTCGCGGTCGTCATCGCCGCCAGGGGCCGCTCGATCGGGTAGTCACGGTCGGCGATGAGCGGCGGGAGTGCGACCGTGATCTCGCGGACCTGCCGGTCGGCCCGCGGTCCCCGCGCGACCCGCTGCCGATAGGGGCGCTGCTCGAAGGTGTGGGGCGCCCAGTCGAGCGGTGGGCCGGGGTCGGTCACGGGGACATTGTCCCAGGGAGCCCGGGTGCGCGGATTCCACCACCGCCGGAGGGGGATCTGCTGTAGAAACCAGGCCATGGGCACCCCTGGGGGTCGACGGCTGCGACCGCTGGCCGTGATCTGCGCACTCCTGTTCGTGCTGTGGGGTGCGGCCTCGGCGGGGTCGCTGGTCGTCCAGATCCAGGAGCTCAACGAGTACGGCTGGCCCGACGAGAACTCCGACGGCGAGGTCGTCGCCTGGACGACGCTCTACCTCTCGGCCGCCGCGAGCGGGTGCTGGGTGGCGATCTGGGGACTGTTCGGTCTCGCGTGGCGGCCGCCGTTGCACTTCGGGTTCCTGGCGCTGCTGGTGGCGGTCGCACTCGAGGTCGCCGGCAACCTGGTCCAGGCCGACTACATCGCCGACCTCTCCGGCCGAGCATGGGGGTTCGGCGACCAGATGCAGTGGTACGGCGACCGGGTCACCTTCCAGTCGAACGACCTCTACCTGGACCAGGAGACGGCGGGGTTCTTCATCGCGCTGCCGCTCGTCACGGCGGTCCTGCCGGTCGTGGCCTACCTGGTCGCCCTCCTCTCGGGCGCCGGGCGCAAGCGGCGGATCGCGCCGGCGTACTCCCAGCAGGCGTACCCACCGCAGGCGTACCCACAGCAGCAGCAGGCGTACCAGCCCCCACCGCAGCAGCAGGCGTACCAGCCCCCACCGCCGGCGTACCAGCCTCCGCCGCAGCCGCCACCCCAGCCGCCCCAGCCCCGTGTGCCCTGGCAGCAGGTGCCGCCGGTGGTGCCACCCGCGCGGCCCGCACCGCCCCCGCGGGCGGACCCGCCGGACCAGGAGACACTGCCGTATCAGAAGCCGCCACCGGGCCGCTGAGGCGCCGCTGGCGATTACCGACCGGTCTGGGTCCTGTGCGAGGATTGTCCGTCGGCGACGCGGACGCTTCTGCGTAGACCAGGTTCTGCCACAGGGGAACCCTCACACCGCGCCGCCGCGACTAGGACCACGACCCACATACCGCGGTTGACCTGTGTGCACTCGCGAGGAGCCATCATGAGCAACATCTCTCCGTCCATCGTCGCCGAGCTCGGCAACGCCGCGAAGCGCGACGACATCCCCGCCTTCCGCGCGGGTGACACCGTCAAGGTGCACGTGAAGGTCGTCGAGGGCAACCGGTCCCGGGTCCAGATCTTCCAGGGTGTGGTCATCCGCATCCACGGCAGCGGCGTCGGCCGCACCTTCACCGTCCGCAAGGTCTCCTTCGGCGTCGGTGTCGAGCGGACCTTCCCGCTCCACTCGCCGATCTTCGAGCAGATCGAGATCGTGACCCGCGGTGACGTGCGCCGGGCGAAGCTCTACTACCTGCGCAACCTGCGCGGCAAGGCCGCCAAGATCAAGGAGCGCCGCGAGGCCTGATCGGGCACTGGCTAGAGTCAGTACCTGTGACGACCGACGCCGCCGGGGACCCCGAGGCCATCGACGCGGCCCCCGAGGCTGACTCCCCGAAAGAGGGCGAGGAGGCGGTTGCACCCGTGACGCACAAGAGCGGCGACGGCGATTCCGGCGAGCGCAAGCACCTTCCGGTGTGGCAGGAGAGCTTCCTCCTGCTCGGCATCGCGCTGGTGCTCGCGATCGTCATCAAGACGTTCTTCGTCCAGGCGTTCTACATCCCCTCGGAGTCGATGGAGCCGGGGCTGATCCGCAACGACCGGATCCTCGTCCAGAAGGTCTCCTACTGGTTCGGCAACGACCCGTCCCGGGGCGACGTCGTCGTCTTCGAGGACCCCGGTGGCTGGCTGACCGGCGAGGAGCCGGCGCCGACCGGCCTCGCCAACGTGCTGTCCAAGGTCGGGCTCTACCCGACCGGCGGCCACCTGGTGAAGCGGGTCATCGGGATCGAGGGCGACGTGATCGAGTGCTGCGACAAGGAAGGTCGCATCCTCGTCAACGGCGAGCCGGTCGACGAGACCTCCTACATCGCCGAGCGCGGCAACGAGTGCGCCGGTGCCGGCACCGGCTTCGGGTGCAACTGGACGGTCGGACCGGTGCCGGACGGCAAGCTGTTCGTCCTCGGCGACAACCGCGGCGCGTCTGCCGACTCGCGGGCCCACATGTGCCGCGACGGCGTCGAGAACTGCACGAAGAGCCCCTGGGTCGACACCGACCTGGTGGTCGGGAAGGTCTTCTCCCTGGTGTGGCCGCGAGACCGCTGGTCGTGGGTGAGCAACCCGGGCGTGTTCGACGACGTTCCCGACGACCCCCCGGCCGAGGACTGATCGGCCAGCGCTGATGTCGACGCTGCCGCGGGGATGGACGGTACGACGGGACGCCGGCCTCTACGGCTACGAACGCGCCCTGCGCCGCCACGGGATCGAGCCGATCGCTGGTGTCGACGAAGCCGGGCGTGGGGCCTGTGCCGGACCGCTCGTGGCCGGAGCGGCGATCCTGCCGGCGGGCAAGGCCGGTATCGTTCCTGGGCTCGCCGACTCCAAGCTGCTCACGGCCAAGGCGCGGGAGCGCTGCTACGAGCAGATCATCCGGCGCGCGGTGGCCTGGTCGGTCGTCGTGATGTCGCACGACGAGTGCGACAGGTTGGGCATGCACGTCGTGAACGTCGAGGCGCTGCGGCGCGCGGTCGCCAAGCTCGACGTCGCGCCGTCGTACGTCCTCACCGACGGGTTCCCCGTCGACGGTCTCGGTGCGCCCGGCCTCGCGGTCTGGAAGGGCGACCGGGTCGCCGCTTGCGTCGCGGCGGCGTCCGTGATCGCGAAGGTGACTCGCGACCGGCTGATGGACGAGCTCGACCAGGAGTGGCCGGCGTACGACTTCCGCACCCACAAGGGCTACATCACGCCGACCCACACGGCAGCTCTCGACCAGCACGGCCCGTCGCCGGTCCATCGGATGCGGTTCGTGAACGTGCGTCGCGCCGCCGGTCTCGAGGGTCCCGCTATAGAGTCGGCGTCGTGAGTGCCGAGGAGCTCGAGAAGTACGAGACCGAGCAAGAGCTGACGCTCTACCGCGAGTACCGCGACGTCGTGAAGATCTTCAAGTACGTCGTCGAGACCGACCGTCGTTTCTACCTCTGCAACTCCGTCGACGTGAAGGCGCGCACCGAGGCCGGCGAGGTCTTCTTCGAGGTGACGATCAGTGACGCGTGGGTGTGGGACATGTACCGCCCGGCGCGGTTCGCCAAGAACGTCAAGGTGCTGACGTTCAAGGACGTCAACGTCGAGGAGCTCGCTACGTCCGAAATGGAGCCTCCGAAGGCCTGAAGTGACTAGGTGATCAGGGCCTTTCGTCCTGACTGTCGCCCCGTCTGGACCATTACCTGGCAATGGTCGACCCCGCGCCTTACCGTCGGTAGAAGCCCCCGTCGATAGATCGGCGTGGAGCTTGGCTGGGAGGGCCGAAACTTGGACCGGGAGCGCAATTTTCCCCGGCTCCGTCTGGGGAGAGACTGGGGTCGTCGGCTTCGGCGTGCCCGTAGTCGCGACGAGCGTGGCGCCGTCGGCGTCTTCGTCGCGGTGATCCTGGTCCCGGTGCTGCTGATGATGTCGGCCTTCGTCGTCGACATCGGCGTGCAGCGGGTCGCCCGCGTCGACATGCAGTCTCTTGCCGACGTCGTCGCGATGGACCTCGCCTGGGAGCTCGACGGCGACACCGCGTCGAGCCTCGAGCCGGTGATGGCCACCCGCGCCGCCGAGAGCCTGGCCCGCAACGGCGGCACCGTCGGGTCGCTCGACGAGCCACCGGTCCTCGAGCCGGTGCTCGGCCAGATCGTGGACGGCTTCTTCGTGCCGGTCTCCGGCTCGGAGGTGCCGACGGCGGTCCGGGTCACGGCATCGACCGACGTGGCGTTCGCCTTCGCGGGAATCACCGGTGTGCTGGGCGGAGACGTCAGCCGGTCCGCCGTCGCGACCGCGTCCTCGGGCGCGTGCTTCCGGCTCGGATCGTTCGCCGCGGCTCTCAACAGCGGCGACTCGGCGCTCGCCGGGGTGTTCGAGAGCCTGATGGGCGACGCCCTGGGCGTGAACCTCAAGGCGATCGGCTACCAAGGCCTCGCCACCGCATTCGTCAATCTCGACGCGCTGGCCATCGAGCTCGGCGCCGGCACGATCGACGCGCTGGTCAGCCAGGGCAACATCTCGGTCGCCGGACTCCTGTCGGCGAGCTCCCGGGTGCTGAGCAACCAGGGCGACACCGCTGCCGCTGCGACCATGGGCACGATCGCCGCCCGAGTCACTGCCGGCCTGACCATGAGTGTGGGCGACCTGGTGACGATCGGCGACGGTTCCACGGTCAGTGGGTCCATCAACGCGCTCGACCTGGTCGGCTCGGCAGGTCTGGCCGCGACGAGCGAGGTCGCGAACGGCAACAACTTCCTCGACACCGGTGTCGTCTGGAGCGACCCGTGGCTCTCCAAGGGCGACGTGAAGCTGTCGGTCATCGAGGCGCCGCAGCAGGCCTGCGGGCGCCCGGGCGGCGGCGTCACCGCGCGGACCGCCCAGGTCGACCTGGAGACGAACCTGGCGCTCGAGCTCAGCGGGGAGAAGATCTCGGGGCTCGACGTACGCACCTCCGACGGCACCAACAAGAGCAACATCAAGGTGCGGGCGACGGTGGCGTCGGCGACCGGCACCCTCAGCGGCATGAAGTGCGGAGCCGGCACGGCCGCCGACCCGGAGGAGATCCGGGTCCGGGTCAACTCCCAGGGCACGTCGGCCAGCATCGACGTGGCCTTCCTGCTGCAAGGCGAGATCTCCACCAACGGCATCCTGTCCGCCGCCTACCTGAACAGCCTGAACCTGGGTGCCCTCGCCTCCGTCTCGCTCGACCTCAACCTCTCGGTCGAGGCCGGCGCGGTCCTGGCGACGGGCCCCCGGTACGCGACCGGCGAGACGATCTACCGGGTCCCGCCGCGCAACTACTTCGATCCGGAGCCCAGTCTCGACTCCGGCGAGGCGGTCTCCATCCCGGCGCCGTCGGACGTCGAGTTCGCCGCTTCCAGCACTGCCCGGTTGAAGGTCAAGCTCCCGCTGGTCCCCGCGACCTACATCAACCTCAGCACCGCCCCCGGCAGTGAGCTCGGGCAATGGCTGTACGGCGACCTGGCCGACACCGTGCTCAACGGCAACAACCGGATCGGGATCTCCCTGGCCAACGCGGTCGAGAACGTGAACAAGGCCCTGGACCCGGTCTCGGCGCTCCTCGGCCTGCGGGTCAACGGCTCGGACGTGTTCGGCGTCCCGCGGCCGGCCTGCGGCCTGCCCCGCCTGGTCGGGTGATCTCGCTAGTCCGTTGGGACTACGGCGCGTTGCCGAGCGGGTGGAATCGACCGGGACCGCTGACGGGGCGGTTCGACGGCGCTAGTCTCCGAGAACAGGGCGAGGGACTGCCCGGCCGAGTGCTTGAGGGAGCACCCAGGGGGAGTGAAGGTGGAGGGGCCATGCGTCGTGCGCTGCGATGGGGAGCAGGAAGTCGCGATACCGGTCGAGATGACCGGGGAGCGGCTGCGCTGGAGTTCGGCCTGGTGCTCGTCCCGCTCCTGATCCTGGTCGTCGGGATCATCAACTTCGGGTGGATGCTGTCGTTCCGGCAGAACGTGAGCCAAGCCGCGGCGGAGGGTGCCCGCGCCGCGGCGGTGCAGCCGCCCGGCACCGGTGCCGTCGCCCGGGAGGACGCGGCCGAGGCCGCGATCGACGACGCGCTGGCCGAGACCTACGGCGTCGACTGCAGCACCGGCATCTGCGACATCGAGCCCGACATCGCCTGCACCAGCGGTCCGGCGTCCGCGCGGTGTGCGCAGGTGACGCTGACGGTGCAGCAGGAGGACTTCATCCTGGTCCCGGGTCTGGGATTCGGCTTCATCATGCCTGACACTCTCACCTACACGACCGAGGTGCGGATCAGTTGATCGGCGGCGCGCTGCGTCGCGTCGGTCTGCGTCGCAAGAGGTCCCGGGACGAGCGGGGCACGGTGGCGGTCATGACCGCCATCCTGGTCAGCCTGGTGCTGCTCTTCATCGCGGCCTTCGCGATCGACCTGGGCGTGCAGCGCACTGCCCGGCGCGACATGCAGGCGGTGGCGGACATCGTCGCCCTCGACATGGGCCGGCTCATCGACGGACGCACCCGCGCGGAGATCGAGGCGGGCTCGAGCACTCAGCCGTCCGCGGCCGAGCAGCTGAGCTGGAGCGTGGCCAACAACGACGACAACACCGTCGGCGACGAGCCGGACGTCGACGCGTACTGGGTCGAGGTTGCTGCCGACGGCTCCTACCCCCAGGCAGGCGGGATCCCGGTCCAGGTCGGCGCGGGACAGGCACCGAACGGCGTCGTGGTGATCGCGGGCGCCTCGGTGGGATTCGCCTTCGGCGGGGTCACCGGCATCACCTCGGCCGACGTGCAGCGCTCCGCGGTCGCGGTGGCGGAGGAGAGCGCCTGCTTCAGCATCGGCTCGTACGCCGCCCGCCTCGACACCAGCAGCTCGGCGCTGCTCAACCCGATCCTCGAGGGCGTGCTCGGTGGGGGCATCAACCTCGACGTCCTGAGCTACAACGGAATCGTCGACGCCGACGTCAGCCTGCTGGACCTCGCGATCGACCTCGGCCTCGGCTCCGTCGACGAGCTGCTGGCGGCGAACGTCAACGCCGGCGACCTGCTGATCGCCGCCGCCAACGTGCTGCAGGCCGACGGCACGTCCGACGTCAACGTCCTGAACCTGGTGGCCGCGCAGCTGGGTGGCCTCACGGTGTCCCTCGGCGACCTGGTGAGCGCAGAGCCGGGCACCGGCGCGGCCGAGACGGCCACGATCAACGCCCTCGACCTGCTGGCCGGCACTGTCCTGGTCGCCAACGGGTCGTCGGCGCTCAGCATCCCGGAGCTGGCAGCGAACCTGCCCCTGACCGGCACCGACCTGACCACCAGCCTGTCGATCATCGAGAAGGCCCGGCAGCGCTGCGGCAAGCGCGGTGGTACGGCGGACACCGCGCAGGTCGCGCTGTCGGTCGGCGGCACCCTCGCGTCGCTGCCGAACGTCCTGGGCCTGACCGCGGCGGCGACCGCTGACATCGGGGTCAACGTGGCGTCGGCCCGGGGCACGCTCACCGACATCATCTGCGGCAGCGAGACGGCCGCCGACCCGAGCGGAGAGGACGTGCAGGTCACCAGCGGCGTGGTCGGCGCGTCCACCTCGGTCACCGTCGACCTGTCCGGCAACGTGCTCGGGGCCACCGTCCCCGGCCTCGACGCGCTGGCGTCGATCAGCCTCAGCGGCCGCGTCACGCTGACCGCGGCCACGGGCGACCCGTCGACCGTCCGGACGGCCGAGATCAGGGTGCCGAACAACCCGGCGGACTGGGGCGAGGCCTACCCCCTCGGTTCGGGTGACCTCGGCCTCAACACCGCCCAGGTGGACGCCGACTGGCAGACCGGTCCGACGGTCACCGTCAAGCTGCTCGGCATCCCGATCGTCCTCAGCGCGAACCAGACCGCGGCGCTGCTGACCGACGTGCTCTCGGCGCTGGTGAGCTCCGTCGTCGACCCGCTGCTCACCGCGGTGAACGACAGCCTGCTCAGGCCGCTCTTCGACCTGCTCGGCCTGAACGTCGGCGGCGCCGACGTGTTCGGGCAGCGTCCCTACTGCAGCCACTCTTCGCTGGTGGGTTAGCCCACCTGGCGTCCACAGTCCCGCCCGGGGCGGCGGTTCTCCACAACGCCGCCCCGGGCCTGGGTCGATCGTCCGACCCACCCGCCACGCTGACGGGCATGACAGAGACGACGACGGCGCAGGCGCGGCAGGCACTCGGGGCCTACGGCGAGAACGTGGCAGCTCGCCACCTGGTCGACCAGGGGCTGGTGCTGCTGGAGCGCAACTGGCGATGCG
Organism: Nocardioides pelophilus; assembly: GCF_014180685.1. Taxonomy (GTDB): domain Bacteria; phylum Actinomycetota; class Actinomycetes; order Propionibacteriales; family Nocardioidaceae; genus Nocardioides; species Nocardioides pelophilus. Next base: position 13,729 of record NZ_JACEHF010000038.1, on the reverse strand, counting down.
ACGAGGGCGAGGTCGATCTCGTCCTCCGCGACGGGGCGACCCTCGTCGTGTGCGAGGTCAAGACCCGCTCCACCCTCCGGTCCGGCACCCCGCACGAGGCGATCACCGACGAGAAGCTCGCCCGGCTCAAGCGGCTGGGCGAACGCTGGGCCAGCGAGCGCGGTGTGAGGCCCGACGGCACCCGCGTCGACCTGGTCGCCGTGCTCCGACCGCGGCGCGGGCCGGCTGTCGTCGACCACGTCGTAGGGCTCTACTGATGCCGTTCGCCACCACCCACACGGTCGCGCTCAACGGTGCCGTCGGCCACCTCATCGACGTGCAGGCCGACGTGTCGCCGGGTCAGGCGGGCGTGACCGTGGTCGGTCGCGCCGACGCCGCCCTGCGCGAGGGGCAGGACCGGGTGCGGATGGCGGTGATCAACAGCGGGCTCCGGTGGCCGACGACCAAGCGGACGACGATCCTGCTCTCGCCGGCCGACCTCCCGAAGTCGGGCACCCACTTCGACCTCGCGATCGCGGTCGCCGTGCTCGCAGCCGACGCCGCCCTCCCCGCCGACGCGCTCCGCGCGACGGCGTTCATCGGCGAGCTCTCCCTGTCCGGGGGCCTGCGCCCGGCGGTGGGGGTGCTGCCGATGGTGCTGGCGGCGGCCGAGCGCGGCATCGCCCGGGTGTTCGTTCCTGAGCCGCAGCTGCCGGAGGCGACGATGGTCCCCGGGCTCGACGTGCTCGGAGCGCGGTCGCTGGCGCAGGTGGTCGCCCAGCTGCGCCAGGAGGAGGTCCCGTCCGCGCCGCCGGTCGCTGCAGCATCCGGGGCCCAGCTGCTCAGCTGGCGGGGGGAGGAGCGGCTCGACGAGCTCGACTTCGCCGATCTGCACGGCCTGCGCGACGTGAAGTACGCCGTCGAGGTCGCCGCAGCCGGCGGACACCCGATCCTGCTCTCCGGCCCCAAGGGCTCTGGCAAGACCAGCATCGCCGAACGGGTGCCGACGATCCTCCCGGACCTCTCGGCCGAGGAGTCGCTCGAGCTGACGGCCGTGCACTCGCTGGCCGGCGTCCTCGACCCGGCGCAGGGGATGGTGACCCGTCCGCCGTACTCCGCCCCCCACCACGACGCCAGCAAGGCGAGCATCGTCGGGGGCGGGCAGGGCCAGGTGCGTCCGGGCGAGATCAGCCGCGCCCACTTGGGCGTGCTCTTCCTCGACGAGTTCCCGCTCTTCCGGCTCGACGTGATCGAGGCGCTCCGGCAGCCGCTCGAGAGCGGTGACATCACGGTCGCTCGCCAGGAGGAGTCGGTGACCCTGCCGGCGCGCACCCTGCTGGTCCTCGCCGCCAACCCGTGTCCGTGCGGGGAGTACAGCGCCGAGCCGGGCGCCAACCACTGCCACTGCCTCGAGACCGTCCGTCGCAACTACCGGCGCCGGTTGTCCGGGCCGATCTCCGACCGGATCGACATCACCCGCCACGTCGCTCCGGCCCGGGTCTCGGAACGCGACGAGTTCCGGCCAGCCGAGACGTCCGAGGTGCTGCGGCGCCGGGTCGCGGCCGCGCGTGAGCGGCAGCGGATCCGGTTCGCCGACCGCAGCTGGCGCCTCAACGGCCAGATCCCCAGTCAGCTGCTCAAGCGGGAGTTCGGCATCGCCCCGGCGGGACAACGTCTCATCGACACCGAGACGTTCCGGGGCAGGCTCAGTGCCCGCGGCGCGGTGCGGGTGCAGCGCCTGGCTTGGACGGTCGCGGACCTCCGCTCCGTCCGCGACGGACGGGACATCCGGCCGGGGCCGGCCGAGGTCGTCACCGCGCTGCGCCTGCGCAACGGCGATCCCCTCGATCTCCGGATGATCGACGGCGGCCCCGGTCGGCGGCGGCCCGACGCGATGGGCGGGATCGATGACGGGTGCGAGGTCGCGGAGCACGCCGGATGAGCGATGACGAGCGTCTCGCCCGGGTCACCCTCAGCGTGGTCGGCGAGCCTGGTCAGGCGCGGATGTTGGACCTTGCCGGCCAGCTCGGCCCGCGTGGCCTCCTGCAGCGGCTCCGCGAGCAGTCGGACCTCAGCGACGTCTCCGCGGCCGTCACCGGTCGACTTGCCGAGGTCGACCCCGAGCGCGAGCTCGCGCAGGCGGAGCGGCAGGGCATCCGCTTCGTCATCCCCGGTGATCCGGAGTGGCCGGCGCAGCTCGACGACCTGGCCACGGCCGGGACGCTGCAGGAGCGCGGAGGGGTGCCGGTGGGCCTCTGGGTCAAGGGGCCGCTCCGGTTGACCGACCTTGCCGGATCGGTCGCGGTGGTCGGGTCCCGGTCGTCGACGTCGTACGGCGAGCGCGTGGCCGGCGACATCGCGGCCGCCGTCGGTCTCGGCGGCCGGGTGACGGTCTCGGGAGGAGCGTTCGGTATCGACTACGCCAGCCACCGCGGAGCGGTGAGCACGGGTTCGCCGACCGTGGCGGTCCTGGCCTGCGGTGCCGACCGGGTCTACCCGGCCGCGCACCGGGAGATGCTCACCTATCTGGGGCGCGAGCACGCGGTGGTGTCGGAAGCCCCGCTGGGGGCCGCGCCGCACCGGATCCGGTTCCTCGCCCGCAACCGGCTGATCGCGGCGCTCACCCGCGGCACGGTGGTGGTCGAGGCAGCGGCCCGGAGCGGTGCGCTGAACACCGTCAACTGGGCGCAGCGTCTCAACCGGCCGGTGATGGGTGTCCCGGGGCCGGTGACCAGCGCCTGCTCCGTCGGCATCCATCACCTGATCCGTTCCGGGGTGGCGATGCTGGTGACGGGTGGTGACGACGTGCTCGAGCTGGTCGGAGAGGCGGGGGAGCACCTGGTGGCGGATCCGCGCGGTCCCGAGGAGCCGCGCGACGCGCTGCCGGTTCGCGAGCGACAGGTGCTCGACGCCGTCCCGGTGGCCGCGGGTGCCCCGCTGTCATCGATCGCCCGGGTCGCCGGCCTCGGCGCCGAGGAGGTGCGAGGGATCCTCGGGCGGCTCGACGAGCGGGGTTTCGTCGAGGCCGATGGTGTCGGGTGGCGGCTGGGCGCTGCTGCACGCTGATCCGGGGTCGCGCCTCCCGTGGGAAGGGTGCGGCCGTTCCTACACTCGACACGTGTCTGCCGAACTGCCCGTGCCGGCTCCGGAGGACGACCTCCCGGAGCCGCTGACGCGGGTGCTCGGCGACTACGAGCGGCATCTCGCCTCCGAGCGCAACCTCGCACCCCACACGGTCAAGGCCTACTCCGCCGACATCGCGGCCCTCCTGGAGCATGCGCACCGGCTCGGGCACACCGACGTCGCCGAGCTCGACCTGCGGACCCTCCGCAGCTGGCTCGCGAAGCAGCAGACGATGGGACGCACCCGCGCCACCCTCGCGCGGCGCGCGACCGCGGCCCGGGTCTTCACCGCCTGGCTGGCCCGCACCGGTCGGGCGCCCACCGACGCCGGCTCTGCGCTCGGGTCACCGAAGCCCCACCAGACGCTGCCGAGCGTGCTCCGGATCGACGAGGCGCGTGACCTGATCGCGGCCGCCACCGCCCTCGCCGACGACGGCAGCGCGGTCGGACTGCGCGACGTCGCGATGCTCGAGCTTCTCTATGCCACCGGCATGCGCGTCGGAGAGCTCTGTGGACTCGACGTCGACGACGTCGACCGCGAGCGCAACGTGGTCCGCGTGTTCGGCAAGGGCCGCAAGGAGCGCACGGTGCCCTTCGGCCAACCGGCGGCCGCGGCCCTCGACGCCTGGCTGCACCGGGGCCGCGGATCGCTGGCGAACGGGACCTCGGGTCCCGCTCTGTTCCTCGGTGCCCGCGGCGGTCGGATCGACCAACGCGCGGTGCGCACGCTCGTGCACCGGCGGATCGCCGAGGTGCCGGGCGCGCCCGATCTCGGTCCGCACGGCCTGCGGCACACGGCGGCGACCCACCTGCTCGAGGGCGGCGCCGACCTGCGGTCTGTCCAGGAGCTGCTCGGGCACGCCTCGCTGGCGACCACCCAGCGCTACACCCACGTCACCACCGACCGGCTCCGCAAGGCCTACCGTCAGGCACACCCGCGCGCGTAGGTGCCCGGTCACGGGTCAGCCGCCAGCGGGCGCCAGTCGGCGTAGGGCATCGGCAGCGACGACGGGGAGTGGCGCCCGAGTGGTCCTCGAGGAGGCGAGTGACGAGCGGTCTCGAAGGGGAGGTCACGCCACAGCGGCAGCAACCGGACCGGCCCGGCGCCCACCAGCCGGAGCGGGTCGAGATAGGTCTCTCCGCGCAGCCACCCCCAGTGCAGGCACGCCCGCGGGGCGCAGTGGGAACGGAACGCCTGAAGGCTGCCGAGGATCGCCCCCTGGGCGACCGATGCGCCCACCGACACCCGGGCGGCGACGGGCTCGTAGGTCGTGCGGGTGTCGCCGTGGCTGACGACCACGACACCGCGACCGGCGAGGGACCCGGCGAAGGTCACCGTGCCGGCGAGGGCGGCGTGCACGGCTTGGCCCGGGTGGCCGAGCAGGTCCACGCCGCGGTGTCCCGGCCCGTACGGCGACGCGGGCGGGTCGAAGAGCGCGACGACGTCGGGCTCGGGCCGCAGCGGCCACTCGCCCACCGGGTCGTCGTCGCCGGCTCCCGGCGCCGCAGCGACCATGACCAGAAGCGCGGCCGGGAGCAGCGCTCGAAACAGGCGGATGAGCGGGTGCATGGACCCACTGTCGCGGGGACCACCGGCCACGCGGACGCCGTACGTCTCCGGCTGTGGACGACCTGCACGGCGGGGTCCCTTGTGGAGAGTTTCTGGCCGACCCGGCGCCAAGTTGGAGCCGGGTCGGCGATTGGTGGAGGAGGAGCAACGGCGGGTACCCTGAGCGGACCGGTTCCAGGACCGTCCGCGACGGCTGCCCGCCCGACCTGACGCGACTGGCCGGAATTCGCACGTCAGCAGACCACGACGGCGCTCTCCTCGAGTGCCGACCGCCCGTGGGTGCCGGCTCTCAGTCCCGAGCGATCGGGTCGGGCCGCACGCAGGCGTCAGGCCCAACTGAAAACAACCCCAATAGGAGACACCATCATGGCTGTCGTGACCATGCGCCAGCTCCTCGAGAGCGGCGTCCACTTCGGACACCAGACCCGGCGCTGGAACCCGAAGATGAAGCGCTTCATCATGACCGAGCGCAACGGCATCTACATCATCGACCTGCAGCAGTCGCTGGCCTACATCGACCGCAGCTACGCCTTCATCAAGGAGACCGTGGCCAAGGGCGGGACGATCATGTTCATCGGGACCAAGAAGCAGGCCCAGGAGGCGATCGCCGAGCAGGCGACCCGCGTCGGGATGCCCTACGTCAACCAGCGTTGGCTCGGCGGCATGCTCACCAACTTCCAGACGATGAGCCAGCGGATCAACCGCCTCAAGGAGCTCGACGACGTCGACTTCGAGACGGTGGCCGGCTCGGGTCGCACGAAGAAGGAGCTCCTGCAGATGAAGCGGGAGCACATCAAGCTCGAGAAGACCCTCGGTGGCATCCGCGAGATGGGTCGCACCCCGTCCGCGGTGTGGATCGTCGACACCAACAAGGAGCACCTGGCCGTCGACGAGGCGCGCAAGCTGCGCATCCCGATCATCGCGATCCTCGACTCCAACTGCGACCCGGACCTGGTCGACTTCCCGATCCCGGGCAACGACGACGCCATCCGCGCGGTCGGCCTGCTGACCCGCGTCGTCGCTGACGCCGTCGCCGAAGGCCTCATCTCCCGGTCCGGCGCCAAGACGGACGGTGCGACCACCACTGCCGAGGAGCCGCTGGCCGAGTGGGAGCGCGAGCTGCTCGGCGGCGAGGCTGCCGAGGTCGCCGTCGAGGCGACCGGTGGCGACGCTGCGACCGACGAGCCGGCCTCCGAGGCGACCGGTGGCGACGCTGCGACCGACGAGCCGGCCTCCGAGGCGACCGGTGCGGCCGCTGAGGGCGCCGAGGCCGCCGAGGTCAAGACCGACGCCGCCGACGAGGCGCCCGCCGTCGAGACCGCTGAGGCTGCTGCCGAGACGGAGACCCCCGTCGAGGAGACCGAGGCGACCGCCGAGACCGAGGCTCCGGCCGAGGCCTGATCGGCCCGCGTCACCACCTCGTCACCTCAACCACACCCCACGTAGATCCGAGGGAGGATCCATGGCATTCACCGCTGCCGACGTCAAGAAGCTCCGTGAGCTGACCCAGGCCGGGATGATGGACTGCAAGAAGGCGCTCGACGAGACCGACGGCGACTTCGACAAGGCCGTCGAGCTGCTCCGCGTGAAGGGCGCCGCCAAGGCGGCCAAGCGCGGCGCGGAGCGCGAGGCCTCGGCCGGCCTGGTGGCCGCCGCCGGCGGTGCGCTCATCGAGCTCAAGTCCGAGACCGACTTCGTCGCGAAGAACGACGAGTTCATCGCGACCGCGCAGAAGATCGCCGAGGCGGTCGACGCCGCAAAGGCGACCGACGCCGAGGCTGCCAAGGCGCTGCCGCTGGGCGACAGCACCGTCGGCCAGGTCGTCGAGAACCTCGCGATCACCATCGGCGAGAAGATCGAGCTCGGGCAGGTCGCCTACTTCGACGGCCCGACCACGGTCTACCTGCACAAGCGGGCGGCTGACCTGCCGCCGGCCGTCGGAGTGCTCGTCGAGTACGACGGCGACGAGGCCGCTGCCCGCGGCGCGGCGATGCAGGTCGCCGCGCTCAAGGCGCAGTACCTCACCCGCGACGAGGTCCCCGCGGACGTCGTCGCCGCCGAGAAGGACGTCCTCACCAAGAAGACGCTCGAGGAGGGCAAGCCCGAGGCCGCGGTCGCCAAGATCGTCGAAGGCCGTCTCGGTGGCTTCTTCCGCGAGATCGTCCTGCTCGAGCAGGAGTCGGTGACCGAGGCGAAGAAGACGGTCAAGTCCGTCCTCGACGCCTCCGGCACGACCGTGAAGCGGTTCGCTCGTTTCGAGGTCGGTGCCTGACGCACCCAGCAGCCCGAAGGCCGGTCCCACGAAGGTGGGGCCGGCCTTCGCTGTTTTGGGTTTGCGGGGGCCGGCCGTCGGATAGTTTTCGGGGACGTGCGCCTCGCTCATCGAGGGGCTGTCAGCGTGAGACGAAGGAGATCGTCAAGTGGGACTCTTCCAGGCCGCCATCGGCGCCATCGGCGGCACGCTCGCGGACCAGTGGGTCGACTTCTTCGGCGTCCCGGACGGGGTGAGCCCGACCGCGGCGATCTTCCCCGCGGTGCGCAAGGGTGAGAACGCCGGGCGCGGCGGCAACGACCGGGCGTCGGACGGCGTCATCACCAACGGGTCGAAGTTCGTCGTCCCCGAGGGCTACGGCCTGGTGCTGCTCGAGGACGGAGCGTTCACCGGCTTCGCCGCAGAGCCCGGTGCCTACGAGTGGAAGTCCGACGAGGCGGCGTCGCAGTCCGTCTTCACGGGTGGCGGGCTCGTCGACTCCGTCATCAAGCAGAGCTGGGAGCGGTTCAAGTTCGGCGGCCGCCCTTCGGCGCAGCAGAACGCGGTGTTCGTGGCGCTCAAGGAACTGCCCAACAACAAGTTCGGCACCCAGTCGGAGATCTACTGGGACGACGCGTTCCTGAACACCCAGGTGGGCGCCATCACCCGCGGCACCTACACCCTCAAGATCACCGACCCGCTGACCTTCATCCGCAACTTCGTCCCTGCCGGCATCATCGGCGGCCACGGCGTCTTCGACTTCACCGACATCGACAACCCCGCCGGTGAGCAGCTGTTCAACGAGGTCGTCGGCTCGTTGGCTCCGGCGTTCTCGATGTACACCAACGACCCTGCCAAGGGGAACCGGATCGCCCGTCTCCAGCAGGACTCGATCGGGTTCGCGCAGTCCCTGTCCGCGGCGGTCGAGCAGAACTACCAGTGGAAGACCGGCCGCGGCCTCGAGATCGTCAAGACCGCGATCATCTCGATCGAGTACGACGCCAACACCCGCGAGCTGCTCAAGAACGTCCAGCGGGCCGACGCCCTGTCCGGCTCGCGCGGCAACTCGAACCTGCAGGCATCGGTCGCGGCCGGCTTCGAGGCAGCCGGCGAGAACGCCGGACCGGGTGGACTGATCGGGATGGGCATGGCGGCCGGCGGTGCGGGGATCGGTGGTCTCCAGCAGCCGGTGGCTCCCGCCGCCCCAGCCGCCCCCGCAGCCCCGGCGGCTCCCGCGGCTCCCGCGGCGCCGGCAGCTGAGGATCCGATGGCGGTTCTCAAGCGCGCCAAGGAGATGCTCGACGCCGGCCTCATCACCCAGGCCGACTACGACGCGGCAAAGGCGAAGGCGCTCGGGCTCTGAGATGACGCAGGAGTCAATGGAACCGCAACAACCCACCTTCGACGGGCCCCCGCTCTCCCTCGAGGAAGAGCTCGCGGCAGCCAAGGCCGAGCCTGAGCCCGGACCGAGCATCGAGACCATCAACCAGTCCCTCAAGGACGGTCTCAACAAGTGCCCGAAGTGCGGCTCGACCGATGTCTCGCTCCGCGGGTCGACGGGCAACCTCGTCTGCCACTTCTGTCGCAACGAGTGGCAGGAGGCCCGCGTCGAGGAGGAGTTCGGTCTCGGCGAGGGCATCGACCAGCTCGAGGGCACCGTCATCGCCAGCGGCGCCAAGGACATCCTGGCCGATGCCGCCGACATGCTCACCTTCAAGTGCGAGGCCTGCGGTGCCGAGGTGGTCGTCGACACGGCGCACGCCCTCAACGCCCGGTGCCACTGGTGCCGGCACACCCTCAACGTCAACCAGCAGATCCCCAACGGCGCCGTGCCGGACGCCGTCCTGCCGTTCAAGCTGACCAAGGTGGAGGCGGTCGAGAGGATCCGCGAGTTCGCCTCCAAGCGCCGGCTCTTCGCCCACCGGCAGTTCAAGAAGGAGTTCGTCCCCGAGAACGTGCTCGGCGTCTATCTCCCGTACCTGGTCATCGATGCCCGCGCGGAGTCCCAGTACTGGGGCAAGGGCGAGGTCCAGACCCGGCGGTGGACGGAGAAGCAAGGTGACAACAACGTCACGTACTACGCCGCCGACGTCTACCAGCTCGCGCGGCAGGTGAGCTTCACCGTCGACGACCTCACCATCGAGGGCTCCGCGGAGCGGGCGCACTTCGGGCCGGCCAACACCAACAACATCATCAACACGATCCTGCCGTTCGACACCAAGAACGCCGTCCAGTGGAACGCGAGCTACCTGGTCGGGTTCACCAGCGAGAAGCGCGACGTCAACGTCGAAGGGGTCAAGCCCGTACTCGAGGACCAGCTGCTCTCGATCGGCAGGTCGGAGGTCAGCGGCTCGCTGGGCAAGTTCGACCGCGGCGTGCGGTGGGAGCAGGAGAAGATCGACGTCGCCGGCTCGCGCTGGGTGTCGATGTACCTCCCGGTGTGGCTCTACTCCTACCAGCAGGAGAGCAACAAGCTCCTCCACTACATCGCGGTCAACGCTCGGACGGGGGAGACGATGGGCAGCATCCCGGTGTCGCAGCCCAAGCTGCTGCTCGCGGCCTCCACGGTCGGGACGTTCCTCGAAGGCATCGCCGGCGCGATCCTGGTGGCGTCCGCATGAGCATCGAGCTGATCCTCACCCTCACCCAGGCCGTGCCCGGACTCCTCCCGCTGGCCGGCGACGACAACCCGATCTGGCTGCTCGCGGCCGGACCGATCGGCGGCGCGGCGACGTACTGGGCGATCTACCGCTACTACCGCAACACCGACAAGTCGCACGCCTACGAGCGCGACACCATCATCGAGTCCCAGCCGGTGCAGGGCGGCGAGGACCGGGTCGACCACATCTCCAAGACGCGGGACGCCAGCATCGACGGGAAGAACAGCGGCAACCACCGCGTACGGGTGCAGCGGATCCGTTGAGCGTGCCGAGTGACCGACCGGTAGGGTCGGCTGCGTGACGGGTTACAGGCGGGTGTTGCTGAAGCTGTCCGGCGAGGTGTTCGGCGGCGGCAAGCTCGGCGTCGACCCCGATGTGGTGCAGTCGGTCGCCAAGGAGATCGCCTCCGTCGTCGACGCCGGCACCCAGATCGCGGTCGTCATCGGCGGCGGCAACTTCTTCCGCGGTGCCGAGCTGCAACAGCGCGGCATGGACCGCGCCCGCGCCGACTACATGGGCATGCTCGGCATCGTCATGAACTGCCTGGCCCTGCAGGACTTCCTCGAGAAGCTCGGCAAGGACACCCGGGTGCAGTCGGCGATCACGATGGGCCAGGTCGCCGAGCCCTACATCCCGCGCCGCGCGATCCGCCACATGGAGAAGGGGAGGGTCGTGATCTTCGGCGCCGGCATGGGCATGCCGTACTTCTCGACCGACACGGTGGCGGTCCAGCGGGCGCTCGAGAGCAAGTGCGACGTCGTACTCGTGGCCAAGAGCGGCGTCGACGGCGTCTACAGCGCCGACCCGCACCTCGACCCGACGGCGACCAAGTACGACGCGCTGACCTACGACGAGGCGATCATGCGGGGGCTGAGGATCATGGACCAGACCGCGTTCGCGCTGTGCGGGGAGAACAAGCTCCCGATGGTCGTCTTCGGCATGGAGCCGGAGGGCAACATCCTGCGGGTCGTCCAGGGTGAGAAGATCGGCACGCTGGTCAGCGCCGGCTGACCCCACCAACCCGAGCTAGGAGCACCAGGTGATCAACGACATCCTCAACGAGGCCGACGGCAAGATGGACAAGTCGGTCGCCGCGACCCGCGAGGAGTTCGCGACCATCCGGGCGGGCCGCGTGCAGCCGAGCATGTTCAGCAAGATCATGGTCGACTACTACGGCACCCCCACGCCCATCCAGCAGCTCGCGTCGTTCACGGCGCCCGAGGCGCGGATCATCCTGGTCCAGCCCTTCGACATGGGCGCGATGGCGAACGTCGAGAAGGCGATCCGGGAGTCCGACCTGGGCGTCAACCCGGCCAACGACGGCAAGGTCCTGCGCTGCGTGTTCCCCGAGCTGACCGAGGACCGCCGCAAGGAGTTCATCAAGCTCGCGCGCGAGAAGGCCGAGGGCGGCAAGGTCGCCGTCCGCCAGGTGCGCCAGAAGGCCAAGCAGAACCTCGAGCGTCTCGAGAAGGACGGCGAGGCCGGCAAGGACGACGTCGCCGGCGCCGAGAAGCGCCTCGACGGCATCACCAAGCAGCACACCGATGCCATCGACGAGCTGCTGAAGCACAAGGAAGCCGAGCTCCTCGAGGTCTGATCCTCGATGGACGACAACTCGATGACCGACGCCACGCCGCCTGCCGAAGTCCCCTCGCCCGCACCGCCGGCCGTGAAGGACCACGGCCGGGCCGGCCGTGACCTCAAGGCTGCGGTCGCGTCCGCGGTGGTGCTGCTGTCGGCGATCGGCGCATCCCTGTACTTCTGGAAGCCGGCGTTCATGCTGATCGTCGCCGCGGCCGTCGTTGTGGCTGTCTGGGAGCTCCGCAAGGGGATGCTCGCCAAGGGCATCGACCTGCCCGAGCAGCCGCTGATGATCGGCGGCGTCGTGATGGTCGTCGTCGCGTTCGTCTCCGGGGCGGAGGCGCTGGTGACGGCGACCGCGGTCACGGCGCTCGTCGTCATGCTCTGGCTGCTCCGACGCGGGATCGACGGCTACGTCAAGAACGCCACCGCCTCGGTGTTCACCCTCATCTACCTGCCGTTCCTCGGCTCCTTCGTCGCCCTGATGCTGGCCGAGGGTGGGCTGAACGGTGGAGGTCTCGACGACGACGGTGTCGCCGGGATCATCACCTTCATCGTGGTCACGATCGCCTCCGACATCGGGGGCTACGTCGCCGGCGTGCTCTTCGGCAAGCACCCGATGGCGCCGGTGATCTCGCCCAAGAAGTCGTGGGAGGGCTTCGCCGGGTCGCTGCTGGCGTGCCTGGGTGTCGGCTGGGCCCTCGTCGTCTACCTGCTCGACGGCGAGTGGTGGGTCGGCCTGTGCCTCGGCCTGATCGCGGTCGTGATGGCGACCCTCGGCGACCTGTGCGAGTCGGTCATCAAGCGCGACCTCGGCATCAAGGACATGAGCCAGGTGATCCCCGGCCACGGCGGCCTGATGGACCGGCTCGACTCGCTCCTCGCGACGATCGCCCCGATCTGGCTGCTGCTGCACTACGCCGTCTTCTCCTAGCGTCCGGGCGGACACGAGGATCACGCTCCCGCGCCCTCCGGCCGCTACGATCGAGGGCGATGGAGCAGGCTGTGGACACCCCCGGGCCGACCGCGACCGACCCCACGTGGGGCGACGCGGCGGTCGATGCTGCTCCCGTCGCGACCGACCAGGAGCAGGCCGGGAAGCGCAACCGGCTCCCCGACTGGTGGCACCGCGACCACCCGGTCTTCGTGCCCCTCGCCGGCTTCTTCACCGGAATGGTCTTCATCATCCTGGTCCCGGGCACCTACGCGGCCGTGCTGAAGGCGCTGGTCGGCTTCGAGCGGGCCGAGGAGCTGTTCCCGTTCGTGCTGCTCACCCTGGTGGTGCCGATCGGCCTGCTGGTGCCCCACCACACCCGCGGGTTCGGCCGCTACATGCTGTTCGGTGTGCTCGCGACCGCCCTGGTCGTGGTCGGCGTCGCGTTCGGCGTCCTCTGGTTCCTGCTCAACCGCGACGGCTGAGCGGGATGTCCGAGTCCGCCGAACCCATCAGGCTGCCCCTCGTCCTCGCGGAGCCGCGGGGCCGCAAGAAGCCACCCCCGCACCTGGCCGACCTCGCGCCCGACGAGCGCAAGGCCCGCCTGGTCGAGCTCGGACTGCCGGGCTTCCGCGCCAAGCAGCTGTCGACCCACTACTTCGCCCGCCTGGTCGACGACCCGGCTGCGATGACCGACCTGCCGGCCGCCCAGCGCGAGGAGCTCGTCGCCGCACTCCTGCCGGAGCTGATGACCCCGCTCCGCACCCTGGAGGCGGACCGCGGCACCACCCGCAAGACCCTGTGGCGGCTGTTCGACGGCGCGCTCGTCGAGTCGGTGCTGATGCGCTACCCCGGGCGGGTGACCATGTGCGTCTCCAGCCAGGCGGGCTGCGGCATGGCGTGCCCGTTCTGCGCCACCGGCCAGGGCGGGCTCCAGCGCAACATGTCGACCGCCGAGATCGTGGAGCAGGTGGTCGCCGGCGCCCGGGCGCTCGCACGCGACGAGGTGCCGGGCGGCCCCGGCCGGGTCTCCAACGTCGTGTTCATGGGCATGGGCGAGCCGATGGCCAACTACAACGCCGTGCTCGGCGCCGTACGCCGGCTCACCGACCCGGCTCCCGACGGCCTCGGCATGTCCGCGCGCGGGATCACCGTCTCCACCGTGGGTCTGGTGCCGCGGATCCGTCAGCTCGCCGACGAGGGCATCCCGGTGACCCTCGCGCTCAGCCTGCACGCGCCCGACGACGAGCTGCGCAACGAGCTGGTCCCGATCAACACCCGGTTCTCCGTGGCCGAGACCGTCGAGGCGGCCTGGAGCTATGCCGACAAGACCAAGCGCCGGGTCTCGATCGAGTACGCCATGATGCGCGGCATCAACGACCAGGGCTGGCGCGCCGACCTGCTCGCCGATGTGCTCCTGGCCCACGGCGACTGGGGCTGGGTCCACGTCAACCTGATCCCGCTCAATCCCACCCCCGGTTCGAAGTGGACCGCCTCCGACCCCGCCGACGAGCGCGAGTTCGTCCGCCGTCTCGAGGCCCGTGGGGTGCCGACGACGGTGCGCGACACCCGCGGGCGCGAGATCGACGGCGCCTGCGGCCAGCTGGCCGCCGCGCCGGAGGAGGCGCGGTC
>NZ_JACEHF010000037.1:7241-26439 GCF_014180685.1 Nocardioides pelophilus | reverse complement strand
GGCCTCGAAGAGCTCGACCACGCGGGGCAGACCCTGCGTGATGTCGTCGGCCGACGCCACACCACCGGTGTGGAAGGTCCGCATCGTCAGCTGCGTGCCGGGCTCACCGATCGACTGTGCGGCGATGATGCCGACGGCCTCTCCGATGTCGACCAGCTTGCCGGTGGCGAGCGAACGGCCGTAGCACTTCGCGCAGGTGCCGGTGCGGGCGTCGCAGGTCAGCACGGAGCGGACCACGACCTCCTCGATGCCGGCCTCGATCAGCTCGGCGATCTTCACGTCACCCAGGTCGTCGCCGGCGGCGGCGAGCACCTCGCCGGTCGTCGGGTGGAGGACGTCGCCGGCCGAGGTCCGGGCGTACGCCGCGGTCTCGGCGTTCTCGTCCTTGGTGACGACGCCGTTCTCGCCGCGGACGCCGATCACCTTGGGCAGACCGCGCTCGGTGCCACAGTCGTCCTCGCGGATGATGACGTCCTGCGACACGTCGACCAGACGCCGGGTGAGGTAACCCGAGTCAGCGGTCCGCAGCGCCGTGTCGGCCAGACCCTTGCGGGCACCGTGGGTGGAGATGAAGTACTCCAGCACGGACAGACCCTCGCGGAAGTTGGCCTTGATCGGCCGCGGGATGATCTCGCCCTTCGGGTTGGCCACCAGACCACGCATGGCCCCGACCTGCGAGATCTGGTTCATGTTTCCGGACGCACCCGAGTAGACCTGCATGTAGATCGGGTTGGTCGGCGACTGCTCGAAGGCGGACACCATCGCCTTGGAGACGTCCTTGCTCGCCTCGGTCCAGATCTCGATGAGCTCCTGGCGACGCTCGTCGTCGGTGATCAGACCACGCTCGAACTGGACCTGGATCTTCGCGGCCTTGTCCTCGTAGCCGGAGAGGATCTCGATCTTGTTGCCCGGGGTGATCACGTCGTCGATCGACACCGTCACGCCGGAGCGGGTCGCCCAGTGGAAGCCGGCGTCCTTGAGCGCGTCGAGCGACGCAGCGACCTCGACCTTGCCGTAGCGCTCGGCGAGGTCGTTGACGATCGCGCCGAGCTGCTTCTTGGTGACTTCGTAGTTCACGAAGGGGTAGTCGCCCGGCAGGGTGTCGTTGAAGATCGACCGGCCCAGCGTGGTCTCGAGGGTGATCGGCTCACCGGGCACGGCGCCTTCGACGACCGCGTCGGTGAACCGGATCCGGACCTTGCTCTGCAGCAGGATCTCGCCCCGGTCGAACGCCATGATCGCCTCGGCGGGGGACGAGAACGACCGACCCTCGCCGACGGATCCCGGACGCTCGGTGGTGAGGAAGAACAGGCCGATGATCATGTCCTGGGTCGGCATCGTGACCGGTCGGCCGTCGGACGGCTTCAGGATGTTGTTGGTCGACAGCATCAGGATCCGCGCCTCGGCCTGGGCCTCGGCCGACAGCGGCAGGTGCACCGCCATCTGGTCGCCGTCGAAGTCCGCGTTGAACGCGGTGCAGACGAGCGGGTGGATCTGGATGGCCTTGCCCTCGATCAGCTGCGGCTCGAAGGCCTGGATGCCGAGGCGGTGCAGGGTGGGCGCCCGGTTGAGCAGCACCGGGTGCTCGGTGATGACCTCTTCGAGGACGTCCCACACGACCGGACGGGCGCGCTCGACCATCCGCTTGGCGGACTTGATGTTCTGAGCGTGCGACAGGTCGACCAGACGCTTCATCACGAACGGCTTGAAGAGCTCGAGCGCCATCTGCTTCGGCAGACCGCACTGGTGCAGCTTGAGCTGCGGGCCGGAGACGATGACCGAACGACCCGAGTAGTCGACGCGCTTGCCGAGCAGGTTCTGCCGGAAGCGACCCTGCTTGCCCTTGAGCATGTCGGACAGCGACTTCAGCGGCCGGTTGCCCGGGCCGGTGACCGGACGACCGCGACGACCGTTGTCGAACAGCGAGTCGACGGCCTCCTGCAGCATCCGCTTCTCGTTGTTGACGATGATCTCGGGCGCGCCGAGGTCGAGCAGTCGCTTGAGCCGGTTGTTCCGGTTGATCACGCGACGGTAGAGGTCGTTCAGGTCCGAGGTCGCGAACCGACCACCGTCGAGCTGCACCATCGGGCGCAGGTCCGGCGGGATGACCGGGACGGCGTCGAGGACCATGCCCTCCGGCTTGTTGCCGGTCTTGCGGAACGCGTCGACGACCTTGAGCCGCTTGAGTGCGCGGACCTTGCGCTGGCCCTTGCCGTTGGCGATCGTGTCGCGCAGCGACTCGACCTCGGCCTCGATGTCGAAGTTCTGGAGGCGCTTCTGGATCGCCGTGGCGCCCATGTGGCCCTCGAAGTACTTGCCGAACCAGTTCTTCATCTCGCGGTACAGCACCTCGTCACCCATGAGGTCCTGAACCTTGAGGTTCTTGAACGTGTCCCAGACCTCGTCGAGGCGGGCGATCTCGCCCTCGGAGCGCTTGCGGATCTGCACCATCTCGCGCTCGGCGCCGTCCTTGACCTTGCGCTTCTGGTCGGCCTTGGCACCCTCGGCCTCGAGGGTCTCGAGGTCGCCCTCGAGCTTCTTGGTGCGGTCGGCGATCGCCAGGTCGAGGCGGTCGGTCAGCATCTTGCGCTGCTGGCCCACCTTGGCCTCGAGCGAGGAGAGGTCGCGGTGACGCGCCTCCTCGTCGACGGCGGTGATCATGTACGCCGCGAAGTAGATGACCTTCTCGAGGTCCTTCGGGGCGAGGTCGAGCAGGTAGCCGAGCCGGCTCGGGACACCCTTGAAGTACCAGATGTGGGTGACCGGGGCGGCGAGCTCGATGTGGCCCATCCGCTCGCGACGCACCTTGGAGCGGGTCACCTCGACGCCGCAGCGCTCGCAGATGATGCCCTTGAAGCGGACCCGCTTGTACTTGCCGCAGTAGCACTCCCAGTCCCGGGTGGGACCGAAGATCTTCTCGCAGAAGAGGCCGTCACGCTCGGGCTTGAGCGTGCGGTAGTTGATGGTCTCCGGCTTCTTGACCTCGCCGTGGCTCCACGTACGGATGTCGTCCGCGGTGGCCAGGCCGATCTGAAGTTGGTCGAAGAAGTTCACGTCGAGCACGATGGCTGCTGTCCTTCGTTAGTTCTTGAAAAGGTGAGGCTGGGGACTGAGGCCCGCCGCCGCTGGTCGAGGAAGTCGCTCTGCGACTGTCACGAGACCACCGGCGGCGGCATCACTCAGACTTCTTCGACGGAGCTGGGCTCGCGGCGGGACAGGTCGATGCCGAGCTCCTCGGCGGCACGGAAGACGTCCTCCTCCGCGTCGCGCATCTCGATGGCCGTGCCGTCCTGCGACAGCACCTCCACGTTGAGGCAGAGCGACTGCATCTCCTTGACGAGAACCTTGAACGACTCGGGGATGCCGGAGTCGGGGATGTTCTCGCCCTTGACGATCGCCTCGTAGACCTTGACCCGGCCGGGAACGTCGTCCGACTTGATCGTCAGCAGCTCCTGGAGGGCGTAGGCAGCGCCGTACGCCTCCATGGCCCAGACCTCCATCTCACCGAAGCGCTGGCCACCGAACTGGGCCTTACCGCCGAGCGGCTGCTGGGTGATCATCGAGTAGGGACCGGTCGAGCGAGCGTGGATCTTGTCGTCGACGAGGTGGTGGAGCTTGAGGATGTACATGTAGCCCACCGACACCTGCTCGGGGAACGGCTCACCGGAGCGCCCGTCGAACAGGCTCGCCTTGCCGTTCTCGCCGATCAGCCGGTCGCCGTCACGCGTGGTCAGCGTGGCTCCCAGGAGGCCGATGATCTCGTCCTCGCGGGCGCCGTCGAAGACCGGCGTGGCGACCTTGGTGTTCGGCTCGGCCTTGTCGGCACCGATCGAGATCAGCCGCTGCTTCCAGTCGGAGTTCTCGGGGTCGCCGGACAGGTTGATGTCCCATCCCTGCTTGCCGAGCCAACCGAGGTGGAGCTCGAGGATCTGGCCGATGTTCATCCGTCGCGGCACACCCAGCGGGTTGAGCACGACGTCGACCGGGGTGCCGTCCTCCATGAACGGCATGTCCTCGACCGGCAGGATCTTCGCGATGACGCCCTTGTTGCCGTGGCGGCCGGCGAGCTTGTCGCCCACCGAGATCTTGCGCTTCTGGGCGACGTAGACCCGCACCAGCTGGTTGACGCCCGGCGGCAGCTCGTCGCCGCCCTCGCGGCCGAAGACCCGGACGCCGATGACGGTGCCCGACTCGCCGTGCGGCACCTTCATCGAGGTGTCGCGGACCTCGCGCGCCTTCTCACCGAAGATCGCGCGGAGCAGCCGCTCCTCCGGGGTGAGCTCGGTCTCGCCCTTGGGCGTGACCTTGCCGACCAGGATGTCGCCGGTCGTGACCTCGGCGCCGATGCGGATGATGCCCCGCTCGTCGAGGTCGGCCAGCATCTCCTCGGAGACGTTCGGGATGTCCCGGGTGATCTCCTCCGGACCGAGCTTCGTGTCGCGGGCGTCGACCTCGTGCTCCTCGATGTGGATCGAGGTGAGGACGTCCTCCTGGACCAGCCGCTGGCTGAGGATGATGGCGTCCTCGTAGTTGTGGCCCTCCCACGGCATGAACGCCACGAGCAGGTTGGTGCCGAGCGCCATCTCGGCCTGGTCGGTGCAGGGGCCGTCCGCGATCGGCGAGCCGACCTCGAGGCGGTCACCGACCGACACCAGCGGACGCTGGTTGATGCAGGTGCCCTGGTTGGACCGGCGGAACTTCGCCAGCTTGTAGCTGTGGTAGGTGCCGTCGTCGTTCATCACGTCGACCAGCTCGGCCGAGACGGACTGGACGACGCCGCCCTTGACCGCCACGAGCACGTCACCCGCGTCGACCGCGGCGCGGAACTCGATGCCGGTGCCGACGATCGGGCTGTCGCTCCGGATCAGCGGAACGGCCTGACGCTGCATGTTGGCTCCCATGAGCGCGCGGTTGGCGTCGTCGTGCTCGAGGAACGGGATGAGCGCGGTCGCGACCGACACCATCTGCCGGGGCGAGACGTCCATGTAGTCGACGTCCTCGGCCAGGACCTCGGAGACCTCACCCTGCCGCAGGCGCACGAGCACCCGCTCCTCGGAGAACTTGTTGTTCTTGTCGAGGGCGGCGTTGGCCTGCGCGATGACGTACTTGTCCTCGTCGTCGGCCGTGAGGTAGTCGATCTGGTCGGTGACCTTGCCGGCCTTCACCTTGCGGTACGGCGTCTCGACGAAGCCGAACGGGTTGATCCGTCCGTACGACGCGAGCGAGCCGATGAGACCGATGTTCGGGCCTTCCGGCGTCTCGATCGGGCACATCCGGCCGTAGTGCGACGGGTGGACGTCGCGGACCTCCATGCCGGCGCGGTCGCGGGACAGACCACCCGGGCCGAGCGCAGACAGGCGACGCTTGTGCGTCAGGCCGGCGATCGGGTTGGTCTGGTCCATGAACTGCGAGAGCTGCGAGGTTCCGAAGAACTCCTTCAGCGCCGCGACGACCGGGCGGATGTTGATCAGCGACTGCGGCGTGATCGCCTCGACGTCCTGGGTGGTCATCCGCTCGCGGACGACCCGCTCCATGCGGGCGAGGCCGGTGCGCAGCTGGTTCTGGATCAGCTCGCCGACGGTCCGCATCCGGCGGTTGCCGAAGTGGTCGATGTCGTCGGAGTTGATCTCGATGTTGCCCTGCGGCGTCTCGAGGTGGGTGCGGCCGTCGTGCAGCGCGACGATGTAGCGGATCGTCGCGACCATGTCCGAGATGGTCATGGTCTGCTGGTCGAACGGCTGGTCCTGGCCCAGCTTCTTGTTGATCTTGTAGCGGCCGACCTTGGCGAGGTCGTAGCGCTTCGGGTTGAAGTAGTAGTTGCGCAGCAGGGTGAGCGCGGCCTCGCGGGTCGGCGGTTCGCCGGGACGCAGCTTGCGGTAGATGTCGAGCAGCGCGTCGTCCGGACCCTGGGTGTTGTCCTTCTCCTCGGTCAGCTGGATCGACTCGAACTGACGGAGGTCGGCCATGACCGCCTCGTAGTCGTAGGCCTCGCCGGTGTCCTCGGCGATCGCCTGCAGCGCCTTGAGGAGGACCGTGACGTTCTGCTTGCGCTTGCGGTCGAGGCGGACGCCGACCATGTCGCGCTTGTCGATCTCGAACTCGAGCCAGGCGCCCCGGCTCGGGATCATCTTGGCGGTGTAGATGTCCTTGTCGGACGTCTTGTCGGCGGTGCGCTCGAAGTAGACGCCCGGGGACCGGACCAGCTGCGAGACGACGACCCGCTCGGTGCCATTGATGACGAAGGTGCCCTTGGGCGTCATCAGCGGGAAGTCACCCATGAAGACGGTCTGGCCCTTGATCTCGCCGGTCTCGTTGTTGGTGAACTCGGCGGAGACGTAGAGCGGAGCGGAGTAGGTGAGGTCCTTCTCCTTGCACTCGTCGACGGTGTACTTCGGGTCGTAGAAGACCGGGTTCTCGAACGAGAGCGACATCGTCTCGGAGAAGTCCTCGATCGGCGAGATCTCCTCGAAGATCTCGGTCAGACCCGACTTGTCGGAGACGTCCTCGCCGGCGGCGCGGCGCGCCACGACGCGGTCCTGGTGGACCTCGTTGCCGACGAGCCAGTCGAAGCTGTCGGTCTGGAGCGAGAGGAGCTGCGGGAGCTCGAGTGTTTCACTGATCTTTGCGAAAGAGATGCGGGGCTTACCGGGGGAGGTGCGCGCGGCCAAGAGGTGTCCTTCGACGGTTTCGCTCTTTGATTGGCGCCTCCCACCACATCATCGGCCACCGGGCAGGCCAATGCGCATCTGAGGGCAGGCGCAAGGCGCCACGTTACACCAAGTCAGGGCGCAAACCAATACCGGCAACCACCCTCTGATCTCGACGTTCTCAGACCAGGGACGGGCCTTCGCAGGATCATGCTGTGCGGACCGCGCCCAGGTCAAGCGTCGCGGCGGCGCGCCTCGTCGGCACGCCCGGCCGATCAGGAGCAATCGTCCTCGGTGCAGATGTCGTCGAGCAGCCAGTCGTCGCCGTCGGCGACCATGCTGAGCGTGGCCCACATCCGCAGCGATCGCGGCGCCGCCTTGCCCTTCTGGCTGTCCTGGTCGACGTAGACCACGACGGTGGCGCGGCTGCCGTCCTCGGACACCCGGGTGATGCCGGTGCCCGAGACCAGTGCGGTGACGACGACCTTGTCGGCGACGACCTGCTCCCGCAGGGTGAGTCCGCCCTCGGCCTCCTGCTCGAACAGGGTCGTGCGCTTGGCGGCGAACTCGTCGGTGAGGTAGTCCTCGGCGGCCGCGAAGTCCTCGTCGATGGTGCGGTAGTCGTAGGACAGCACCACCGGGACCGCCGCGGCCGCGGCGTCCTCGGCCGTGGTCACCGCCTTCTCGGCCCGCTCCTGCTTGTCGGCAGGCGACGTGCCGCCCAGGCTCCCGGGCCAGACGAGCACGATGATCAGGAGCGCGATCGAGACGACCGCGACCCCGGCGGCGGCGAGGAGCGCCCAGGCCGGCGGGCCGGTCGTCGTCGCAGGCTCGTCCGTCGGCTCAACTGGCTCGTCCGGCTCAACCGGCTCGTCCGGCTCAACTGGCTCGTCCGGCTCAGCGGGCGTCACGGCTTCCGTAGCTGGGACGGCGACCGCCTCGTCCTGCTCGGCGGGAGCCGCCTCGACGACGGCCTCGTCCTCGCGACCGGCCGCGAGCTCGGCGTCGTAGGCAGCCCGCTTGTCCTCGTCGAGCAGCACCCCGGCCGCGTCGTTGTAGGCCCGGAACCGGCGGTCGGTCGGATCGAGGTCGGCGATCGCCGCCTTCCACGCCGCACGGATCTCGTCGACACTCGCGCTCTCGTCGACGTCGAGCAGGTCGTAGAGGCTGACGCTCATCGCCCCTCCTCCGTCGACTGCTCGGTGGCCGGCGACTCGGACGGCTGCGTGCTCGGCTGCGTGCTCGGCGGCGTGCTCGGCGTGGTCGAGGGCGACTCACCCGGGGACGTCGGCTCCTCGGGGATCCCCGGCTGGGAGAACGGCGGCAACCCGTCGTCGATGTCGTCGAGGTCGTCGACGAGCCACTCGCCGTCGATCTTCGCCAGCGAGACCTGGTAGCGGAACCGCTGCGCTCCGGTCGAGACCCGCTGCTCGTCGTCGGTGGCCTCGTCGTCGGTGGCCTCGTCGTCGGTGGTGCCGTCGTCGGGGGTGCCGTCGTCCTCGGTCCCGTCGTCACCGCCCGCGCCCTCGTCGGGGTAGGGGTACGACAGCTCGATCGTGCCGGCGACCAGGACCTCGGCGGAGTCGTCGTCCTGCGACGCGACGCCGACGGCATAGACGGTGCCGACGCTGGCCACCCCGAGCTGGGAGACCGTCTGCTCGGCGTACCCGACGTTCTCGGTGAACACCGCGCCGAACTTCGGGGTCATCAGGTCCTCGACGGCCGCGTAGTCGGGCAGGTGTCCCTCGTCGTCGAGCATCGAGGGGTCGTAGGTGTTGAACCGGGTGGCGAACTCACGGGAGATGCTCAGCAGCTCCTCGCGGTCCTCGGACTCGGCGGACGCGGGCACCTCGTCGTTCTTCAGCGAGCGCAGCTGCTCGCCGAGTCCGTCGCCGGCTCCTCGGGTGGTGACGATGACCGCGATCGTGGTGAGGCAGGCGACGATCACCAGGACCAGCCCCGCGAGGATCGCGCGCCGGCGTGCAGGCGAAACCGTCACTCCCGGGCGTCCAGCAGTGGTTCGAGGTAAAGCCACTTCCACGAGTCCTCTCCGAGCGGCGGCGGCGCCACGTTACCGCTCGGTGCCAAGGAGGGTTGCACCCCTCCCCGGGTGAACTCGCCCGTCTCCGGGTCGAAGGAGCCCAGCATCTGCTCGCCGGCGTCCGGGAGCCCGTCGAGGTCGGGCTTGACCCGCGGGAGGTTCTGGTAGCCACGCGGGTTGCTCTTCGTCGGCGGCTCGGTGCACTTCGCCTCGAGGTTCATCGGACGGTCCTCGAGGTTCTGCGGGGCGCGGGTGTCGGTGCGCTCGTAGCCGTCGTAGCAGACCGGCGTGTCGGTGATGATCAGGCCGATGTGCGCGTCGTAGAGGCCCGTCTGCGGGTTCTTGGCGGTGACGCCGAAGGAGCCCTCGAGCAGGATCGGGTAGGCGATCAGGACGGACTGCACGCCGCGAAGGTTCTGGACCACGACCCGGCCGGTGGTGACCACGTTGTTGAGCAGGTCGGAGAGCTCGGCCTCGTTCTGCTCCAGGAAGGTGCGCAGCTGGTTGGCGGTGAACGAACCGCTGTCGATCACCCGGCGCAGGTCCGCGTCGGCCCCGACCATCGCCCGCGAGAAGACGCGGAGCTCGCTGGCGAAGGTGCGCAGGGAGTTGCCGGAGTCGACCTGGGTCTGCAGCACGGTGTTGGAGTCGCGGATCAGGGCGGTGGTGATGTCGAAGTTCGCGTTGGCCGTCTCGATGAACGAGTTGCCGGTGTCGATGATCCGCTGCAGGTCGTCGCCGGTGCCGGCGAAGGCGATCCCGAGCTCGCGGACGGTGGTGCGCAGGGCCTCCTGGTCGACGCTGCTGACGGTGCGCGCGATGTCACCCAGCAGCTTCTCGGTCTGGATCGGGATCGCGACCTCGGTGATCTCCGAGCCCTCCTCCAGGTAGGGCCCGTCCTCGTCGTCGGCGTTGGGCTGGAGCTCGACGTACTGCTCGCCCACCGCCGACCGGTTGCCCACCAGCGCGAGGGTGTCGGCCGGGATCTCGTCCCACTCGTTGTCGATCTCGAGGTAGACGTCGACCCCGTCGTCGGTGAGCTCGAGCTCGCTCACCCGGCCGATGCCGATCCCGCGGTAGGTCACTTCACCGCCGGCGAAGATGCCGCCGGACTCCGGGTAGTGCGCCACGACCGTGTAGCTCTGGTCGACGAAGAACCGGTCGAGCTTGGCGTAGCGCGCGCCCACGAAGGTGACACCCAGCAGCGTGATGATCACGAAGACGAGCAGCTGGACCTTCGTGCGGCGGGTGATCACGGTGCCACCTCTTGACCGGTGACCGGAGCCGCCAGGAACAGCGCGAGGTCCGCGTCGGTGTCGTCGTAGCGCTGGTTCCACAGCTCACGGTCGACCCCGGTGAGGGTCGGCGCGGGGCGGGGCAGCACCCCGCCGAGGTTGCCGACGACGCCGTCGAGGAGGTCCTCGATGTTCGTGCCCTGGTTGTTGGCCTGCCCGGAGGAGTCGTCGTTGCGCGGCAGCAGGCCGCACAGTGCCGGCAGGTTGACCGCGTCGCAGACCTCGTCGAGCAGGTAGTCGGGCAGCTGGCCGCACGCCTGAGCGTCCGGTGGGACCCGCACGCAGCTCTGCAGCGCGTCGAGCACACCGGCGCACAGGTCCGGGATGTCGGCCAGCTCGTCGAGCGGGGTGCCGTCGGGCAGCAGGCTGAACGGCACGCAGGCGACCTGGGAGATCTCGTTGAGGTTGAGGTCGAGCTCGACCGACAGGTTCACGTAGTCGCCGAAGTGCAGGTTGCGGGCGACGGCGGGGTCCCGGCCGATGATGTCGTCGGCGAACGGGAAGCTGTAGAAGATGTGGAGCGCGTCGACGAACGACTGACCGGCGTTGTTGAGCTCGTTGAGCACCGGCTGCAGGTTCCTCAGGGTGCTGAGCGTCGACTCCTCGGTCTGCTGGATGACCTGCACACCGACATCGCTGAGCTCGTTGAGGCCCTGCAGCATCCGGACCAGGTCCTGGCGCTGGCGGCCGATCGAGTCGAGCGCGCTCGGAAGCTCCTCGAGCGCCTGGTCGATGCTGTCCTGGTGCTCACGCGCGCCGAGGGCGAGCCGGTTGAGCGCCTCGATGGCGTCGATGATGTCGCCCTTGCGGTCGTCGAGCTGGGAGACCAGCGACTCGATCTGGGTCAGGACCGACTTGGCGGAGTCCTCGCGCCCCTCGAGGGCGAGGTTGAGCTCCTCGGCGATGGTCTTGAGCTGTGCGACGCCCCCGCCGTTGAGGACCAGGCTCAGCGCACCGAGCACCTCCTCGACCTCGGGGTTGCGACCGGTGTCCTCGAGCGGGATCGTGTCGCCCTCGTCGAGTGGCTCGTCCGACGGGTTGCTCTCCGGCGCCTCGAGCGAGACGAACTTCTCGCCGAGGAGGCTGGTCTGGCGGATCTGGGCCACCGCGTTGTCGGGGAGCCCGGTGTCGTTGCGGAGCTCGATCGTGACGATCGCGGTGTAGCCGTCGAGCTCGACGTCGCTGACCTGACCGACGGTTACGTCGCTCACCTTCACCGACGACTTCGGCACCAGGTCGAGCACGTCCTCGAACTCCACCGTGACCGTGATCGGGTCGTCGCCGACGTCAGCGCCACCCGGGAGCGGCATCTGGTAGACGTCGAACTCACACCCGGTCAGCAGGAGTGCGCCGGCGAGGAGCGCCCCGCTCGTCCGCAGTCGGCGGCTCATCGGTCCACCTCCACGAGGCCGTTGAGCGTGGGGTCGTAGGGCTCGTCGTCGGACCGTGAACCCGTTCCGGCACCGAGCGGCGCCGTACGAGGCAGCGGCAGGCCCTCGATCAGGTCGCAGATCTCGCCGTCCGGGTCGTTGGCCGAGACCAACCCGCACAGCAGGAGCGCAGGGTCGCTCTCGAGGTTGTGGATCGTGTTGCCGATGTTGGCGTTGGAGTCGAGCGTGCCGGTCTGGGGGTTGTAGCCGAGACCCAGGTTGTTGAGG
Source organism: Nocardioides pelophilus (assembly GCF_014180685.1). Classification (GTDB taxonomy): domain Bacteria; phylum Actinomycetota; class Actinomycetes; order Propionibacteriales; family Nocardioidaceae; genus Nocardioides; species Nocardioides pelophilus. The sequence continues at coordinate 14,798 of NZ_JACEHF010000037.1, read as the reverse complement.
GCCAGCGGGGCGGCCCGCAGGATCGTGTTGAGGTCCTCCCGGTGCTTGACCAGCAGCTTGGCCACCCGGTTGATCCCGCGGATGTTGCGGCCCAGGGACGCGCGGTTCTCCTGGATGAAGCTCCCGACGACGTCGAGCGCGACACCGAGGTTCGCCAGTGCAGAGGTCAGCTCGTCGCTCTCCTCCGACAGGAGCTCTGAGACGTCGCCGAGGGACTGGTTGAAGTCGCGGACCGTGGAGTCGTTCTCGGCAAGGGTCTCGATGAACGCCTGCAGCCGCTCGGCGGAGGAGAAGAGCTCCTCCTTGTTGTTCTCGAGGGTGCCGCTCAGGTCGCTGAAGTCCGCGATGGTCTGCCGGAAGCTGGCGCCCTGGCCACCGAAGTTCCGGGCCGTCACCTCGAGCAGGTCGGTCAGTGCGCCGTTCTCGTTGGCCCCGGTGGGGCCGAGGGCGACGGTCAGCTCGTCGAGGCTGCCGTAGATCTCGTCCAGCTCGAGCGGGATCGCGGTCCGGTCCGCCTCGAGCACCGTGTTGTCCGCCAGCTCCGGGCCGCTCTCGTAGGCGGGCGTGAGCTGGATGTAGCGGTCACCGACGACGGCCGGGGAGACGATGACGGCCTTGGCGTCCTGCGGGATCTGGATCTCCTCGTCGTAGGTCATCACCACCTTGACCTGGGTCCCCTCCGGGTCGACGGTCTCGACCTTGCCGACCGGGACGCCGAGCACACGGACGTCGCTGCCCTCGTAGACCGAGACGGTGCGCGGGAAGTACGCCGTCACGGTCTTGGTCCCGCCACCGGAACCGAAGAACCAGAAGGCGGCCGCCGCGATCAGCGCGCCGATCACGATCAGGGGCAGGAAGCGCTGCAGCTTGTCACTCATCCGATACCACCACCCGGTCCGGAGATCGGAGGCATGTTCTGGATGTAGGTGTCCCACCACGGTCCGTTGCCGAAGACGTTGGCGAAGATCCGGTAGAAGGGGGCCATCAGCTCCAGCGACCGGTCCAAGTTGTCCTCGTTCTTGTTGATCACGGCGAGCACGGACTCGAGGTGTCGCAGGGCCGGCTTGAGGTCGGCGCGCGACTGGCGCACCAGCGCGGTCAGCTCCTGGCTCAGGGTGACCGTCGAGACCAGGAGGTCGTGGATGGCGTCGCGCCGCTGCAACAGAGCCTCGAACAACACGTCCGCGTCGCTCATCAGCCTGATGATGTCCTCGTCCCGCGCGTCGAGCACGTTGGACACCCGCTCGAGGTTGGTGAGCAGGGAGTTGATCTCGTCGTCGCGTGCGGCCACGACCTGCGACAAGGCGGAGACACCGTCGAGCGCCGCGCGGAACTCCTCAGGGGTGTTCCGGGTGAGGTCGGCGAGTGTGGTCAGCGACGCTGCCAGCTGGTCGGTGTCGATGTCGGCGGAGGTCTCGGCGAGGCCCTCGAAGGCCTCCACGACGTCGTACGGCGAGCTCGTGCGCTCGACCGGGATCGTGTCGCCCTCCTCCAGCTCGCCGCCGCCGGCCGGCTCGATGGCGAGGAACATCGACCCGAGGATCGTCTTCACCTTGATCGCCGCGTGCGTGTCGTCACCCATCTTGGCGTCGGTCCTGATCTGGAACCCGACCTTGACCTTGCCGTCCTCGAGCTCGAGCGAGTTGACCTTGCCGATGCGGACACCGGCCAGCCGAACCTCGTCGTTGACCTTGAGCCCGCCGGCCTCGGAGAACTCGGCGTAGTAGGTGTCGCCACCGCCGATGAGGGGCAGGTCCTGCGCGCGGAACGCCGCGACCAGCATCAGCAGCAGGGCGGCGATGCTCACCGCACCGACGACGACCGGGTTGCGCTCGCGGAAGGGCTTCATGCTCATGGGAGGTCACACCTCGCAGCGCCGACGTCGTAGACCGGTTCGGCCAGCACCGTGCCGCCGATCCGGACCTTGGCCTTGAAGTGGCAGAGGTAGAAGTTGAACCAGGAGCCGTAGGTGCCGGTGCGGCCGTACTTGTTGAGCTTGATCGGCATGACCTGGAGCAAGCGGTCGATCTCTCCCTTGTTGCGGTCGAGGAGCTCAGCCAGCTGGCGGGCTTCCTTGATGTCGCGGACGAGCGGCTCACGGATGTCGTCGACCAGACCGGCCGTCTCGACCGCGAGCTCGGAGATCCCGTCGAGCGAGGAGAGGATCGCCTCGCGGTCCTCCTTCAGGCCACCCACGAGGTCGCGGAAGCTGCGGATCAGGTCGGTCAGCTGGTCGTCGCGGTCAGCGACGTGGTCGAGGACGAACGAGAGGTTCTCGAGCAGGTCGCCGATCACCTGGTCGCGGTCGGCCAGGGCCTGGGTCAGCGAGGCGGTGCTCCCCAGCAGGCTCTCGACGGTGCTGCCCTCGCCCTGGAACACCTGGACGATCTCGTAGGAGAGCTTGTTGATGTCGTCGGGCGACAGCGCCTCGAAGAGCGGCTTGAACCCGTTGAACAGCACCGTCAGGTCGAGCGCCGGCTGGGTGCGGGTGATCGGGATCGTGTCTCCCTCGCCGAGCTCGTCGCCGCCGTTGCCCTCCTGGGTCAGCGCGATGTAGCGCTGGCCGATCAGGTTGCGGAAGCGGATGGTGGCGTTGGTGGCGTCGTCGAGCGGGGTGTCGGCATCGACGGAGAAGGTGACGATCGCGCGGTTGTCGTCGGAGATCTCGATGTCCTGGACGTTGCCGACCTTGACGCCGGCGACCCGGATGTCGTCGCCGCTGACCAGGCCGGTCGCGTCGGCGAACTCGGCCTTGTACTCCTTGGTCGCACCGAACGACAGGTTGCCGATCGTGATCACGAGCAGTCCGGTCGCCAGGCCGGTGGTCACCATGAAGATGACCAGTCGGACCAGGTCACCCGACGTCCTCTTGTCCAGCAGTGGCATCACCGATCACCTGCCTCGGCGACGATCGGGCCGGCGAGCATCACGCCGAGTCCGGAGTCCGCCTCGTCGCCGTACGTCTGCGCCAGCAGGCGCCGCAGCGCGGCGACGTCGTCAGGGGTGCCGCGGTAGCCGACGGCGCTCTCGAAGCCGGGGGCGACCCGCATCGTGCCCTTGCCGGTGGGCTCGTCGACACCGTCGTTGAAGTTCGGGACGTCGGTGAACGGGTTCTGCTGGTTCCACGGTGGGTTGGGCAGGTTGTAGCACTCGGGGCCACGGGTGTCGCCGAACACCGGGCGGTCGTTCACCGTGTAGGCGCGCGGCTGGTTCGGCAGCGTCTCGAGCACGATGTGCAGCTCGAAGCCCCGGAAGGACTCCGCGATCCGCGGCGAGATGTTGGTCAGGGCCTTGAACACGCAGGGGAACTCCGGTGAGTAGCGGGCCAGGAGCTCCAGCTGGATCGTGGACAGGTCGTTGGCCTCGTCGATGAGTGCTCCGTTGCGGGCGAGGAAGCCGCGCGCGGTCTCGGAGAACGCTCGGATGTCGCGGAGCGCGGCGTTCAGCGTCGCTTCCTTCTCCTCGAAGGTGCCGGTGGTGACGACGGTGTCGTCGAGGATCTGAGCGACCTCGGGGAGGATGTCGGCGTACAGGTCGGAGACCTGCGCGGTCAGCCGGAGGTCCTCGACGAGCGCGGGGATCTGCGGGTTGATTCGCTTGAGGTAGGAGTCGACCGTCTCGAGGTTCTCACCGAGCTGCGAGCCCCGGCCCTCGAGCGCAGTGGCCAGCGCCGAGAGCGTCGCGTTGAGGTCGGCGGGCTGGACCGCGCGCAACAGCGGGTAGAGGTCGTTGAGGACCTCCTCGACCTCCGTGCCCATGTCGGTCTTGGTGATGGTGTCGCCGGCCTCGATGGTGCCGGAGGCACCGGTCTTCGGGATGACGAGCGAGATGTACTTCTCGCCGAACAGCGTCTTGGGCACGATCGCCCCGGTGACGTTGGCCGGGATCGAGTCCCGCTGGTCGGGGTAGATGCCGAGCGTCACCTTCGCACCGTCGGCTCCGGCCTCGGTCTCGAGCACCTCGCCCACGATCACGCCGCGGATCTTGACGTCGGCACGCAGGGGGAGCTGGAGGCCGACCGACGACGTCTCGAGGGTGACCTCGTCGTAGTCGGCGAACTTCTTGGTGAAGATCGCGTAGGTCAGCCACACGCCGAAGACCAGCAGGGCGATGAAGATGATGCCCAGCGTCTTCGTCTGGGCCATGGCCTTGTTCAGCATCGTCCCATCACCCCGCCAACCTGACAGTCGTCGTGGTGCCCCAGATCGCCATGGACAAGAACAGGTCGATCACGTTGATCGCCACGATGCTCGTCCGGACGGCACGGCCCACCGCGACACCCACGCCGGCAGGTCCGCCGGACGCCGTGTAGCCGTGGTAGCAGTGGATCAGGATGACGACCACCGAGAAGACCAGCACCTTCCCGAACGACCACAAGACGTCGCCGGGTGGGAGGAACTGGTTGAAGTAATGGTCGTAGGTGCCCGCCGACTGCCCGTAGTAGCCGGTCACGACCAGCCGGCTGGCGACGTACGACGACAGCAGGCCCACGACGTAGAGCGGGACGATCGCGATCAGGCCGGCCACGACCCGGGTCGCGACGAGGAAGCGCATCGACGGGATCGCCATCACCTCGAGCGCGTCGACCTCCTCGGAGATCCGCATCGCGCCGAGCTGGGCGGTGAAGCCGCAGCCGACCGTCGCCGCGAGGGCGATGCCCGCGACCAGCGGCGCGATCTCACGCGTGTTGAAGTAGGCCGACACGAAGCCCGCGAAGGCTGCGGTGCCGAGCTGGTTGAGCGCGGCGTAGCCGGAGAGGCCGACCTGGGCACCGGTGAAGAACGTCATGCCGAGGATGACGCCGATGGTGCCGCCGATCACGGCCAGGGCGCCGGACCCGAGGGTGACCTCGGCCAGCAGCCGCACGATCTCGCGCGGGTAGTGCGAGATGGTGCGCGGCACCGCGAGGATGACGCGGATGTAGAACGCCAGCTCGTGGCCGAGGTTGTCGAGGCCCTTGAGCGGCCTCTCGTAGATCGCTTTCGCGTTCGCCATGTCCGTGTCCCCGCTAACCGGTCTTCGGGGGCACGATTTGCAGGTAAATCGTGCTCAGAGTGAAGTTGACGACGAACAGGAGCAGGAACGTGATGACCACGGACTCGTTCACCGCGTCACCGACGCCCTTCGGGCCACCGGCCGCGTTCATGCCCTTGTAGGAGGCGACGATCGCGGCGATGAGTCCGAACACCAGGGCCTTGACCATGCCGATCCAGACGTCGGGCAGCTGGGCCAGGGCGGTGAAGCTCGCGAGGTAGGCGCCGGGGGTGCCGTCCTGGAGGATCACGTTGAAGACGTAGCCGCCGGCGACACCGACGACGCTGACCATGCCGTTGAGGAAGACGGCGACGAGCATGCAGGCGAGCACGCGGGGTGCGACCAGACGCTGGATCGGGTCGATGCCGAGCACCATCATCGCGTCGAGCTCTTCGCGGATCTTGCGGGCACCCAGGTCGGCGGCGATCGCCGAGCCACCGGCACCCGCGATCAGCAGTGCGGTCGCGATCGGCCCGGCCTGCTGGATGACCGCGAGCACGGACGCGGAGCCGGTGAACGACTGCGCGCCGAACTGCTTGATCAGGCCACCCACCTGGAGCGCGATGACAGCGCCGAAGGGGATGGCCACGAGAGCGGTCGGGATGATCGTGACCGAGGCGATGAACCACGCCTGCTGCAGGAACTCACGCAGCTGGAAGGGGCGCTTGAAGAGCCCCCGCGCCACGTCGAGTCCGAAGGCGAAGAGCTTGCCCGCGGTGCCGACCGGCGCGAGAACCCGTGCGGCCGTAGAGGACACCTGCGATCCTCAGCCCATCGATGTTGCGGCCGTGGGGGTGAACGACCCCGGAGGTGGCGTGATGCCGTTCAGCCGGCACCACTCGCCCGGCGGGCGCTGGGCCCGACGCGGGATGCCGTTCGACGGCTCGAGCTGGAGCGGGATCGGCGGCAGCGGCGGCAGCTTGATGTCCGCCTCGGCCGCGAGCTGGTCGGCGTCCTTCTCCTCCGACATGCCGATCGGCCCGATCGTCTGGGCGTTGAGGAACTGGGCGACCACCGGCTCGTCGGAGGACAGCAGCATCTCGCGGGGGCCGTACATGGCCAGGTGCTTGTGGTAGAGCAGGCCGATCTGGTCGGGCACCACCCGGACGCTGTTGACGTCGTGCGTCACGATCAGGAACGTCGCGTCGATCTGGGCGTTCAGGTCGACGAAGAGCTGGTTGATGAACGAGGTGCGGACCGGGTCGAGACCGGAGTCCGGCTCGTCGATGAGCAGGATCTCTGGGTCGAGCACCAGGGCCCGTGCCAGGCCGGCGCGCTTGCGCATACCGCCGGAGATCTCGCCCGGGAGCTTGAACTCGGCACCGAGCAGACCGACGAGGTCCATCTTCTCCATGACGATGTCACGGATCTCGGACTCGGTCTTCTTGGTGTGCTCGCGCAGCGGGAACGCCACGTTGTCGTAGAGGTTCATCGAGCCGAACATCGCGCCGTCCTGGAACAGCACGCCGAACAGCTTGCGGATCTCGTAGAGCTCCTTCTCGGAGCACGAGGCGATGTCGGTGCCCTCGATCACGATCGAGCCCTCGTCGGGCTTGATCAGACCGATCAGCGCCTTCAGGAAGACGGACTTGCCGGTGCCGGACGGGCCGAGCATGACTGAGATCTCGCCGGCGGGCAGGGTCAGGGTCACGCCCTTCCAGATGAGCTGCTTGCCGAACGACTTCGACAAGTTCGTCACTGCGACATCGACGCCCATGCTGACCTCTTCCTCACCTTCGCTGGCCCAACCGGAGTCCGGCACCCCGGCCGGAGTGCCACAACCCACACGCGGCTGCGAGGGAACAACGCAGCCGCGAGGCGCACGTTACGCGGAAACGGTGTCGCACGTCACGTCCGGTCCGAATACGAGACAGAGTGTCACCCGTTCGGCTACCCGCGAGTAGGTCTGGCCGGAAAAAGACGGGAGGCGGGCCCCCTCGTCGGGGACCCGCCTCTCGCAGGAACGTCAGAGCGTCACTTGAGGGTGACGGTGGCGCCGGCGCCCTCGAGCGCCTCCTTGGCCTTCTCCGCAGCGTCCTTGGTGGCCTTCTCGAGCACGGCCTTCGGCGCGGCCTCGACGAGGTCCTTCGCCTCCTTCAGACCGAGGGAGGTCAGCGCACGGACCTCCTTGATGACGTTGATCTTCTTGTCACCGGCGGACTCGAGGATGACGTCGAACTCGTCCTGCGCAGCAGCCTCGTCGCCGCCCGCAGCGGCACCGCCGGCGGCGGGGGCAGCAGCAACGGCGACCGGAGCGGCAGCGGTGACGCCGAAGGTCTCCTCGAACTGCTTCACGAACTCGGAGAGCTCGATGAGGGTCATCTCCTTGAACGCGTCAAGCAGCTCGTCAGTGGTGAGCTTCGCCATGATGGCGTTTCCTTCCGTTTGGTGGCCGGCCGCGCGATGCGGTCGAGCCGGGGCCTTCTTGATGGATATTCAGGTGGTTGACCGAGGCTCAGGCCTCGGCGGTGTCGCCCTCGTCAGAGGCGGCCGTGTCGTCCGCGGCGACGGGCTCCTCAGGAG
>NZ_JACEHF010000037.1:0-7213 GCF_014180685.1 Nocardioides pelophilus | reverse complement strand
CCCCAGGAGCCGCCTCCTCGGCGGGCGCCTCGTCAGCGGGGGCCTCGACGGACTCGGCGGCGGGCGCCTCGTCAGCAGGGGCCTCCTCGGCGGCGACCGGCGTACCAGCACCACCTGCGAGGATCGAGGGGTCCTCAGCGGCCTTCGCCTGGAGGGCACCCGCGAGACGGGCGGCCTGGGCGAGCGGCGCGTTGAGGAGGTAGACGGCCTGGCTCAGCGAAGCGAGCATCGCGCCCGCCAGCTTGCCCAGGAGGACCTCGCGGGACTCGAGATCGGCCAGCTTGGCGATCTCGGCCGGCTCGAGGGCCTTGCCGTCCAGAACTCCACCCTTGATGACAAGGGCGGGGTTGGCCTTGGCAAAGTCACGCAGACCCTTCGCCGCCTCGACGACGTCGCCCGTGATGAAGGCGATCGCGGTCGGGCCGGTGAGGAGCTCGTCGAAGCCCTCGATTCCCGACTCCTTGGCGGCAATCTTGGCCAGCGTGTTCTTGACCACGGCGTAGTTGGCGTTCTCGCCGAGGGAGCGCCGCAGGTCCTGCAGCTGCTTCACGGTGAGACCGCGGTACTCGGTCAGCACAGCACCGGCGGCGTCACTGAACGACTCAGTGATCTCCGCGACGGCGGCCTGCTTGTCTGCCCGCGCCATGGGTCTCCTTCCGGACATGACCACCGGCTGGAGACTCCTGGGAACGACGAACGCCCTGAGCGCAGACGCTCAGGGCGTGGACACCGGCCGCGACCCCTGTGATGACGGAGCCGCAACTGCTGGTCATGCTCTGATCCCCTGCGCAGGCCATCCGCTTCCGCGGAACCTTCGGTCAGGGCTGAGGCAGCCCGGACGACCGGCGGTCTTTAGGTTTCGAGCGCAACAGTACGACGCTGCGCCGTACCACTCAAAATCGGCGGCAATCCGGGTGCGGTCCCGCCTGGCGACACTGGCACGATGGTCCTCGTGACCTCCTCGCCGCTGACCTCCCTGCCCGCCGACCAGCTCGCCGCGCGCCTCACTGCGCTGCGCGCCGACTACGAGGACCTCCAGGCCAAGGGGCTCAAGCTCGACCTCACCCGGGGGAAGCCCGGCGCCGACCAGCTCGACCTGTCCGAGGACCTGCTGCGGCTGCCGACCGGGCACCAGGACCGCTCCGGCACCGACGTGCGCAACTACGGCGGCCTGGACGGGCTGGCCGAGATGCGGGAGGTCTTCGCCGACCTGCTGGGTGTCGACGCCGCGCGGGTCGTCGCGGGCGGCAACTCCAGCCTCACGATGATGTACCAGGTCGTGAGCTGGCTGCTCTCCCACGGCGGCCCCGACTCCCCGCGGCCGTGGTCGCAGGAGGAGACCGTCAAGTTCGTCTGCCCGGTCCCCGGCTACGACCGCCACTTCACGATGCTCGCCGAGCTCGGCATCGAGATGGTGACCGTGCCGATGCACGAGGACGGCCCGGACGTCCCGGCGGTGCGGGCGCTGGTCGCCGACGACCCGGCGGTCAAGGGCATGTGGCTGGTGCCGACCTACGCCAACCCGACCGGCGCCGTGTGCTCGACCGAGGTCGCCGCCGAGCTGATGGCGATGCCGACCGCCGCCCCCGACTTCCGGATCCTGTGGGACAACGCCTACGTCGTCCACCACCTCACCGACGTCGAGACCAAGAGCGCCGACGCGCTCGGCCTCGCCTCGGCCTCCGGGCACCCCAACCGGCCGATCATGTTCGCGTCGACGTCGAAGATCACCTTCGCGGGCGCAGGCGTCGCCGCGCTGGCCGCGTCGCCCGAGAACAAGGAGTGGTACCTCAAGCGGCTCTCCTTCGCCTCCATCGGGCCGGACAAGATCAACCAGCTGCGGCACATCGAGTTCTTCGGCGACGCCGACGGCGTCCGCGCCCACATGCGCAAGCACCGCGACCTGATCGCCCCGAAGTTCGCGGCTGTCCAGGACGCCCTCAGCGCCCGGCTGGACGGCCTCGGGATCGCGACCTGGAGCCACCCGGTCGGCGGCTACTTCGTCGACCTCAACGTCCTCGACGGCACCGCCGCCCGGGTCGTGCAGCTCGCCAAGGAGGCCGGCATCGCGCTCACCCCCGCCGGCTCCGCCTTCCCCCACGGCAACGACCCCGACGACCGCAACATCCGCCTCGCCCCGACCTTCCCCGTGCTGGCCGAGGTCGAGGCCGCGATGGCCGGGGTCGCGGTCTGCGTCGAGCTCGCTGCGCTCGAGCAGCTCACCTCCTGACGTCGGGGCGCGCGCGCTGCAGGAATCCCCGGTCGACCGGGGATTCCTGCACTTGTTGGGCATTGCACCGGCCGACAAGCGCCTGGAAACCCCGACAAGGTCCCGAGTACGACGAAGCCCGGCCACTCGCGAGAGTGACCGGGCTTCCGTCGTACTGGGGTCAGACCGTGGCCTCGTCCTCTTCCGCGACGTTCTTGACGCGGTTGGGGTCGACCTGGACGCCGGGGCCCATGGTCGTCGAGACAGTGACCTTCTTGAGGTAGCGGCCCTTGGAGCTGGACGGCTTGAGCCGCAGCACCTCCTCGAGGGCTGCCGCGTAGTTCTCGACCAGCTGGGTCTCGTCGAACGAGGCCTTGCCGATGATGAAGTGGAGGTTGGCGTGACGGTCGACGCGGAACTCGATCTTGCCGCCCTTGATGTCGGTCACGGCCTTGGCCGGGTCCGGGGTGACGGTGCCGGTCTTCGGGTTCGGCATGAGGCCGCGGGGGCCGAGGACCCGACCCAGGCGACCGACCTTGCCCATCATGTCGGGCGTCGCGACGACGGCGTCGAAGTCGAGCCAGCCGCCGGCCACCTTGTCGATGAGCTCGTCGCCACCGACGATGTCGGCGCCGGCCTCACGGGCGGCGTCGGCCTTGTCGGCGTTCGCGAACACGAGGACCCGGGCGGTCTTGCCGGTGCCGTGCGGCAGGTTGACGGTGCCGCGCACCATCTGGTCCGCCTTGCGGGGGTCGACGCCGAGGCGCATCACGACGTCGACGGTCTCGTCGAACTTCTTCTTGCTGGCGGCCTTGGCGATCTTGATCGCGGCCAGCGGGGCGTAGAGCTCGTCCTTGTCGAACGTCTCTGCCGCCGCGCGGTAGGTCTTGCTGCGCTGCATAGTTTTTTCCTACTTCCGGAAGTCGTGGTTCGAGCCAGCGCGGCTCTCCCACATGCCAAAAATCGGGCTCAGTAGTCGGTCGTGACGCCCATCGAGCGGGCGGTGCCCTCCACGATCTTCATCGCGGCCTCGATGTCGTTGGCATTGAGGTCGGGGAGCTTGGTCTGGGCGATCTCGCGCACCTGGTCCTTGGTCAGCTTGCCGACCTTCTCCTTGTGCGGGACGCCGGAACCCTTCTTCAGGCCGGCGGCCTTCTTGATCAGCTCGGCGGCCGGCGGGGTCTTCGTGATGAAGTCGAAGGACCGGTCCTCGTAGATCGTGATCTCGACGGGGATGACGTTGCCGCGCATGGACTCGGTCTGGGCGTTGTACGCCTTGCAGAAGTCCATGATGTTGACGCCGTGCGGACCGAGGGCGGTACCGACCGGGGGCGCCGGGGTGGCGGCGCCGGCCTGCAGCTGCACCTTGACCAGCGCGGCGATCTTCTTCTTGGGAGGCATTCCTCTATCTCTTTCTTCTCGTGGTCATGACGAGGAGTACGTCGTACGCCTCTGCCACTTGTTGCTCGAGCAACCTGCCTATTGTCCGGCTTGTCGTCGTACCTGTGAAATTCTCAGGCGAGTCACGGGTTTCGAGACGCTCCGCGCGTCCCCGAGCAAGCTCGGGCCCGCTTGTCGCTTCTCAACCTCTTCGGCCGGCGTGAGTGCCCTCGTTCCTCGGGCACTCACGAGCCTCAGACCTTCTGTACCTGGCTGAAGCTCAGCTCGACCGGGGTCTCCCGGCCGAAGATCTCGACCAGCGCCTTCAGCCGCTGCGACTCCGCGTTGATCTCGGTGATCGTCGCGTGGAGCGTGGCGAACGGGCCGTCCACCACCATGACCGAGTCGCCCACACCGAAGTCGGCGACCTCGATCGGCCGCTTGGCGGTCTGGGTGCCGCGGCTGCCGGCGGCGGCCGAGCCGTCGGCCTCGGCGGGAGCCGCGAGGACCGCAGACGGGGCCAGCATCTTCTCGACCTCGTCCATGCTCAGCGGCACCGGCTGGTGGCTGTGACCGACGAAGCCGGTGACCGACGGGGTGTGCCGCACGGCGGCCCACGACTCGTCGGTGAGGTCCATCCGGACCAGGACGTAGCCGGGCAGCACGGTGCGCCGCACCATCTTGCGCTGGCCGTTCTTGATCTCGGCGACTTCCTCGGTGGGGACCACGATCTCGTGGATGTAGTCCTCCATGTTGAGGGAGTGGATGCGGTTCTCCAGGTTGTGCTTCACCCGGTTCTCCATGCCGGAGTAGGTGTGCACGACGAACCACTCGCCCGGCTTCATCATCAGCTCGCGACGGAAGGCCTCCAGCGGGTCGAGCTCCTCCGCGTCGGCGTCGACCTCGACCTCGGCGTCGTCCGCGATCGCCTCGACCTCCGGAGCCTCGACCTCCTCGGGGGTCGACTCGGCACCCTCGGCCGGCTCGAGGGCGACCTCGGGCTCTTCGTGGGTGGTGACGTCCTCGCCCGTCTCAGGGGCCGAGTCGTACTGCTCCGACACGTGGTGCTCCATCATCTGCTGTTGGCTGGGGTGTCGACGCTCGCGGCGTCGATCACACGTCGTCTGCGCCGGTGAAGATCGCGAAGACCAGCTTGCCGAGACCGAGGTCCAGCAGCGAGACGATCGCGATCATCACCAGCACGAAGGCCATGACGACGAAGAAGTAGGTCACCAGCTGCTCGCGGGTCGGGTAGACGACCTTGCGCAGCTCGGCGACGACCTGGCGGTAGAACGTCAGCGGCCCGGTGCGCCGCTCGCCGGGCTTGCCGGCGTCGGACTGGCGACCCTTCTGGGCCGCGTGGGAGTCCGACACGCTGCTCACTCCTTCAACTTCTCGTCTGGTTCTCGTCTGGTCCTGCAGGGCACGAGGGACTTGAACCCCCAACCTTCGGTTTTGGAGACCGATGCTCTGCCAGTTGAGCTAGTGCCCTCCGACGGCTTCCCGGTCCGTGCACCCACCAGGCACCCACAAGAACGTCGTCATGAGGGCGCGACTGACTATGGGGGGAAAGCCACCAAGGGTGGAGTCTACGCACCCCGGGCCAAGCGGGCCAAAAGCGCCACCGTCGCCCAGCTCCCGCCGCGGGCCGTCCGCCCAGGTCAGGACCAACGGCCCTCGCGGTGGGTTGCGCCCCGGTGGGACCTTGGTGGTGGAGACGACGGGGGACGACGGGAGCGGGAGGTGACGTCGATGATGTCGACCCGGTACGACGAGCCGCCGACGAGCGTCGTCGTCCTCGACGTCGTCGCCAAGTCGGCGCTCCTGTTCTTCCTGGCCCTGGTGGCCGTCGATCCCGAGTGGGGCAACCTCGAGGGCAAGGCACCGGTCGCCCGGGCGATCGCCTACCCGCTGTGGGCGTTCGTGCTGCCGGCCGCCTGGCTCGCGTTCCGCTGGACCCCGCGCTTTCCCTGGCTGGCGGACCTGCTGATCACCCTCACCTGCTTCACCGACGTCCTCGGCAACCGGCTCGACCTCTACGACACGATCGAGTGGTTCGACGACTGGATGCACTTCGTCGACACCGGGTTCCTCGCGGCAGCCATCGTGTTGCTGACCACGACCCGGGCGACCGGGATCGCCGAGGTGCTGGTGCGCGCCGTCGCGATCGGCATCACCGCCGCCCTGGCGTGGGAGCTGTTCGAGTACGTCTCGTTCGTCACCCGCTCCGACGAGCTCCCCACCGCCTACGCGGACACGCTGATCGACCTGATGATGGGCTGGCTCGGCGCCGTCACCGCGGCCGTGATCGTCCACGTCGTACGCCGTCGCCTTGGGGCCGAGAGGGCACCCGGGGCCCCGTCCGAACCCCGCCCGCTGCCGCGGCACCTACGCCGCGCCTAACATGGCGAGCGTGCGGGACGCTCACTCACTTCCGAAGGCCCACCTGCACCTCCACTTCACCGGCTCGATGCGGCACGAGACGCTGCTGGAGCTCGCGGAGCGCGACGGCATCCACCTGCCCGACGCGCTCGTCGCGGAGTGGCCGCCGCAGCTGACCGCCGCGGACGAGAAGGGCTGGTTCCGGTTCCAGCGCCTGTACGACGTCGCCCGGTCGGTGCTGCGCACCGAGGACGACGTGCGCCGGCTGGTGCGCGAGGCCGCCGAGGACGACGTCGCCGACGGCGGCCGCTGGCTGGAGATCCAGGTCGACCCGAGCGGCTACGGCGCCCGGTTCGGCGGGATCACGGCCTTCACCGACCTCGTGCTCGACGCGGTCCGCGACGCCAGCGAGAGCACCGGGCTCGGGATGGCGGTGGTCATCGCGGCGAACCGCACCCGCCACCCGCTGGACGCGCGCACGCTCGCCCGCCTGGCCAGCCAGTACGTCGACCGCGGCGTGGTCGGGTTCGGGCTCTCGAACGACGAGCGGCGTGGGTCCACCTCCGACTTCGCCCACGCGTTCGAGATCGCCGAGCGGGCCGGCCTCCTGCTCGCCCCGCACGGCGGCGAGCTGCGCGGGCCCGAGCACATCCGCACCTGCCTCGACGCCCTGCACGCCGACCGGCTCGGCCACGGCGTACGCGCAGCCGAGGACCCGGACCTGCTCGCCCGGATCGTCGACGCGGGCGTCGCGCTCGAGGTGTGCCCGGTCTCCAACGTCGCGCTCGGCGTCTACTCCGACCTCACCTCGGTGCCGCTGCCGACCCTGCTCGCGGCCGGTGCGACCATCGCGCTCGGCGCCGACGACCCCCTGCTGTTCGGCTCCCGGCTGGCGGGTCAGTACGCCACCATGCGAGCCGCGCACGACCTCTCCGACGAGCAGCTCGCGGAGCTCGCCCGGATGTCGTTCCGCGCCAGCCGGGCACCCGACGAGGTCCGCAAACGCGCCGACGCCGACATCGACGCCTGGCTCGCCGACGACACCGCCGCTGGTTGAGGTGCGAGCGCAGCGAGCCGCCGCCGCTGGTTGAGGTGCGAGCGCAGCGAGCCGCCGCCGCTGGTTGAGGTGCGAGCGCAGCGACCCGCCGCCGCTGGTTGAGGTGCGAGCGCAGCGACCCGCCGCCGCTGGTTGAGGTGCGAGCGCAGCGAGCCCCCGCCGCTGGTTGAGGTGCGAGCGCAGCG
>NZ_JACEHF010000036.1 GCF_014180685.1 Nocardioides pelophilus | reverse complement strand
CGGCGATCTCGCCGGCGGCGTGTCGACGCTCCGCCTCGACGACGACCGCCTCCAGCTCGGCCAGGTCCAGCCAGTCGGTGTGGAGGCGGTAGCCGCCGTCGGTGCGCTCGATCCGGTCGCGTCCGAGCTCGCGCCGCAGCCGGCTCGCGAGCACCGCGAGCTGGTCGCCCGGCCGGGCGGGAGGGTCGTCGCCCCAGAGCGCGTCGACCAGTGCGTCCGGTGACACCGGCCGGCCGCGGGCGAGAGCGAGCAGCTGGAGCAGGCTGCGGGACTTCCTGTCCAGGCGGGTCAGGTCGGATCCGTCGACGGTGAGGTCCCCGAGGACACGCACCGACAGTGCACTCGCACCGCCAGTCACGCCGCTGATCGTACGCGGCTGCAACCCGGCTGCAAGGCCGCCGCGGGAGCGTGCGGACATGCGCCGGTGACCGGCACCGGACGACGAGTCGGAGGAGACCCGAGATGACCCAGCAGATGAACCAGCAGATGAACCAGCAGACGAACCAGGCCCAGCAGCGCACGGAGCAGAAGAGCTTCGACAAGCCCGACGAGACCCGGTCGTTCGAGAACGGCGCGGTCGACCTGCTGACGATCGGCGACTCCGAGATCGGCCGCCTCGTCCTGCAGCCCGGCTGGCGCTGGTCCGAGCACGTCAAGCCGATCGCCGGCACCGACCTGTGCGAGGCGCCGCACTTCCAGTACCACGTCAGCGGCACCCTCGGCGTCCTCATGGCCGACGGCACCGAGCTCGTCGTCCACGCCGGCGACGTCACCTCGCTCCCGGAGGGCCACGACGCGTGGGTCATCGGCGACGAGCCGGCCGTGATCGTGGACTGGTACGGCGCCTCGAACTACGCCAAGCGGTAGGGCCGACCCTGGCGTTGGTGGACACTGGCGGGGATGAGCGACCGCCAACCCGACCGCCAACCCGACCGCCAACCCGAGCCTCCGGCCTGGACCGTGGTGTCGCGTCCGACGGACGGGCGTCGGCCGGAGGACCGC
Source organism: Nocardioides pelophilus (assembly GCF_014180685.1). Classification (GTDB taxonomy): domain Bacteria; phylum Actinomycetota; class Actinomycetes; order Propionibacteriales; family Nocardioidaceae; genus Nocardioides; species Nocardioides pelophilus. The sequence goes on along the minus strand of NZ_JACEHF010000036.1, from coordinate 26,134 downwards.
GAGGTGCTGCGACCGCGACGGCTGCTCGCGTGGGTGGGTGTCAGCACCCTGGTCGCGCTGGTGGCCGTCGCGATCGGGGGGATCGTCGCCTCGCGGGCCCTCGCCGAGCGGCAGGCCGTGAGCGACGCGGCCGAGACGGCGGACCTGATCGCCGAGTCGGTCGTCCAACCGGCGCTCACCGACGAGATCGTCGACGGCGACCCGGCCGCGATCGCGGCGCTCGACCGGGCGGTCGGCGACCTGCTGGACACCAGCTCGGTCGTCCGGATCAAGATCTGGACGACCGAGGGCGAGATCGTCTACTCCGACGAGGCCCGGCTGATCGGGGAGAGGTTCGACCTCGGGGCCGACGAGCGGGAGGTCCTCGACGAGCCCCGGACCGAGGCGGAGATCTCCGACCTCAGCCGGCCGGAGAACCGGTTCGAGCGCGGCCAGGGCCAGATGCTCGAGGTCTACCGCCCGGTGGTGACGCCGGACGGCACCCCGCTCCTGTTCGAGACCTACTCGCCTTACGACACCGTCGACGCCCGCTCGTCGGAGCTGTGGCGCGCGTTCGCCGGCGTCACGGTCAGCAGCCTGCTGCTCTTCGTCCTGCTCCTGCTGCCGATCGGCTGGCGGCTCGCCACCCGGCTGCGCGCGACGCAGGAGCAGCGCGAGGCGCTGCTGCGGCAGCGGGTGGACGCATCGCTCGAGGAGCGACGCCGGATCGCCGCGACCCTGCACGATGGTGTCGTGCAAGAGCTCGCCGCCACGTCGTACGTCGTCGCCGGTGCGGCGACCCGTGCCGACGAGACCGCCGACCCGGCGCAGACCGACAGCATGCTGGGGGAGGAGCTGCGCGACGCGGCCGGCACCCTCCGCTCGAGCATCCGCAGCCTGCGGTCGCTGCTGGTCGACATCTACCCGGCCAACCTCGAGGCCGGAGGCCTCGCCGAGGCGCTCGCCGACCTCGCCGCGTCGCTGCGGGCGCGCGGGGTGCGCGTCGACCTGGAGCTCGACGACGACGCCGACCGGCTCGACGGCGACCGGCAGCGGCTGGTCTACCGGGTCGCGCAGGAGTGCCTGCAGAACGTACGCCGCCACGCACGCGCCTCGCAGGTCACGATCGTCCTGCGCGCCGAGCCCGGGGCCGTCGTGCTGGACGTCGTCGACGACGGGGTGGGCTTCGACCCCGCCGAGGCGCTGGCGCGGCCGCGCCAGGGGCACCTCGGGATCCGGCTGCTCGCGGACGTCGCGTCCGACGAGGGCGCTGAGCTGGCGGTGGCGACCGCGCCCGGCGCCGGCGCGCACTGGCGGCTGCGGGTGCCGGTCCGGTGATCGACGTCGTGCTGGTCGACGACCACCCGCTGGTCCGGGCGGGGCTGGCCGGGCTGATCTCCTCCAGCACCGATGACATCCGGGTCGTCGGTGAGGCCGCGACGGGCGAGGAAGCCCTGGCGCTGGTCGGGGAGACCGACCCGGACGTGGTGCTGATGGACCTGTCGATGCCGGGCGTCGACGGGGTCGAGGCGACCCGGCGGATCACCGCCGCCGGACACGGCTGCGCCGTGGTGGTGCTGACGTCGTTCTCCGACAGTGCCCGGGTCGGCGCCGCTGTCGCGGCCGGAGCCGTGGGCTACCTGCTGAAGGACTCCGAGCCGGATGCGGTCCTCGCCGCGATCCGCTCCGCCGCGGCCGGGCACGCCCCGCTCGACCCGAGGGTGGCCAGGACGCTGCTGCCTGCGCGTGACCGGGACGACGGCCACGGCCTGAGCGCCCGCGAGCAGGAGGTCCTGCTCCTCGTCGCCCAGGGCCTGGCCAACAAGCAGATCGCGAGCCGGCTCGGGATCGCCGAGCGCACGGTCAAGGTCCATCTCGGCAACGTGTTCCGTCGGATCGGGGTCGCCGACCGCACCAGCGCGGCGCTCTGGGCGAGGGACCACCTGCCGGAGGGGTCGGCTCCGGACGAGTGATCCGCGTCAGACGGTGACCCGGCCGACGCACACGACGTCGCCGCGGGTGGCGCGGGCGACGATCCGGTCGCTGCCGGCCTTGTCGGCGGTGGTCCGGCCGATCTCGAAGGAGCCGCTCGGGGCGCTGGTCACGCCGACGCCGGACATGATCAGGTCGCCGTTGTCCCGCACCCGGACCTGCCAGCGCTGGCCGTTGCGGTTGGTGTCGACCTCGAACTCCCACTCGATGCCGCCGTCGTCGTGCTTCGCCTTGAGCTTCCAGGTGCCGGTCGCGCACGCTCCGCTCGCCCGCACCACGTCCGCATCGCCGGCGGAGGCCGGGGGAGCGGTGGCGACGACGCCGGCCCCGATGGTGATCGCTGAGGCGGCGAGAGCCGCCATCCGGGTCGTGTTCACGGTTCCTCCAAGGTCCTGTGCGTCGACCGATTCGACGCTCACCACCATGGTCGGAGCGGTGCGTCCGCGCCGCTATCGGACATAGGGACTAGTACCGATCCGGCCCTCGCGCCGCTCTTGACACCGAAACTCGATGTGTAAAGCAGCACATTGGCTACCGATCGGTAGCCGGGAGTGACTGTGCTCACCTACTCTCGACTCATGAGTGCTTCGAACCCCGGCCATCCCGAAGGCGTCGGAGGCGGTCCCCTCGTCGACGGACCGCACGACCCCGAGCACGACCCGCGGGCGTCGTACGTCCTCGAGCCGGAGTACGTCGCGACCCTCACCGAGCGCGTCACCGCCACGTCCGGGACCACGGTCCCGCTGATCTCGCCCCTCGACGGGGCGCCGCTGGCGAACATCCCGCAGTCGAGCACCGACGACGTCGCCGAGGCCTACCGCCGGGCGCGGATCGCGCAGGCGGCGTGGGCCAAGACCCCGATGGAGCAACGGGCGGCCGTGATGCTGCGCCTCCACGACCTGCTGCTGGAGCGGATGCCCGAGCTGCTCGACATCATCACGCTCGAGAACGGCAAGGCGCGCAAGCACGCCTACGACGAGGTGGCGCACACCGCGCTCACGGCCCGCTACTACGCCCGGATGTCCGGCAAGCACCTGGCCAGCGAGCGCCGGCACGGCGTGTTCCCGGTCTTCACCCGGATCGACATCAACCACGTGCCCAAGGGCGTGGTGGGCATCATCTCGCCCTGGAACTACCCGCTCACGATGGCGCTGTCGGACGGCCTGCCCGCGCTGATGGCCGGCAACGCGGTGGTCGCCAAGCCCGACGCGCAGACCATGCTGACCGCGCTGATGGGCGTCAAGCTGATGGACGAGGCGGGCTTCCCGCGCGACCTCTGGCAGGTCGTCGCCGGCCCCGGCCGCGAGCTCGGGAGCCCGATGATCGAGCGCTCCGACTACATCTGCTTCACCGGGTCGACGGCGACCGGCAAGCTGATCGCGAAGCAGTGCGCGGAGCGGCTGATCGGCTGCTCGCTCGAGCTCGGCGGCAAGAACCCCCTGCTCGTCCTGCGCGACGCCGACATCGAGAAGGCGGCCGAGGGCGCGGTCCGCGCGAGCTTCTCCAACGCCGGCCAGCTCTGCGTCTCCGCGGAGCGGATCTTCGTCGCCGACCAGGTCTACGACCGGTTCGTGGAGCGGTTCGTCGCGCGCACCAAGGCGATGACGCTCGGCGCCACGCTCGACTGGGAGGTCGACATGGGCCCGCTCATCTCGGGCGAACAGCTCGCGACGGTGACGGCCCACGTCGACGACGCCGTCGCGAAGGGGGCACGGGTGCTCGCCGGAGGAGCGGCGCGCCCCGAGCTGGCGCCGTACTTCTACGAGCCGACGATCCTCGAGGGCGTCTCGCCGGAGATGACCTGCTTCGGGCACGAGACGTTCGGTCCGGTGGTGTCGCTCTACCGCTTCCACGACGAGTCCGACGCCATCGCCCGCGCCAACGACGGTGAGTACGGCCTCAACGCGGCGATCTTCAGCCAGGACGGCGCCCGCGCGCGGGCGATCGCGCGCCAGATCAAGTGCGGCACGGTCAACATCAACGAGGGCTTCGGCGCCACCTTCGGCAGCGTCGCCGCCCCTATGGGCGGCATGCGTGAGTCCGGGATGGGCCGCCGCCAGGGCGCGGAGGGCATCCACCGCTACACCGAGACGCAGTCGGTCGGCACCCAGCGGGTGCTGAAGATGACCCCGCAGCTCGGCCTCAATGCCGAGCGGCACGCCAAGCTCCAGACCCTCGGTCTGAAGGTGCTCAACAAGCTGGGAAGGGCCTGACATGGCCACCGGGACGGACACCGGGACGGACACCGGGTTCGACTACGACGTCCTCATCATCGGCTCGGGCTTCGGCGGGTCCGTCTCCGCGCTCCGGCTGACGGAGAAGGGCTACAAGGTCGCCGTTCTCGAGGCGGGCGCGCGGTTCGAGGACGAGGACTTCGCGGACAACTCGTGGGACCTCAAGCGCTACCTCTTCGCGCCCGCCGCCGGCTGCTACGGCATCCAGCGGATCGACGCGGTGCGCGACTGCCTGATCCTGGCCGGCGCCGGGGTCGGCGGCGGTTCGCTGGTCTACGCCAACACCCTCTACGAGCCGCTCGACCCGTTCTACAAGGACCCCTCCTGGTCGCACATCACCGACTGGAAGGCCGAGCTGGCGCCGTACTACGACCAGGCCAAGCGGATGCTCGGCGTCGTGGAGTACCCCAAGATGACCCCGTCCGACGAGGTCATGAAGAGCGTCGCCGAGGACATGGGGGTGGGCGACACGTTCCACCCGACCCCCGTCGGGGTCTTCTTCGGCGGGCCCGGTGAAGCGCCCGGGGCGCAGCAGGACGACCCCTACTTCGGTGGTGTCGGGCCGCAGCGCAACAGCTGCCTCGACTGCGGCGAGTGCATGACCGGGTGCCGCCACAACGCCAAGAACACCCTGGTCAAGAACTACCTCTACCTCGCCGAGCAGAACGGCGCCGTGGTGCACCCGCTGACGACGGTCACCCGGGTGCGTCCCCTCGACGGCGGCGGCTACCGGGTCGACGCCCGCTGGACCAAGGCCAAGCTCTCGCGCAGGACCGCGGTCAAGACGTTCACGGCCGAGCACGTCATCTTCGCCGCGGCCGCCCTCGGCACCCAGAAGCTGCTCCACAAGCTCAAGACGACCGGTGACCTGCCGAACGTCTCCGACCGGCTCGGGCTGCTGACCCGGACGAACTCCGAGTCCCTGCTCGGTGCCATCGCCCCGAAAGGCTCGGGCGCCGACTACAGCACCGGCGTCGCGATCACCTCGTCCTGGCACCCCGACGAGGTCACCCACATCGAGCCGGTGCGCTATGGCAAGGGCTCCAACGCGATGTCGCTCATGCAGACCGTCCTCACCGACGGCGACGGCCCCGATCCGCGCTGGAAGACCTGGCTGAAGGAGCTGTGGAAGGAGAAGCGCAACGTCCTCGACCTCTACGACGTCAAGCACTGGTCCGAGCGGGTCGTCATCGCGCTGGTGATGCAGACGGTCGACAACTCGATCATCACCAAGCCGCTGAAGACGCCGTTCGGGTGGTTCCTCACCTCGAGCCAGGGCCACGGCGAGCCGAACCCGACCTGGATCCCGGTCGCCAACGACGCCGTCCGCCGGATGGCCGAGCAGATGGGCGGCAAGGCGGGCGGCACGATCGGTGAGCCGTTCAACATGCCGCTCACCGCCCACTTCATCGGCGGCTGCACGATCGGCGACGCCCCCGAGACCGGCGTCGTCGACCCCTACCAGCGGGTCTACGGGTACGACGGGCTGCACATCGCGGACGGTTCGGCGATCTCGGCCAACCTGGGTGTGAACCCCTCGCTGACGATCACCGCCCAGGCCGAGCGGGCGATGTCGTTCTGGCCCAACAAGGGCGAGGTCGACACCCGACCGGCCCTGGGCGCGGCGTACCAGCGGATCCAGCCGGTGGCGCCGAAGCAGCCCGTGGTGCCCGACAGCGCCCCCGGGGCGCTGCGGCTGCCCATCGTCGGCGTCTCCTGAGTCGAAGACCCCCGGAAAACTTCCGCAGGGGAACTTGTCACCGGGCGTAACCCGCCCCTCGCGCTGTCGTTGATGGATCGAGCCCGGGTATTCACGCTCCCTCCCGAAACCCGGGCTCGGTCCAGGCACTGTCCAGCAGCGCATGGACGATCAGGGCCCGACCACCCTCCCTCCCCGGTCGGGCCCTGGTGCATTTTTCGGCCCCTCCCCACCGGGCGTCCGCGGGTCTACGCTGCCCGGATGACCGACTGGGACTTCAGCGACCTCAAGGCGATCTACATCAACTGCACGTTGAAGAAGAGCCCGGAGATCAGCCACACGCAGGGGCTGATCGACGCGAGCTCGGCGATCATGATGAAGCACGGGGTCACCGTCGAGGAGGTGCGCGCGGTCGACCACCCGATCGCGACCGGCGTCTACCCGGACATGCGCGAGCACGGGTGGGAGGTCGACGCGTGGCCGGACATCTACCCGCAGATCCTCGACAGCGACATCCTGGTGATCGCCGGCCCGATCTGGCTCGGCGACAACTCCTCGATCACCAAGCAGGTCATCGAGCGCCTCTACTCGCTGAGCAGCGAGCTCAACGACAAGGGGCAGTACCTCTTCTACGGCCGGGTCGCCGGCTGCCTGATCACGGGCAACGAGGACGGCATCAAGCACTGCGCGCAGAACGTCCTCTACTCCCTGCAGCACATCGGCTACACGATCCCGCCCAACGCGGACGCCGGCTGGATCGGCGAGGCCGGCCCGGGTCCGTCGTACCTCGACCCGGGCAGCGGCGGCCCGGAGAACGACTTCACCAACCGCAACACCACCTTCATGACCTGGAACCTGATGCACTTGGCCAAGATGCTCAAGGACGCCGGCGGCGTCCCGGGCTACGGCAACCAGCGCTCCGAGTGGAACGCCGGCACCCGCTTCGACTGGGAGAACCCCGAGTACCGCTCCTGAGGTCCCGCGTACCTGAACTTCCGGCCCCGAATCCCGCGATTTCGGGACCGAAAGTTCAGGTACGACGCGATGCGGGACCGACCCCCGCTCCTCGATAGGATCCGGCCATGACGGCGCCCGCAAATACCGAGCACGACCTGGTCCTGGTGGTCGACTTCGGGGCCCAGTACGCCCAGCTGATCGCCCGGCGGGTGCGGGAGGCGCGGGTCTACTCCGAGATCGTTCCGCACACGATGCCGGTGGCCGAGATGCAGGCGATGGGGCCGAAGGCGATCATCCTGTCCGGCGGCCCGTCGTCGGTCTACGAGGAGGGCGCGCCGAGCCTGGACCCGGCCATCTTCGAGACCGGTACGGCGGTCTTCGGCATGTGCTACGGGTTCCAGCTGATGGCACAGGGGCTCGGTGGCACCGTCGCCGAGACCGGCGCGCGTGAGTACGGCCGCACCCGGGTCCACGTCGGCCATGCCGGCACCCTGCTCGGCGGCGTGCCGACCGAGCACAACGTCTGGATGTCCCACGGCGACTCGGTGACCGCGGCGCCCGACGGCTTCGAGGTGCTCGCCTCGACTGCCGGCACCCCGGTCGCGGCGTTCGAGAACGTCGACCGCGGCTTCGCCGGCGTCCAGTGGCACCCGGAGGTGCTGCACACCGAGCACGGGCAGAAGGTGCTCGAGCACTTCCTGTGGGACATCGCCGGCTGCCGCCAGACCTGGACCATCGGCAACATCGCCGACGAGCAGATCGAGCGGATCCGCGAGCAGATCGGCCCCGACGGTCGGGCGATCTGCGGGCTGTCCGGCGGTGTCGACTCGGCGGTGGCCGCGGCGATCGTGCAGAAGGCGATCGGCGACCGGCTGACCTGCGTGTACGTCGACCACGGGCTGATGCGGAAGGGCGAGACCGAGCAGATCGAGCGCGACTTCGTGGCCGTCACCGGCACCAGGCTGGTCGTCGTCGACGCGGAGAAGCAGTTCCTCGAGGCCCTTGCTGGCGTCACCGACCCGGAGACGAAGCGCAAGATCATCGGCCGTGAGTTCATCCGCACCTTCGAGGCCGCCGAGATCGACGTGATCAAGAGCGCCCCCGAGGGAGCCACCGTCAAGTTCCTCGTCCAGGGCACGCTCTACCCCGACGTGGTGGAGTCCGGCGGGGGAGCGGGAACCTCGAACATCAAGTCCCACCACAACGTCGGCGGCCTGCCCGAGGACCTCGAGTTCGAGCTCGTCGAGCCGCTGCGCACCCTGTTCAAGGACGAGGTCCGGCTGGTCGGCGAGCAGCTCGGCCTGCCGCCCGAGCTGGTGTGGCGCCACCCGTTCCCCGGCCCCGGCCTCGGCATCCGGATCATCGGCGAGGTCACCCGCGAGCGGCTCGACATCCTGCGTGAGGCCGACGCGATCGCCCGGGCCGAGCTGACCGTGGCCGGCCTCGACCGCGACATCTGGCAGTTCCCCGTCGTACTCCTCGCCGACGTGCGCTCGGTCGGCGTCCAGGGCGACGGCCGCACCTACGGCCACCCCGTCGTGCTCCGCCCGGTCACCTCCGAGGACGCGATGACCGCCGACTGGGCGCGCGTCCCGTACGACGTGCTCGAGCGGATCTCGACCCGGATCACCAACGAGGTCCGCGAGATCAACCGGGTGACGGTCGACATCACCAGCAAGCCCCCGGGCACCATCGAGTGGGAGTAGGAATCCCGCTCTAGCCCGCGGTCATCCCGGCGTCGACCACGTGGATGCTGCCGTGGATCGCGGCGGCGTCGTCGGAGGCGAGGAACGCGACGGTCTGCGCGACGTCGCTCGCGGCCATCAGGCCGCGGGGAGCGGCGACCCGCATGATCAGCTCGAAGTCGGCATCGTCGGGGAACTCGATGGTCGAGGCCTGGGGAGTGTCCATCCCGCCGGGGCACACGCAGTTGATGCGCACGGGGGAGCGGGTGTACTCGACGGCGAGGGCCTTGGTGAGCCCGACGACGCCGTGCTTCGCGGCGGTGTAGGCCGCGGAGTAGGCCTCGCCGATGACGCCGGCCACGGAGGCGACGTTGACGATGTTGCCGCTGGACTCGAGCAGGTGGGGGAGGGCCGCCTGGCTGAGGAAGAAGACGCTGCTCAGGTTGACCGCGAGGTCGTGGTTCCAGCCCTCGTGGGTCACCGTCGGGGTGGCGCGGAAGTCGTGCCGGCCGGCGTTGTTGACCAGGACGTCCAGCCGGCCGAATCGCTCGACGCACGCGGCGACCGCGCCTTCGCAGGCTGCCGGGTCGGCGACGTCTGCGAGGTGCGTGGCAACGACACCGGCGACACCGGCGACACCGGCGACACCGGCGGCGCCGTCGGCCACGGCGGCCAGGCGTGCGGAGTCGCGCGCCACGGCGTACACGTGCGCTCCTTCGGCGGCGAACAGCTGGGCGCAGGCCGCGCCGAGGCCAGAGGACGCGCCGGTGACGAGGACGACCTTGCCGGCGAAGCGATCACGAGTCACGATCGAACGATAACGTGTTCTAGTTCTCGCCTCGGCCCACGGCCAGGCTCAGGACGTCGAGCTGGCGTCCAGTCCGGCGAGGAGCTCGTCGAGGAGCCGGCGCAGCTCCCGGGCGTCCTTCATCCCGAGGCCGGTGCCGCGCCACGCGCGCTCCGGCACGTCGGCGACCTGGTCGCGCAGCCGCTCCCCGGCCGGCGTCACCTCCACCAGCACCCGCCGCTCGTCGGCGTCGTCGCGGTGGCGCTCGACGTGGCCGGCGCTCTCGAGCCGCTTGAGGACGGGGGTCAGGGTGCCGGAGTCGAGGTGGAGCCGGGCGCCGATCTCGCCCACGGTCAGCGGGGCGCCGGCGTCCCACAGCGCGAGCATGGTGACGTACTGCGGATAGGTCAGCCCGACCTCGGAGAGCAGCTCGGCATAGCGGCGGGTGATCCCGCGCGCCGCCGCGTAGAGCGGCAGGCAGAGCTGGGTGCTGAGGGCGAGCTGCGGGTACGACGCGGCCATGGGGGCAACGGTACCTTGCACAAATAGATTGTACACAATATAGTGACGCACATGGATATTCTCTACACCGCAAGCGCAGCCGCCACCGGCGAGGGACGCAACGGGCACGTGCAGTCGACCGACGGCTTCATCGACACCGACGTCCGCGTCCCGCGCGAGCTCGGTGGCGCCGGCGGCGCGACCAACCCGGAGCAGCTGTTCGCGGCGGGCTACGCGGCGTGCTTCCACTCCGCGCTCCAGCTGGTCGCCGGCAAGGCGAAGCTGGACGTCACCGACTCCGAGGTCGTGGCGGACGTCTCGATCGGGATGAACGGCGTGGGCGGGTTCGGCCTCGCGGTCCAGCTCGAGATCGCGCTCCCCGCGCTCGAGCGCGCCGAGGCCGAGAAGCTGGTCGAGCAGGCCCACGAGGTCTGCCCCTACTCCAACGCCACCCGCGGCAACGTCGACGTGACGCTGGTCGTCGCCTAGCCGCGCAGTCGCGGCATCCGGGGTACGACGGCGCCGTCGTACTCGCCGTTGGGGGTGACGATCGTGCCGGCCTCGCCGCGCAGGATGGCGGCGGCGTCCTCCAGGGTGCCGATGGCGGCCATGCCGCCGGTGAGCTCCACGAACCGGCAGACCGCGTCCACCTTGGGGCCCATCGACCCGGCGGGGAAGTCGAGCGCGCGGAGCAGGCTGGGGGTGGCGCGGCGCACGGGCTCCTGGTCGGGCGTGCCGAAGTCCCGCATCACGCTGGGCACGTCGGTGAGCACCAGGAGCACGTCGGCGTCGAGCGCCTCCGCCAGGACGGCGCTGGTGAGGTCCTTGTCGACCACCGCCTCCACGCCGCGCAGGTGACCGGTGTCGTCGCGGATGACGGGCACGCCGCCACCGCCGGCGCACACGACGAGCGCTCCGCTCTCGAGCAGCAGCCTGATCAGCCGGGTCTCGACGACGCGCTGGGGCCGTGGCGAGCCGACGACGCGACGCCAGCCCGTGCCGTCGGGTCGGACCACCCAGTCGCGCTCGGCCGCGAGCCGCTCCGCCTCCTCGCGGGTGTACATCTCGCCGACGAACTTGCTGGGCTCCAGGAACGCCGGGTCGCCGGCCTCGACCAGCGTCTGGTTGATGATCGCGGCGACCTGGCGGTTGGGCAGGTGGTTCTGCATCGCCTGCAGCAGCCAGTAGCCGATCATCCCCTGGGTCTGGGCACCCAGCACGTCAAAGGGGTACGGCGTGGTGAGGTTGGGGTCCGACGCACTCTGCAGGGCGAGCACGCCGACCTGCGGCCCGTTGCCGTGGGTGACGACGAGCTCGTGGTCGCGCGCCACGGGCGTCAGCGCCTCGACCGCCAGGCGCACGTTCTCCGCCTGTACGTCGGCATCGGGCTTCTGGCCGCGCTTGAGCAGTGCGTTGCCGCCCAGCGCGGCGACGATGCGCACCTCAGCCCCCCAGGGTGGCGACGAGCACGGCCTTGATCGTGTGCATCCGGTTCTCGGCCTGGTCGAAGACGATCGAGCGGTCCGACTCGAAGACGTCGTCGGTGACCTCGAGCGCGTCGAGCCCCGTGCGTTGGTAGAGCTCCTCGCCGACCCTCGTGTGCCGGTCGTGGAACGCCGGCAGGCAGTGCATGAACTTCACCTGCGCGTTGCCGGTCGCCTTCACGACGTCGGCGTTGACCTGGAAGGGCTTGAGCAGCGCGATCCGCTCGTCCCAGACCTCCTTGGGCTCACCCATCGAGACCCACACGTCGGTGTAGAGGAAGTCGACGCCGGCGACGCCCTCGGCGACGTTGTCGGTGTGCAGGATGCGAGCGCCGGTCTGCTCGGCGATCCCCTGTGCCTGCCCGATCACCTCGGGGCTGTTCCACAGCTCCTTGGGGGCGACGATCCGCACGTCCATGCCCATCATCGCGCCGGTGACGAGCAGCGAGTTGCCCACGTTGTTGCGGGCGTCGCCGAGGTAGGCGAAGGAGATGTCCTCGTCGTGCTTGCCGCTGTGCTCCCGCATGGTGAGCATGTCGCACAGCGTCTGGGTCGGGTGCCACTCGTCGGTCAGCCCGTTCCAGACCGGCACGCCGGCGTACTCCGCGAGGGTCTCGACGTTCGTCTGCGCCGACCCGCGGTACTCGATCCCGTCGTACATCCGGCCGAGCACCCGCGCGGTGTCGGCCATCGACTCCTTGTGGCCGATCTGGGACCCGCTCGGGTCGAGGTAGGTGACCCGGGCGCCCTGGTCGAACGCGGCCACCTCGAAGGCGCACCGGGTGCGGGTCGACGTCTTCTCGAAGATCAGGGCGATGTTCTTGCCCGTCAGCCGGGGCCGCTCGGACCCGGCGTACTTCGACACCTTGAGCTCGGCCGCCATGTCGAGGAGGAACTTCCACTCCTTGGGGGTGAAGTCGACCTCCTTCACGAAGCTGCGGTTGCGGAGGTTGAACGCCATGACTCAGATCCCTTCTCGCTCGATGGGGCAGGTCATGCAGCGCGGCCCGCCCCGGCCGCGGCCGAGCTCGTTGCCCTGGATGGTGACGACCTCGATGCCGTGCTTGCGAAGATAGGTGTTGGTGGTGACGTTGCGCTCGTAGGCGACCACGACACCGGGCTCGACGGCGAGCACGTTGCAGCCGTCGTCCCACTGCTCGCGCTCGGCGGCGTGCACGTCCTGGGTCGCCGTCAGCACCTTGATCGAGTCGATGCCGAGGGCGGCGGCGATCGCGTCGTGCATCGCCTCCGGCGGGTGCGGCGTCACCTTGAGCTCCTTCGAGGTGTCGCCCGGCTCGATCGTGTACGACGGCAGCATCCCGAGTCCGACGTACTTGGTGAAGGTGTGGTCGTCGACCATCGTCATCACCGTGTCGAGGTGCATGAAGGCGCGCTTCTGAGGCATCGCCAGCGCCACGATCCGGGTCGCGCTGCCGGCGTCGAACAGGCGGCGCGCGAGACGCTCGACGCCCTGGGGGGTGGTGCGTTCGCTCATGCCGACCAGGACCGCCCCGCGGCCGAGCACCAGGATGTCTCCGCCCTCCGTGGTCGCAGCGCCGCTCGACGTGCCGTCGGCCCAGACGTTGAAGTCGGCCGTCGCGAACGCCGGGTGCCAGCGGTAGATCGCCTCGTAGTGGACCGTCTCGCGGATCCGTGCCCGCTTGCGCATCGCGTTGATCGAGACGCCGTCGAACACCCACGCGGAGGTGTCCCGGGTGAAGAGGTGGTTGGGCAGCGGCGGCAGCAGGAAGTCGTCGGGCGCCATCGCCTGGACGACCACGGAGGCAGGCTCGTCGACGCCGTCGAGCAGCTCGCGCTTGGTCATGCCGCCGATGAGGTACGTCGTCAGGTCCGGGGCGTCCATCGCGGTGAACACGCTGTGCAGCGTGTCGACCGCCATCGGTCCGTAGACGCGCTCGTCGAAGGTCGCGTCGATGACATGCTTGCGCGCCTCGGGGATGGTGAGCGTCTCGGTGAGCAGCTGGTCCAGCAGGTGCACCTTCACGCCCCGGTCGCGCAGGGCGTCGGCGAACGCGTCGTGCTCCTGCTTCGCGTGCTTCACCCACAAGACGTCGTCGAACAGGTACTCGTCGTGGTTGGTGGGTGTCAGCCTCTTCAGCTCCAGGTCGGGGCGGTGCAGGATCGCCTGCCGCAGCCGGCCGACCTCGGAGTCCACGTGCAACAACATGTGCTCCCTCTCTTCTCGGTGCTCTGATCCTCCGTCGGCGACGCGACCGGTGAGAGGGCCGAAGGTCCCCCTCGGACGGGCCGATCGCCACCTCTGGCGGACCTGCGCGACGTGATTCGGTAGGGGCGGGGGCGACCGCATCACGAGAGGGAGAACGATGGCGAGCACGAGACGGACCCGATTGCCGAAGCCGGCCGGAGTCCACGACACCAACAGCAGCGCCGACACCGCCGAGGCGCCGAAGAAGTTCCGCTTCCCGAGCGCGTTCACCGTGTTGTTCGGGGTGACGGTGGCCGTGTGGCTGCTGGCCTTCGTCGTCCCGACGGGTAGCTACCAGGTCGACGGCGAGACGGGCCGTCCGATCCCGGGCAGCTACGAGGGCACCGACAGCACCCTGACGTTCGGCGACCGCCTGATGGAGCTCTTCATGGCGCCGGTCAACGGCCTGTACGGCGTCATGAACGCCGACGGCTACATCGGTCCCTACGAGGTCGGTGAGCTGTACGGCGCAGCGGGCGTCTTCCTCTTCGTGCTGGCCATCGGCGTCTTCATCACGATGGCCATGAAGACCGGTGCGATCGACAACGGCGTCGCCCGGGTCGCCCAACGGATGAGCACCCGCGGCACGATCCTGATCGCCGTGCTCATGGTGCTGTTCTCCGTCGGCGGCACGACCGAGGGGATGGCCGAGGAGACGCTGGGCTTCTACGCGTTGGTGATCCCGTTGATGCTCGCGCTCGGCTACGACCGGATGGTCGCCGCGGCGACGATCCTCGTGGGCGCCGGCGTCGGCGTCCTCGCCTCGACCGTCAACCCGTTCGCCACCGGCGTCGCCTCCGGCGCGGCCGACATCTCGATCGGCGACGGCATCGGCTTCCGACTGATCATGTACGTCGTCCTGGTCCCGATCGGCGTCTGGTGGGTGCTGCGTTACGCCCGCCGGGTGAAGGCGGACCCGTCCAGGTCCCTCGTCGCCGACGTCGAGGGCGACGACCTGCTGCGCGCGCAGGGCCTGCGCGACGTACCGCGGCTGACCGTCCGTGAGAAGAGCGTGCTCACCATCGTCGGGCTGACCTTCGCGTTCATGATCTACGCGATCGTCCCGTGGGCGCAGGTCGTCGACGGTCCCGACGCCGCCAGCTACGGCTGGCAGCTCGACTGGTACTTCCCCGAGCTCGCCGCGCTGTTCATCCTGATGGCGATCGTGGTCGGCCTGGTCGGCGGCCTGGGGGAGAAGGGGCTCACCGACGCGGTGGTCAAGGGAGCCGGCGACTTCATCGGCGTCGGGCTGATCATCGTGCTGGCGCGGGGCGTCACCGTGATCATGAACAACTCCGAGATCACGGGCACGGTCCTGCACTCGATGGAGAACGTGGTCGGCGACACCAACTCGGGCGTCTTCGGCGTGCTGGTCTTCCTGATCAACATCCCGCTGGCGTTCCTCGTGCCGTCCACGTCGGGCCACGGCGCCCTGGCGATGCCGATCCTGGCGCCCCTCGCCGACTTCGCCGGCGTGCAGCGGGCGATGGTGGTCACCGCGTTCCAGTCGGCCTCCGGGATCGTCAACCTGATCACGCCGACCTCGGCGGTGGTCATGGGAGGCCTGGCCCTCGCCAAGGTCCGCTACGACCAGTACCTGAGGTTCGTCCTGCCGCTGGTCGGGATCCTGCTGGTCCTCTGCGCGATCTTCATCGGGGTGGGGGCGGCCACTCAGTAATGAGGACCGATCAGGCACTCGGGAGGAACGGCCTGACCGCCGAGGAGGCGGCGCGCCGGTTGGAGGAGAGCGGACCCAACCGCGCTCCGCGGCCTCGGCCGCGGCGGTTGAGCTCGCGGATCATGACCCAGCTCCGAGACCCGATGATCCTGCTGCTGATGGGCGCGCTCGTGGTGGTCGTCGGGCTCGGCGACGTCACCGACGCCTTCATCATCGCCGCCGTGATCGTCCTGAACACCACGATCGGCGTCGTGCAGGAGATCCGGGCGGCCAACGCCATCGCGGCCCTCGACCGGCTCTCGGCACCGCACGCCATCGTGGTGCGCGACGGGCGGATGCAGCGGATCGCGAGCGAGGAGGTCGTCCCGGGCGACCTGGTGCGACTCGAGGCCGGCGACGTCGTACCGGCCGACGGCACGCTGGTCGAGGCGTTCGCCCTGCAGCTCGACGAGGCCGCGATGACCGGGGAGTCGGTGCCGGTCGCCCGCGGTCAGGCCGACGAGGTGCTCTCGGGCACCGTGGTCACGACCGGACGCGGGTTCGCGGAGGTCCAGCGGACGGGCGCCGACAGCGGTCTCGGCCGGATCGCCACCGCGGTGATGAGCGGGGTCACCCGGCCCACTCCGCTCCAGCGTCGGCTGTCGGGGCTGTCACGGCAGCTGGTGGCGTTGACCCTGGCGCTCGCCGGCCTGGTCTTCGTGCTCGGGATGATCCGCGGCGAGGACGCCGCCGAGATGCTGGTGCTGGCCGTCAGCCTGGCTGTCGCGGCCATCCCCGAGTCGCTGCCGGCGGTCGTCTCCGTGGCACTGGCGCTGGGTGCCTTCCGGATGGCCCGCCGGTCCGCCCTGGTGCGGTGGCTGCCGGCCGTCGAGACGCTGGGGTCGGTGACGGTGCTCGCCTCCGACAAGACCGGCACGCTGACCGAGGGGCGGATGGTCGTCCAGGAACTGTGGACGCCGCGTGGTTCCTGGCGGGTGACCGGCCACGGCTACGGGGTCGCCGGCGAGCTGGTCGCCCTGGGCGACCCGGGCGACGACCCGGGCGACGACCCGGGCGTCCCCGAGCTCCTGCGCGACCTCGTGCTGTGCAATGACGCCCGGCTGACCTCACGGGAGGACGAGACCTGGGAGATCGTCGGCGACCCGCTGGAGGCCGCGCTGCTGGTCGCCGCGGCGAAGTACGACGACGGCCTGCTCGACCTCGCCCAGGTCTGGGAGCGGGTCCTCGAGGTCCCGTTCGACGCCGACCTGCAGCGGATGACGACCCTGCACGACCGGACGGGCAGCTGGCTCACCGTCTGCAAGGGCGCACCCGAGGCGGTCCTGGGCATGCTCGAGGACAGCGGGGAGACCGGTGCCGGTGAGCTCGGCCGCGCCCGCGAGGCGGCTCACGAGCTCGCGACCCGCGGGTTCCGCGTGCTGGCGATCGCCGACTCGCTGCGGCCTGCGAGGCCCGACGACGACCGGCTCGACGAGGGCCTGCAGCTGCGCGGCCTGGTCGCGACCGCGGACCCCGCGCGCGCGGACGCCGGTGGGGTGGTCGCTGCCTGCCGCGCCGCCGGCATCCGCACCGTGCTGATCACCGGCGACCACCCCGCGACCGCCCGCGCCATCGCCACCGACGTGGGCATCCTGGCCGAGGGAACCGTCGTCGCCGACGGCGCGATGGTCGCCCGCGGCGAGCACGTGGCCCGGGTCGAGGAGATCAGCGTCTACGCGCGGACCCGGCCCGAGCAGAAGGTCGACATCGTCACGGCCTGGCAGGATCGCGGCGACGTCGTCGCCATGACCGGCGACGGCGTCAACGACGCCCCGGCTCTCCGGCGTGCCGACATCGGCATCGCGATGGGCGACCGCGGCACCGAGGTGGCCCGCCAGGCCGCCGACCTGGTGCTCGCCGACGACAACCTCCGGACGGTGGTCGGCGCCGTCGGCGAGGGCCGCCGCATCTACGCCAACATCCGGATGTTCCTGCGCTACGGCCTCGCCGGTGGCTTCGCCGAGGTGGTGGTCATCCTGCTCGGCCCCTTCCTGGGCATGCCGGTTCCGCTGGCCCCGGGACAGATCCTGTGGATCAACATGCTGACCCACGGCGTACCCGGCGTCGCCTTCGGCGGTGAGCCGATGGACCCCGCCGCGATGAAGCGGCCGTCCCCGCCCCCGGAGCAGTCCGTGCTGGGCAACGGGCTGCTCGGCCAGATCCTGACGGCCGGCCTGCTGATCTGCGCCGTGTCCCTCGCCGCAGGGTTCCTGGCGCCCGGCGACGCGCACCTGCAGACCTGGGTCTTCCTCACCCTCGGGCTGGCCCAGCTCGGCGTGGCGCTCGCCATCCGCGCGCCTCGCCGCGGCGTCGGGTGGCGGGGCCGCGGCCTGGAGGCGGCCGTGGCGGTCTCCGCCGCGCTGCAGGTGCTCGCCGTGGCCTGGGGTCCGCTCCGCGACCTCCTCGGCACCCGCACGATCTCGGGGTCCGACGCCCTGGTCATCCTCGGCCTCGCCGTGCTCCCCGGTGCCGTCCTCGCCGCGGCCCGGCTGCTGCGCCGGTCGGGCGCGAGGACCCGCACTCACCAGGGCGCGGGCTTGTAGTCCTTCACGAAGCAGCCGTAGAGGTCCTCGCCGGCCTCGCCCCGCACGATCGGGTCGTAGACCCGAGCGGCGCCGTCGACCAGGTCGAGCGGTGCGTGCCAGCCCTCGGCGGCGATCCGCAGCTTCTCCTGGTGCGGGCGCTCGTCGGTGATCCAGCCGGTGTCGACCGCGGTCATCAGGATCTTGTCGGTCTCGAACATCTCGGTGGCCGACGTGCGGGTGAGCATGTTGAGCGCGGCCTTGGCCATGTTGGTGTGGGGGTGGCCGGCGCCCTTGTAGCGACGCCCGCCGAACTGCCCCTCCATCGCGCTCACGTTGACGACGTAGGCCCGCGACGCACCTGCCGCGACGGCGGCCCGCATGGCGGGCCGGAGCCGCGAGATCAGCAGGAACGGCGCGATCGAGTTGCAGAACTGGACCTCGAGCAGCTCCAGCGGGTCGACCTCGTCGACGACCTGCGTCCAGGAGTTGTTGGTCTGCAGGTCCGGCAGCAGCCCGCCGGCGTCGACCGCCGTGCCGGCGAGGTGGGCGTCGAGCGACGCGTTGCCGGCCTTGAGCGCGAGCGCGGTGAGCGACGCCGCGTTGTGGGCGGCGATCGCGTGCTCGGTCGACTCGCCCTCGTGGTGCGCGACCGCGTGGGCGCGGAGCGCCCCGGCGATCGCGGCCGGGTGCGCCTCGGAGATCCGGTCGAAGGTGACCATCTCGGGCAGCAGGGGTACGTCGGGCAGCGGGGCCGACTCCATCTCGACCAGCTGGGAGTAGGCGCCGGGCGAGCGTCGTACGGTCTGGCAGGCGTTGTTGATGAGGATGTCCAGCGGGCCGTCGGCCGCGACGTCGTCGGTGAGCGCGACCACCTGGTTGGGGTCGCGCAGGTCGATGCCGACGATCTTCAGGCGGTGCAGCCAGTCGGCGGAGTCGTCCATCGCGGCGAACCGCCGGACCGCGTCCTTCGGGAAGCGGGTGGTGATCGTGGTGTGCGCGCCGTCGCGCAGCAGCCGGAGGGCGATGTACATCCCGATCTTGGCGCGGCCGCCGGTGAGCAGTGCGCGCTTGCCGGTGAGGTCGGTGCGCTGGTTCCGCTTGGTGTGGGAGAACGCCGCGCAGTCGGGGCACAGGCCGTGGTAGAACGCGTCGACCAACGTGTAGTCGGCCTTGCAGATGTAGCAGGCGCGCGCCGTGATCAGCTCGCCGGCGAAGGCGCCGGCGGCGTTGGAGACGAGCGGGAGGCCCGCGGTCTCGTCGTCGATCCGCAGCGCGGAGCCGGTCGCGGTCCTCTCGATCACCGACTGGTCGTGGGCGGCCCGCTCGGCGCGGATCGCCGCCCGCCGGGTCTTCTTGATGAGCTTCCACATGTGCCCGGTGGCGTGCTTGACCGTGCGTACGTCGGGATGCGCGGGATCGAGGTGGTGGAGCTCGCCCAGCACCTTCAAGGTGGTGGCGAGCTCGTCCGGGTCGATCCGGCTCAGGTAGGGCGTCCCGTCTGGCACCGCACGACTTTAGTCGCTCGGTGCCCCCCAGGTCAGATCGAGCAGGTCAGATCGAGCGGCCCGCCCGCAGCATCTCCGCCCGGTCGGCCACCTTGACCCGTTCGCGGCCCTCGGCTGCCCCGAGCGCGATCTCGTGCTGGTCGAGCCGCTCCCAGTGGTCGAACGTCGCGACGTCGACGTGCCGCTCGGCGAGGTAGGCGTCGACGTCGGCCGGCTCCCGCAGGACGGCGGTCGGGCCGGTGGCCGCCACGTCGGCGAGCAGGTGGCCGATGGTCTCGGCGGCGTCGCTCTTGGTGTGGCCGATCAGCCCGACCGGCCCGCGCTTGATCCAGCCGGTGACGTAGGTGCCGGGGATCGGGTCGCCGTCGAGGTCGAGCACCCGGCCGCCGTCGTTCGGGACCACGGCGGCGCGGTCGTCGAACGGGAGGCCGGGCAGCGGCGTGCTGCGGTAGCCGACGGCGCGGTAGACCGCCTGGACGTCCCAGAAGGTGTGCTGCCCGGTGCCCTCGACGCTCCCGTCGCCCAACGGCCGGGTGCGTTCGGTGCGCAGCGTGGTCACCCCGGCGTCGTCGCCGAGGATCTCGACCGGCGCCTCGGCGAAGTGCAGGTGGATGCGGTGCGGCTTGCCGGCCGGCTCGCGACCGACCCAGTTGGCGAGGGTGTCGAGCACCATCTTCTGCGCCTTGTGCTTGCCGATGTGCTCCATGCCGTGGTCGTCGACGTCGAAGCCCTCCGGGTGGACGATCACCTCGACGTTGGGGGAGTGGTTGAGCTCGCGCAGCTCCATGGGCGAGAACTTCGCGTACGCCGGACCGCGGCGCGCGAAGACGTGCACGTCGGTGGTGGTCTTGGCCTTGAGGCCCTCGTAGACGTGCGGGGGGATGTCGGTGGTCAGCATCTCGTCGGCGGTCTTCGCGAGGACGCGGGCCACGTCGATCGCCACGTTGCCGACCCCGAGGACGGCGACCGAGGGGGCGTCGAGCGGCCAGGTCCGGTCGACGTCGGGGTGGGCGTCGTACCAGGAGACGAAGTCGGCGGCGCCGTACGACCGCTCCTCGCCGGGGATGCCGAGGTCCCGGTCCGCCATCGCGCCGGTGGCGATGACCACCGCGTCGTAGAAGTCGCGGAGGTCCTCGAGCTTCACGTCGACGCCGTACTCGACGTTGCCGAGGAACCGCACCTCCGGCTTGGCGAGCACCCGCTGCAGCGCCTTGACGATCTCCTTGATCCGCGGGTGGTCCGGCGCGACGCCGTAGCGGACCAGGCCGAACGGGGCGGGGAGTCGCTCGATGATGTCGACCGAGACGGTGCGGTCCGGTCCGAGCTCGGCCTTGGTGAGGATGTCGGCGGCGTAGATGCCGGCGGGGCCGCCGCCCACGATCGCGACGCGCAGCTGGGAGGGGGTGGAAGTCATGTCCTTCAGTCTGGACACGGATCTGCGGCCACAGAACGAGGTTGTGGTTGTGGGGTCACAAGGTTGTTTTGGGTAACGTAGTCCCCGTGCTGGGATCCCACGTGCCTGAGCTGCGCGCTCTCGAGCTGCTGGTGGTCGTCTCCCGCACCGGCAGCCTGAGCGCTGCGGCCGCCGAGCTCGGGATCACCCAGCAGGCCGCGTCGTCGCGGGTGCGGACGATGGAGTCGCTGGTCGGCTCGCCGCTGCTCGACCGCTCCCGCCGCGGATCCGCGCTGACCCCGACCGGCGAGCTGGTCGTGCAGTGGTCGGCCGGCGTGCTGGAGGCGGCGGAGCAGCTCGATGCCGGGATCGCGGCCCTGCGGACCGACCGCCGCGGCCGGCTGAGCATCGCCGCCAGCCTGACCATCGCCGAGCACCTCCTCCCCGCCTGGCTGGTCGCGCTGCGCGCCCACCAGGCCCAGCTCGGACGGGTGCCGACCGAGGTGACGATGACCGCGACCAACAGCGAGCGGGTCGCGGCGATGGTGCCCGCCGGCGAGGTCGACCTCGGCTTCGTCGAGGGGCCCGACGCCCCCCAGGACCTGCAGCACCGGCTGGTCGGCACCGACACCCTGGTCGTGGTCGTCGGGCCGACCCACCCGTGGGCGCTGCGCTCCGGGCGCCGGGTCACCGCGGCCAAGCTCGCGGCCACACCGTTGGTCGTGCGCGAGCCGGGGTCAGGCACCCGCACCGTGCTGGACCGCGCGCTCGAGGGACTGCCTGCCGCCCCGCCCGCCCTCGAGCTGTCGAGCACGGCGGCGGTGCGGTCCGCCGTCGCTGCCGGAGCAGGCCCCGCGGCGCTGGGCGCGCACGCGATCCGCGACGACCTCGCGACCGGCCGGCTGGTGCGCATCAACGTCGCCGGGCTCGACCTCACCCGCCGCCTCCATGCGGTGTGGCGCGGCGGCGCCCACCCGCCGGAGGGTCCGGCGCGCGACCTGGTCGCGTGGGCTGCGGGAGGTGGACGCCGATGAGAGCTCCAGCGAAGCGGGTCTTCGTCTTCGGCGGCTCCGAGGGCATCGGGCTCGCGATCGCCCGCCGCTTCGCGGACGCCGGGGCCGACGTCGTCGTACTCTCGCGGTCCGAGGCCAAGCTCGCCTCCGCCCTCGAGGCGATCGAGGGTGACCGCCGGGCCGGCGGCCAGCAGCTGCTCGCGAGACCGGCGGACGTCACCGACGAGCCCGCCCTCACCGCCGTCGTCGGTGACCTGGTCGCCGAGGTCGGGCCGCCCGACCTCGTCGTCACCACCGCCGGCTACGCCCGCCCGGGCTACCTGAAGGACCTGCCGGCCGCCGACGTCGCCGGGATGCTGACGACCAACCTGCTCGGCACGATCCACGTCGCGCGCGCGGTCGTGCCGCACCTCGAGGCGGCCGGGGGCGGCACCCTCGTCACCACCTCGTCGATGGCGGGCCTGGCCGGCGTCTTCGGCTACACGGTCTACAGCGCCAGCAAGTTCGGCGTGATCGGCTTCTCCGAGGCGCTGCGCCGTGAGCTCGCCCCGGCGGCGATCCGGGTCCGCGTCCTGTGTCCCCCGAACACGTTGACGCCCGGCTTCGAGGAGGAGAACCGCCACAAGCCGCCGGAGGTGCTGGCGGCCGAGGAGAGCGTCGGCACCCTCACCCCCGAGGAGGTCGCCGACGAGCTGGTGCGCGCGCTGCGCCGCCGCCGCGGCTTCCTCGTCGTGCCCGGCAGGGACAGCAAGCTGGCCGCGCTGGCGATCCGCTATGCGCCGTTCGTGGTCGATCGCGCCCTGCGCAGGCCGGATCCGCGGGGAAACTAGAACACGTTCCTCTATTGTCGTGGAGTGAGCAAGACAGAGTCGTTGACCCGGGTAACGCTCGCCTACCTGCTCGCCTTCGGTACGGCGACCGCGTGGCTGGTCTGGGGCCCCGACACCGACCGGCTGTGGCTCGATGCGCTCATCGCCGACGTGCTGGCGACGGTCGTGGTGTTCGGGGCGAGTCGCTGGCACCACAACTCCAGCTTCTACGACGCCTACTGGAGCGTCCTGCCGCCGTACCTCGCGGTGTACTGGGTCGTCGCGAGCAGCGCGGCCGGCGACGACGTGCGCACCCTCCTGGTGCTCGGCGTGGTGTTCCTGTGGGCGGTCCGGCTCACGGCCAACTGGGTGATCACCTTCCCCGGCCTGCACCACGAGGACTGGCGCTACCCGATGCTGCGCGAGCGCGCCGGCCGACTGGAGCTGCCGGTCGACTTCTTCGCGATCCACCTCATCCCGACGTTCCAGGTGTTCCTGGGCGTGCTGCCGATCTATGCCGCGGTGGCGCGCCCGGGCCGTGACGTCGGCTGGCTCGACGGTGTCGCCCTCGTCATCGGGGTCGGCGCGGTCACCCTCGAGCTGGTGGCCGACGGCCAGATGCGCCGGTTCATCCGGGACCGCAGCCCGGGTGAGGCGATGGACCGCGGGCTCTGGGGCTGGTCGCGGCACCCCAACTACTTCGGTGAGATCAGCTTCTGGTTCGCCCTCGGGCTGTTCGGCATCGCCGCCGCGCCGGGCGACTGGTGGTGGCTGATGGCCGGCACGGTGGCGATGACCGCGATGTTCCTGGGCGCCAGCATCCCGATGATGGAGGCCCGCAGCCTGGAGCGCCGTCCGTCGTACCAGGACGTCATCGACCGGGTCCCGATGCTCCTGCCACGCCCGCCGCGTCGCCGGGCGGCCCCGTGACCCGTCCCGGCCGGCCCCGGGTGCTCGTCGCGGGCCTCGGCGACAGCGGGCTGCTCACGGCGATCCACCTGGCTCGCCACATCGACGTGGTCGGCGTCTCGGCGAAGCCCGGCCTGGTCAGCGGGCAGGAGCTCGGGATGCGGCTGGCGCGGCCGGACGAGTGGACCCGCGAGTACTGGACCTCCTTCGACCGCTACCGGCGGCTCGACCGCGTCCGGACCGTGCACGGCACCCTGACCGGCCTCGACCTGGATGCCGGCCGGGTCCTGGTCACGCTGGCCGACGGCACCCCGCAGGTCGAGGGGTACGACGTACTGGTGATCTCGACCGGGGTGACCAACGGGTTCTGGCGCCGGCCCCAGCTGCAGACGGCCGACGAGGTCGCCGACGACCTCCACGCGGCGCACGCGCGGCTGGCGCAGGCCGACTCGGTCGTCGTCGTCGGTGGTGGCGCCGCTGCGACGAGCAGCGCGATGAACCTGGCCACCCGCTGGCCGGACAAGCGGGTCTCCCTGTGCTTCCCCGGCGAGCGCGCGCTGCCGCAGCACCACCCGCGCGTCTGGGCGCACGTCCGCCGCCGGCTCACTGACGCCGGCGTGACCCTGCGCCCCGGCCATCGCGCCGCGCTACCGGACGGCTTCGCAGGTGACCGGATCACCGAGGGTCCCGTGTCGTGGACCACCGGGCAGGAGCCGACGCCGGCCGACGCCGTCCTCTGGGCGGTGGGCAGGGTCCGGCCCAACACCGACTGGCTGCCGGACGAGCTGCTCGACGAGCACGGCTTCGTCCGGGTGCTCCCCACGCTGCAGACGCCCGGGCACCCGGAGGTGTTCGCGATCGGCGACGTCGCCGCCACCGACCCGTTGCGCTCCTCGGCGCGCAACCGCGCGGACCACCTGCTGGCGCGCAACGTCCGTGCACACCTGGCGGGCAAGGAGCTCGGGACCTTCCGGCCCCCGCGCTCGCGCTGGGGCTCGGTGCTGGGTCCGCAACCAGACGGGCTGCAGGTCTTCGCACCCACCGGTCACCCGTTCCGGTTCCCGGCGTGGTCGGTGCGAAGGGTCCTGCAGCCGTTGATCGTCAGGCGCGGGATCTACCGCGGCGTGCGGGCTCGGTGAGCCCCCCGCCGGTCAGGTGAAGATGCTGACGCCCCCGGGACCGACCAGCAGCCCGACGATGATGAGCACGATGCCCCACATCATCTCGCCGCGGAACAGGCTGACGATGCCGGAGATCACCAGGATCACCGCCAGGATCCACAGAACTAAGGCAAACATCTTGCGTCCTCCCTCTTCGGCGACAGGTCGTCGACCCGTCGGTGAGGAGGAGGTACCCCCCGGTCGCCGGTGTAGTCGGGCGGGAGACGGGGAGCCCCGGCCGGGCTAGCCTTCCGACGTGGAGTCCCTCGCCCTCACCTTCTCCAGCGGGTGGGCCAGCGGCGTCAACGCCTATCTGGTCGTCCTCGTGCTGGGCATCGCCGACCGGATCGGCGGGTTCGACCAGGTCCCCGACGAGCTGGGGCGGTGGGAGGTGCTCGGCGTCGCCGCACTGATGTACGCCTTCGAGTTCGTCGCCGACAAGGTCCCGTACGTCGACTCGGCGTGGGACGTGATCTCCACGGTGATCCGCCCGCTGGTCGGCGGGTTCATCGGGGTCCTGCTCGCCGGCGACTCGCAGCAGCTGAACGATGCGGTCGGAGGCATCGTCGGCGCGAGCAGCGCGCTCGGCTCCCACTCGGTCAAGGCCGGCACCCGGCTCGCGATCAACAGCTCGCCCGAGCCGTTCAGCAACGTGACGGTGAGCGCGACCGAGGATGTCGTCGTCCTCGCACTGGTCTGGTTCGCGATCGAGCATCCCTACATCGCGGCCGGCATCGCGGGCACGTTCCTGCTGATCGGGCTGGTGGTCCTGTGGTTCGCGATCAAGCTGATCCGGCGCGGGTGGCGCCGGTTCAAGGGCTGGTGGGACCGCCGTCGGGCGCGAAGACAGCCGTCCGCGGTGTGAAGATGCTGCACTCCCATTGACTTAGTTCAAGTCTCGTACTAAATATGAGGGGTGCCACTCGTCCTCGGCGTGGACTCCTCCACGCAGTCAACGAAAGCCGTCCTCGTCGATGCCGACGACGGGACGGTGGTGGCGCAGCGCTCGGCGCCGCACCCGCCCGGTACCGAGGTGGACCCCGACGCCTGGCTGCGGGCCGTCGACGCGGCCACCGACGGCCTGGTCGAGCGCGCCGCCGCGGTCTCGGTCTCGGGGCAGCAGCACGGCATGGTCGCGCTCGACGACACCGGTCGGCCGGTGCGGGACGCGCTGCTGTGGAACGACACCCGCTCGGCGCGGGCAGCGCGGGACCTCGTCGCCGAGCTCGGGGGCGGCCAGGCCTGCGCGGACGCGCTCGGGAGCGTGCTGGTCGCGTCCTTCACCAGCACCAAGCTGCGGTGGCTGCGCGACCACGAGCCGGCGCACGCGTCCCGGGTGGCCCGGGTGCTGCTCCCGCACGACTACGTCTCCGCGCACCTCGCGGCGCCGGGCACGCCGGTCTTCACCGATCGCGGCGATGCCTCCGGCACCGGCTACTTCGACTCCCGGACCGGGACCTGGCGCCACGACCTGCTGCGGGCGGCTCTCGGCCACGACGCGGAGCTGCCCGTCGTCGCCGCGCCGGGAGCGGTCGCCGGGCTCACCCGCGCCGGCGCG
>NZ_JACEHF010000035.1 GCF_014180685.1 Nocardioides pelophilus | reverse complement strand
GTCCCTGATCTGGTCGCGGCCGACCGCCATGAAGTGCTCGTCGACGGAGTACATCCACCCGTACGACGCGTCCTCGGCGTACCAGTCGGCCATCACCCGCCAGTCGCCGGTGCGCTCGGCCTCGCGGTTGATCGCCAGCCAGGAGTCCCAGAACTCCTCGATCTCAGCACGGGTCAGCGACATCAGTCCTCCTCGATGGACAAAGCGAAAGCGGGGCAGTACTTCACAGCGGTGGTCACGTCGGCGCGACGCGACTCGTCGGGGTGCTCCTCGAGCACGACGACGACGTCCTGCTCGTCGTCGAAGCCGAAGACGTCGGGGGCCTCGCCCTGGCAGAGCTGGTGGCCCTGGCAGAGACCGGTGTCGGCGATCACCCTCACGTGGCTCGCCTCCGGTACCTGACCCGGCACGGCTGCTCCAGCTGGATCACCATCTTGGAGCAGTCGTCACGGTAGGAGTCGAGCGGCTGCGCGGCCTCGAACTCGAAGTCGCGGAGGATCACCGAGAAGATCGCCTTCATCTGCATCATCGCGAACGCGTTGCCGACGCAGCGGTGCTTGCCGGCCCCGAACGGGATCCACGTCCAGCGGTTCTGCAGGTCCTCCTGGCGCGGGTCGACGTAGCGAGCCGGGTCGAACTCGTCGGCCTTCGGGAAGTCCTCCTCGATCCGGTTCGACACCTTCGGGGACGCCGAGATCACCGTCCCGGCGGGGATCGTGTGACCCAGCAGCTCGAAGTCCTCCTGGACCAGCCGCATCAGGATGATCAGCGGCGGGTGCAGCCGCAGCGTCTCCTTGAGCGCCGACTCCAGCACCGGAATGGACCGGAGCGCTTGGAAGGAGACCTCGGAGCCGTCGGCGTAGAGGTCGTCCAGCTCGGCGACGACGTCGGCCATCACGTCGGGGTGGCGGAGCAGCTCGATCATCGCCCACGACGCCGTGCCCGACGAGGTGTGGTGCCCGGCGAACATCATCGAGATGAAGATGCCGGTCACCATCTCGGCGTCGTAGCCGACGGCGATCAGGACGTCGAGCAGGTCCCGGTCCTCCTTGGGGATCTCCCCCTGGGCGACCCGGCCGGCGATGATCGCCTGCACCTTCGCGACCAGCTCCTCGCGGGCCCGGTCGCGAGTGCGGAAGGTCTCGATGTCGGCGTACGGGTCGACGTAGGCGATCGCGTCGGTGCCGTGCTCCAGCCGGTGGTAGATCTCGGCGAAGGAGCCGTCCAGCTGCTCGCGGAACGGCCGGCCGATCAGGCACGAGGAGGTCGTGTAGATGGTGAGCTCGGCGAAGAAGTCGAGCAGGTCGATCTCGCCCTCGTCGCCCCAGTCGGCGACCATCCGTCGGATCTCCGCCTCGATCGTCTGTGCGTGGCCGCGCATCATGTCGCCGCGCAGCGCCTGGTTCTTGAGCATCTGCTGGCGCTCCTCCGGCGAGGCGTCGAAGACGACGCCCTTGCCGAAGATCGGCGTCATGAAGGGGTACGCCGCCGCCTGGTCGAGCACCGAGTCGGGTGCCCGGAAGAAGGCCTCGTTGGCCTCCGCGCCGGTCACGAGCACGACGTCCTTGTCGGCCAGCCGGAACCGGCCGATGTCGCCGCACTCCTCCCTGACCCGGGTGAACAGGCCGATCGGGTCGACCCGCATCTCGGGCAGGTGGCCGGTGCCGCGGATGATCTCGGGCACCTCGGCGCTCTGGTCGTCGAGGACGGTCGAGACCTCGGGAATGTCGCTCAGGCCCTCGACCCGGCTCGAAGTTTGTGACGGGTCGGCTCTCATTGGTCCTCCACCGGGGCCTCGGGATTGACGTCGACGGGACTGATGTGGACACCGCGCGGGGCGCTGACGACGGTCGTGATCGCGTCGGCGATGGCGCGGGCCTTGAGGAAGTGCGAGTGGCGGGCGTGGCCCCACTTGACCCACTGGTTGAGCACGAACGCCGCCGCGTCGGCGTCCCAGTCCATGCCCATCTCGCTCCAGGTCGGGCCGGGACGCACGATCGAGGCGCGGACGCCGGTGCCCTCGAGCTCCATCTGGAGGGCGTTCACCATGCCCTCGAGGCCGGCCTTGCTGGCGGTGTAGGCCGACATGAACGGCCGGGCGCGGAGCGCGACGTCGGAGGAGACGAAGACGATGTCGCCACGCCGGCGCTCGACCATGGCCGGCACGAACGCGCGCACCAGTCGATGCGCACCGACCAGGTTGACGTCGAGCTCGCGGGCGAACCGCTCGGACTCGACCTCGATGAGGGTGCCGGGACCCAGCAGACCGGCGTTGCTGATCACGACCTCGATGTCACCCAGGTCGGCGGCCGCCTTGGCGGCGAAGTCGGCGACCGAGGCGTCGTCGGCCACGTCGAGCGCGTGCGCGACGGCCTCTCCCCCGTCGGCCCGGATCGCCGCGGCGAGCTCCTCGCAGCGGTCCACGCGCCGGGCGCCGAGCGCCACGGGGTGTCCCGCGGCCGCCAGTGCCTGGGCGGTCTCGGCGCCGATGCCCGACGACGCGCCCGCGATCGCCGCGGGGCGCCGGGTCGGCTGGTGGTACCTGGTCATCGGCCACCCCGCTCGACGAACGTCGTGGGCAGCTGGGCGAAGCCC
Source organism: Nocardioides pelophilus (assembly GCF_014180685.1). Lineage (GTDB taxonomy): Bacteria > Actinomycetota > Actinomycetes > Propionibacteriales > Nocardioidaceae > Nocardioides > Nocardioides pelophilus. The sequence continues at coordinate 24,713 of NZ_JACEHF010000035.1, read as the reverse complement.
CGCACGTTCACGGAGTGCACCCGGACGGCCCGGTCGGCGTGCACCTCGAAGTGCTCGACGCGGCGCACCAGCTCGCTGAGCACCACCCGCGCCTCGAGCCGCGCCAGGTTGGCGCCCAGGCAGAAGTGACGGCCGGTGCCGAAGGCCAGGCTCTCGCTGAGCTCGTCCTTGGACCGGTGGATGTCGTACTGCGACGGGTTCGTGAAGACCCGTTCGTCGCGGTTCGCCGATCCCACGAGCAGCAGCAGCTTGGAGCCGGCCGGCATCGTCTGCCCGTGCAGCTCCACGTCGGCGGTGACGTAGCGCGCCAGCATCTGGGTCGAGTTGTCGTGGCGCAGGGTCTCCTCCACCCACTGCGGCACCAGGTCGGGTCCGTCGCCGTCGAGGACGGCGGCGCGCTGCTCCGGGTGCGACGACAGGTGGTAGAGCGCGTTGCCGAGCAGCTTGGTCGTCGTCTCGTTGCCCGCGACCACCATCAGGCAGAGGAAGGCGTTGATCTCGTTGTCGGTCAGCCGGTCGCCGTCGATCTCCGCCTCCACCAGCGCCGACGTCAGGTCGTCGCTGGGCTTCCCCCGGCGTTCCTTGACCATCTGGCCGTAGTAGGAGAAGAGCTCGATCGCGGCCTCCATGCCGGCCGGCGGGACGTCGCGTACGCCGGGCTCGCGGTGGACGAGGAGGTCCGCGAGCCGGCGTACCTCGTCGCGGTCGGCGACCGGCACGCCCATCATCTCGGAGATGACGTCCATGGGGAGCCTGCCGGCGAGCTCGGCGATCCAGTCCACCGAGTCCTGCTCGGCGTTCGCCGCGAACATCCGCTCGAGGTAGTGCTCGGTGAGCCGCTGCACCTGCGGCTCCAGCTCGCGGACCCGTCGGGGCGTGAACGCGGCCGACACCAGCTTGCGGATCCGCGTCTGGTCCTTGCCGTCGAGAGCGAGGAACGACATCACCCGGTGCGCCTCGGGGTTCCAGGCGCTCGGGTCGAGCGTGACGCCCATCCGGTTGGAGAAGGTGACGTCGTCCCGGAACGCGGCGAAGACGTCGGCGTGCCGCGACAGCACCCAGAAGTCACCGACCTCGTTGTAGTGGAGCGGTGCCTCGTCACGGAGCCGCGCGTAGAGCGGGTAGGGGTCCTCGTGGAAGTCGTAGTCGTAGGGGTCGAACTCGAGAACGGTGGCGGTCATGCCCTGCCCCTTCATGCCCATGTCAGGCGTTTCCTCGGATGATCACGGCGACGGCCGACTCGAGCCGGTCCGCCATCTCTGCGTAGGTGATGAGCCCCATCCCGACCTGGAGCAGCGCGCCGGAGAAGGACATCACCAGCACGTCGAGCACCGCCGGGTCGGCGGGCGTGGCCGGCTCGGCCGGGTCGGTGAGGGCGGCCTCGAAGCGCGCCAGGAACTCCGCGCCGATCTTCAGCCGGAGCCGTTCGACGTCGGGATCGGTCCCGAGCAGGGCGGGCGTGACCGCGGCGGCGAGCTCGGGCTCGGTCGTGATCCGCTCGGTCAGCGCCCGCACGGCGGCCTGCACCCGCTCGACGGCCGGAGCGCCGGGGCGGACCGCCGGGGTCGGGGTGTCGGCGAGGTGCCTCCAGAACAGCTCGGCGAACAGGTGGTTCTTCGAGGCGAGGTAGGTGTACGCCGTGGCGGGCGAGACCCCCGCGCGCTGCGCCACGGTGCGCACGGTGAGCGCTTCGTGGCCGACGGCGCGCAGCTCGTCGAGCCCGGCGACCATCAACCGCTCGACGGTGTCGGCCTGGCGAGCGTTGAGGCCGCGCCGGGGCGCTTGCGCGGCCTCCGAGCCGGCCGAGGTGGACACTTGGCTGGACATGTGTCCAACATAGGAGACGTTCACGTCGGACGCAAGACCAACTCTAGAACTCGTTCTATGCTTCGAGACGCTCGCTGCGCGAGCTCCTCAGCAACCGAAGCCACGCTCGCTGCGCGAGCTCCTCAGCAACCGAAAGGCAAGAGATGCGCAACGGCATCGTCCTCTTCACCTCCGACCGCGGCATCACGCCGGCCGAGCTGGCGAAAGCAGCGGAGGACCGCGGCTTCGACACCATCTACGTCCCCGAGCACACCCACATCCCGGTGCGGCGCGACGCGCTGCACCCGACGGGGGGCGAGGAGCTGCCGGACGACCGCTACCTGCGGACGCTCGACCCGTGGGTCTCGCTCGCGACCTGCGCCGCCGTCACCGACCGGATCGGGCTCTCCACCGCGGTCTCCCTGCCCGTGGAGTCGGACCCGATCACCCTCGCCAAGACCATCGCCACCCTCGACCACCTCTCCGGTGGGCGGGTCACGATCGGTGCCGGCTTCGGGTGGAACACCGACGAGCTGACCGACCACCACGTGCCGGCCGCCAAGCGACGCACCGTGCTCAAGGAGTACCTCGAGGCGATGCGCGCGCTCTGGACCGAGGAGGAGGCGTCGTACGACGGCGAGTTCGTGAAGTTCGGTCCGTCCTGGGCCTACCCGAAGCCGCCGCAGGGCCGGGTACCCGTGATCATCGGCGCCGGCGCCGGACCCAAGACCTTCGAGTGGATCGCCCGCAACGCCGACGGCTGGATGACCACCCCGACGTCGACGGAGGTCGCCGCCAATGCCGACCGGCTCCGGAAGGCGTGGGCCGAGGCCGGCCGCGCGGGCGAGCCCGACATCCGGATCCTGGTCGCCAAGCGCCCGACCGCCGAGGACTTCGCCGACTGGACCGCAGCCGGCCCGTCCGAGCTGATCTGGGGCGTCCCCGACGCCGAGCCGGACAAGGTGCTGACCTACCTCGACAAGATGGCCGGACGACTGGGGCTCACTGGATGACGCCGAGCCGGTACGCCGAGCTCTCGCGCGCGGACCTCGCCGTCCTCGTGCCGGAGCTGCTGCTGATGGGCCAGCTGATCGACAGGTCCGGAATGGCGTGGTGCATCTCCGAGTTCGGCCGCGAGGAGATGCTGCAGGTCGCGATCGAGGAGTGGGCCGCGGCGAGCCCGATCTACACCCGCCGGATGCAGCGCGCGCTCGGCTACGCGCCGGCCGTGCCCGGACAGGGCGACGTGGTCACGATCTTCAAGGGGCTCCAGCTCGACATCGGCGCTCCCCCGCAGTTCATGGACTTCCGCTACACCGTCCACGACCCCCGGAACGGCGAGTTCCGGCTCGACCACTGCGGCGCGCTGATGGACGTCGAGCCGATGGGCACCGACTACGTCAAGGGCATGTGCCACGACATCGAGGACCCCACCTTCGACGCCACCGCGATCGCGTCGCACCCCAAGGCCCAGGTCCGGCCGATCCACCGGCCGCCGCGCAGCCCCGACGCCCAGGCCGCCGACAGCCGCCCGCACTGCGCGTGGACGGTCATCATCGACGACTCCTACCCCGACGCCCAGGGCATCCCGGCTCTCGCGGTCAACGAGCGCACCCGGGCGGCCTCCCTCGAGCTGGCGCCGATCGACCCGGCTGACGAGGGCGCCGGCGACTACGCCGGCCCGCTGCTCGGCGACCTCGACTTCTCGGCGTTCTCGCACTCCGCGCTGGTGCGGATCGCCGACGAGGTGTGTCTCCAGATGCACCTGCTCGACCGGGCGTTCGCGATCGCGGTGGAGAGCCGGAGCGAGAGCACCGAGCAGCTGACCCGGATCCGCCGGCAGCAGCTCACCGGCGCCGCAGGCGTCGGCGCTCTCCGGATCGCCCGCGCGCTCGGCATCAGCCGCGACGAGGAGGGCGCGCGCCGCCTGCTCGCGATCCACCCGTTGCTGAACCCGGCGGCATACGTCGACGCCGACCTGGATCTCGCAGCCGACCCAGCAGCCGAGATCGTCGTACGCCGGTCGCCGGCGCACGACGACGGAGCCTGGATCTCGCTCTGCGGTCCGGGGTGGACCCAGGCTCTCGCCGCCGTGGTGCAGGTCCTCGACCCGCACCTCGACGTCGAGGTGACCCCGGCCGGCGACGACGCCTGGTCCCTCGTCGTGGTGCGCCGCGACCAGCCCGCGCCGGAGGCCAAGGAGGTGACGGTGACGAAGTTCAGCACCGGGACCGACTTCACCTTCCAACCGCGCACGTCGTTGCCCATCACGCCCGTCTGAGGAAGGGTCACCCCATGACTTCCGCCCGTCCGTTCGACACGATCCTCCGCCGCGGCCGCTACTTCGACGGCACCGGCGCCCCCGCCGCGGTCCGCGACGTCGGCATCCGCGACGGCCGGATCGCCGCAGTGTCGGCCGATCCGCTCGACGCCACCGGCTGCCCCCGGGTCATCGACGCCACGAACCGCTGGATCCTGCCGGGGATGGTCGACATCCACACCCACTACGACGTCGAGGTGCTGCGGGGGCCGGCCCTCGCCGAGTCGCTCCGCCACGGCGTCACGACCATCCTCATCGGCTCCTGCTCCCTGTCGACCGTGCACGTCGACGCCGTCGACGCCGGGGACCTGTTCGGGCGGGTGGAGGCGATCCCCCGCAGCCACGTCATCGAGCACGTCGAGGCCGCCAAGGACTGGGCATCGGCCACCGACTACGTCGCTGCGCTCGAACGGCTCCCGCTCGGTCCCAACCTGGCGGCGTTCCTGGGGCACTCCGACATCCGCACCGCGACGATGGGCCTGGACCGGGCCACCCGCACCGAGGTCCGCCCCTCACCGCTCGAGCAGCAGCGGATGGAGCGGATGCTGACCGAGGCCCTCGACGCCGGCTTCGTCGGGATGTCCGCGCAGCAGCTGCTCTTCGACAAGCTCGACGGCGACCTGTGCCGGTCGCGGACCCTGCCGTCGACGTACGCCAAGGGCCGCGAGATGCGCCGGCTGCGGCGGATCCTGCGACAGCGGGGCCGGGTGCTCCAGGCCGGACCCGACGCCTCGCACCCGCACACGATCCTGCAGCAGGCGCTGGCCTCGATCGGCGGCCCCACCCGGGCGCCGCTGAAGACCAGCCTGCTGTCGGCGGCCGACATCAAGGCCATCCCGTTCGTCATCCACCTGATGCGCGGGCTGTCCGGCGCCGTCAACCGGCTCGGCGCCGACTTCCGGTGGCAGCACCTGCCGGTGCCGTTCGAGGTGTACGCCGACGGCATCGACCTGGTGATCTTCGAGGAGTTCGGCGCCGGGGCGCAGGCTCTGCACCTGCAGGAGAAGCTGGCCCGGGACGAGCTGATGCGGGACCCGGAGTACCGCGCGCGGTTCCGCAAGGACTACGAGTCGAAGTACGGCCCCCGGGTGTGGCACCGCGACTTCTTCGACGCCGAGATCGTCGCCTGCCCGGACGCATCGGTGGTCGGGAAGTCCTTCGGCCAGGTCGGCGTGGAGCGCGGCGGAGCACATCCGGTCGACGCGTTCCTCGACTTGGTGCTCGAGCACGGCACCTCCATCCGGTGGCGCACCACGATCTCCGGCCACCGGCCGAAGGTGCTGCGCAAGATCGCCCAGGAGAAGGGCGTGCAGATGGGCTTCTCGGACGCCGGCGCCCACCTGCGCAACATGGCCTTCTACAACTTCGGGCTGCGTCTGCTCAAGCACGTCGTCGACGCCGAGCGCGCGGGTGAGCCGTTCCTGACGGTGGAGCAGGCGGTGCACCGGCTGACCGGCGAGCTCGCCGAGTGGTACGACCTCGACGCGGGGCGGATCCGCGAGGGCGACCGCGCCGACCTGATGATCATCGATCCGGAGCGGCTCGACAGCTCGCTCGAGGACTACCAGGAGGCCCCGGTCGAGACCTACGACGGCATGTCGCGGATGGTCAACCGCAACGACGCCACGGTCGCTGCCGTGTTCGTCGGCGGTCAGCCGGTGTTCCTCGACGGGCAGCCGACCGACGTCCTCGGTCGAGAGCGCACCGGGGTCTTCCTCCGCGCGGGCCGGCGCAACCCGGTCGCGTCGCGATCTGGAAGCGTCGTCCGGGAGACGACCGGCTAGACCAGCTCGGCGAGCCGCGCCAGTCCCGGCGGCGCGTGCGCGGCCAGTCGCTCGCGAGCCCGGTCCAGCGCCTCGGACCCGGGATGGCCGGGCGGGATCCGGGCCGGGTTGAGCGGCACTCGGCTCGCCCACTCCGCGATGTCGGGCTCCGCGGAGAACGACGTGGCCGCCCGGGCGCCGAGCACGTTCATCCGCGCCCAGTCCGCCGTCGAGTTGCCGTAGGGGGTCGGCGGACAGAGCCGGTTCTTCTCGGCGTCGTCGTCGCGGGTCGCCTCGACGTAGCCGACCAGCGCGGCTCCGAAGCAGGGGAAGCCGGACCGGATCGGCTGCAGGGTGATCGCGTCCGGTCGCCAGACCGGCACCAGGGGCGGGTACTTCAGGCCGTCGGCGGCGCAGTGCACGACGACGGCGTCGCTCGCGACGGCGACCGACCCGTCACCGAAGACGAGCCGCCCGGGTCCGACGGCCGCGAGGTGCCCGCGTCGGACGACGTTCTGGAGCGTCCGCAGCTGGTCCAGCTCCCAGGTGGCGAGGGTCGGAGCCTTGGCCATCGTCGGCAGCACCGTGCGATCGATCCGCAGCATGATGCCGGCGTCCTCGAGCCTGAGGAACAGGTCGTCGAGCGATGACGCCTGTTCCGCGGCGTGCATGGTGTCGGCGACCATGCCCAGGAAGATCACGGGGTCCGGCTGGACGACCGCTCGGTTCATCATCCACGGCTCCCGCGGCCGCACCCAGCAGATGGCGTCGGGATCGACACCCCGCGAGAGCAGCCAGATGCAGGCGTCGGTCGCCGTCTTGCCCGAGCCCACGACGACGTACTGGCGCGGCGCGTGCTCGATCCGGGCGAGTGCGTTGACCGCCACCACCCGGGCGTCGGCATCGACGGCGAAGGGCGGCGGCTTCTCGGCGGGGATGCTCGGCGCCAGGTAGTGCGCGTCGACGATCCGGCAGCGCTCCGGCAGCTCGTAGCGCTGCCCGGAGACCTGCGAGACCACGGTGCGACCGCCGACGTACTCGGTGTTCGGGAAGAACTCGACCTTCCCCGACTCCACCATCCGGTCGAGCGCCCGCGCGTAGTACTCGCAGATCGCCGCCTGCGAAGCACGTTCCTGGAGGCCCTCCTCGGGCCCGCTGCGCTGCAGCTGACCGCCGCCGAGCAGGGTCGAGGGGACGCCGTAGAACGCCGAGGCCTGGTGCAGGCGGACGAACGGGTAGGCCTCCAGCCAGTGTCCGCTGACGCTGTGGCGCCGGTCGACGACGGCGACGCGGACGTCGGCGTGGTCGACCAGCGCGTCGGTGAATGCCATGCCCATCGCGCCGGCCCCCACCACGAGGTAGTCGGCGTCCATCGTGCGCGTCATCCGACCACGGTGGCACTCCCGCGGCGCCTGCGCGTGCGATACGCGCAGAATCCCCCGCAGGCCGGCTCAGGCGCCGAACGCGTGGGTGGAGGTCACTCCCCCGTCGACGGCGATCTCAGCACCGTTGATGTAGGCGGACTCGTCACTGGCCAGGAACACGTAGACCGGGGCGATGTCGTCGGGCGTGCCCACCCGGCGCAGCGGCACCTTGCTGGCTCCGAACTCCATCGCCGCGTCACCGCCGTGCACCCGCGTCATCGGGGTGTCGATCATGCCGGGGTGGACCGAGTTGACCCGCACGCCCTTGGGCCCGAGCTCCATCGCGGCGCACTTGGTCATGCCCCGGATCGCCCACTTGGTGGCGGCGTAGGCGGTGCACGACGGCATGCCGGCCAGACCCTCGACCGACGAGGCGTTGATGATCGAGCCGCCGCCGTTCTTGCGCATGGTGCGGGAGACCGCCTGCATGCCGAGGAACACCCCGACCTGGTTGACGTTGACGAGCAGCTGGAACTCCTCGAGCGGCATCTCCTCGATCCGCCCGAACCGCAGCAGGCCGGCGTTGTTGGCGAGCACGTTGACCGGGCCGAACCGGTTGTTGGTGTCCTCGACCAGCGTCGCCCAGGAGGCAGGGTCGCTCACGTCGTGGTGGGCGAAGTGCGCGGACTCCGGCCCGAACTCCTGGCAGAGCTCGTCGGCGAGCGCCTGGCCCGCCTCCTTCGCGATGTCGGCGACGACGACCTTGGCGCCCTCGGCGACGAACGACCGCGCGATCGCGGCGCCCTGGCCCATCGCCCCGCCGGTGACGATGGCGACCTTATTGTCGAGACGGCCCATGGATGTCCTACTTCCTTGATTTCGAGGCTCGCTGCGCTCGCGCCTCAATCGGCGGAGAGCTGCATGATCGAGTCGGCGGCGAAGCCGACCGACGGGTCGCGGTCGGCGAAGAAGCCGCCCAGCTGCTTGTCGAGGTCGTCGGTCGTCCAGACGTCGCCGGACGCGTCGAAGCGCTGCGCGACGACCGGCGCGGCGACGACCGCCACCATGCCGCCGTACACGACGAAGACCTGGCCGGTGACCCGCTCGGCGGCGGGCGACGCGAGGTAGGCGACGAGCGGGGCGACGTGGTCGGGCGAGTACGGGTCGACGGTGCGACCGGAGGTGTCCTCGCCGAAGACGTCGGCGGTCATCGCCGTGCGGGCCCGCGGGCAGATGGCGTTGGCGCGGACGCCGATGCGCGACAGCCCGCGCGCCGTCGACAGGGTCAGCGCCGCGATGCCGGCCTTGGCGGCCGCGTAGTTGGGCTGGCCCGGAGAGCCGCCCAGGAACGCCTCGGAGGCCGTGTTGATCACGCTGCCGTAGACCGGCGCACCGGCTTCCTTCGACCGGCCGCGCCAGTACGACGCCGCGTTGCGGCTCAGCAGGAAGTGGCCCCGGAGGTGCACCGCGATGACGGCGTCCCACTCCTCGTCGGACATGTTGAAGAGCATCCGGTCACGGGTCATGCCCGCGTTGTTGACGACGATGTCGAGCCCGCCGTAGCCGTCGACGGCGGCGGCGACCATCGCGTCGGCCGTCGCTCGCTGGCTGACGTCGCCGGCGACGACCGTGGCGTCGCCACCGCGACTGCGGATCTCCTCCACGGCCTCGTCGCCGGCTCCGGGCAGGTCGTTGACGACCACCCGAGCCCCGGCGTCGGCGAGCGCCAGCGCCTCCGCGCGACCGAGCCCGGCGCCAGCGCCGGTGACGATCGCGACCTTGCCGTCGAGACTCGTGCTCACTCGTCGTCCTCGACGAGACTGATGGCGGCGCGCGGGCAGGCCGCCACGGCCTGCCGCACCCGCTGCTCGTTCTCGGGCGTCACCTCGTCGGTGTTGAGCTGCAGGAAGTCGTCGTCGTCCAGCTCGAACACGTCGGGCGCGAGCGCCTCGCACATGGCGTTCGACTCACAGAGGTCGAAGTCGACCTTGATCTTCATGTTGTTCCTCTCGTCAGACCATCTTGCGGTGGTCCCAGGTGGCGACGTGCTCCGGATGGATGATCACGCCGACCCGCTTCTGTGCCTGCTTCTCGACCGTCTCGCGCCCGAGGTCGCCGAGCGCCTCGAAGGACTCGGCCTGCACCATCCGGGTCGCGACCTCCGAGCCGATCGAGTAGATCGCGTCGTAGTCGCGCACGATCTCGGCCTTGCCCTTGATGGAGACCCCGCGCAGCTCGAAGTAGTCGGTCCCGTCCTCGACGAGCGCGCTCACCCGCGGGTCACGCTCGAGGTTGCGGATCTTCTGGCTGCGGCCGTAGGTCCAGAACGCGATCTTGCCGTCGCGCACGATGTAGAACAGCGTGGTCAGGTGCGGCACGCCGTCGGGGCCGTTGCTCGCCACCTGCACCTTGAGGTTCTCCCCCAGCAGCGCCAGGGTCTCGTCGTCAGTGAGCTTGATCGCGTCTCTGCCGCTGGTCATCAGGGTCCTTCCGAGGAGTGGCCGGGGAACACGTGGGCGCTGGGGTCGATCACGACCGCCGCGTTGTTGACGGCCGTGGCGGCCTCTCCGAACCCGACCGCGATCAGCCGCACCTTGCCGGGGTAGTCGGTGATGTCGCCGGCCGCGAAGACCCGCTCGAGGTTGGTGCGCATCGACGAGTCGACGACCAGGTGCCGCTTGTGGGTGTCGATGCCCCACTGCTGCAGCGGGCCGAGGTCGGCGATGAAGCCGAGCGCCGCGACGACAGCCTGGGCCTTGCGGGTGGTCGCCTCGCCGTCGACGGTGATCTCGACCTCGGCGAGCGCGCCCTCGCTGCCGCCGGTCGCGTCGCGCAGCGCGGTGACCTCGGCCTTGGTGATGATCTCGACCGACGACTCGCGGACCTGCTCGACGGTCCGTGCGTGCGCGCGGAACGCGTCGCGTCGGTGCACGAGGGCGACCGAGCTCGCGACCGGCTCCAGGTGCAGCGCCCAGTCGAACGCGCTGTCGCCGCCGCCGACGATCACCACGTCCTTGCCGACGTACGGGTCGAAGCTCGGGACGAAGAACTCCATGCCGCGGCCGAGCCAGCCGTCGCCGGCGGGCAGCGCGCGCGGGCTGAACTTGCCGATGCCGGCGGTGATGATCATGACCTTGGCGCGCACCGACGTGCCGTCGTCGAGGCCGAGGGTGACGCCGTCGGCGTCGTGCTCGAGCGTGGTCGCGGTGCGGTCGAGGAGGTACGACGGCGACGCGGTCGCTGCCTGCGCGACGAGACCCTCGACCAGCTCGCGGCCCTTGACGGTCGGGAACCCCGCGACGTCGAGGATCGCCTTCTCGGGGTACATCGCGGTGATCTGACCGCCCAGCTCCGGCAGCGAGTCGACGACGGCGACGCTCATGCCGCGGAAGCCGGCGTAGTAGGCAGCGAACAGCCCTGTCGGGCCGGCACCCACGATCACCAGGTCATGCTCCACGGAAGAAACTGTAACGTGTTCTACTTCTTCGTGGGGCATGACCCACCTCTCAGTCGCTGGCTATTGCGTTTGCAGACCGTCGACGAACCAGCCGTCGTCCGTGTGCACCATGGTGATGACCGCGCGGTACGGCGTGTAGGTGTTGGTCGCGTCCTCACCCTCGCCGCGGAAGATGTACTGGTTGAGGAAGACCAGCGCCTCGAGCTCGGTGTCGTTGGCCCGGACGACGCTCTGGGCGACCACCCTGACCTGGACCTCGGTCTTCTTGGCGATGAACTCGCGCCGTACGTCGTCGGTGGTCGCCTTGTACTCCTGCGCGAACTCCTCGGTCATCAGACGGATCGCGTCCTCGACGCCCTGGTCGTAGGACTCCCAGTTGCGCGCGAACATCGTCTGCGCCGCCACCGCGGCGGCCTCGACACCCTCCTGGACCGCGAGCTGGTTGAGGACCACCGGCCGCCCGGACGGCACCGAGATCGCCGGGTCGTCGTCGGCGTCCTGGGACTCCGAGGCGGTGTCCCGCGCGGCGTCTGTCCGGTCGTCGTTGGCGCGGTCGTGGAAGTAGAACCACACCCCCTGCAGCAGCAGGAGGGTGACGAAGACGGCGACCAGCACGAGCAGCATCCGGGTCGCCTTCGGGCTGGCGAGCGCGGTCTCCTTCGACGCACCGTCGTCGTCGGCCGGCGGCTGCTTCGACACGCGCGGCTTCGGGGGGTTGGGCGGCTTGCCCTGGTCAGCCTGCTTGGCCCGGTCAGCCTGCTCGACCTGCTCGGGCTGCTGCTCGGCGGACCCGGGCTGCTCGTCCGCGGTCGCGTCCCTACCGGCGATCTTGCGGGGCTTGGGCGTCGTGATGCGCGAGGGGCGACGCGGCGCGTTTCTACTCATCGGCGGGTCACTCCACGTACTGCAGGTCGCTGGTCAGCCACCGGTCGTCGACGAGCTCGAGGTCGAGCTGGAGCCGGTAGGTGCGGGACTGGGGCTCGAACTCGGTCAGCTCGTTGGTCACGGTTCCGCTGGTCGCCACGATCACGGTCGCGTCGTCGGGGTCGCCGGCGACCAGACCCGCCCACACGACCTCGCCGGTCTGGGTGGCCTTGGCCTGCCGGGTCAGGTCGGCGAGGTCCTCGGAGGCATTGGTGTACTGCCGGAGGAACTGACCGGTGGAGAGCGACTTGACCGCCTCGATGTTCGCCTCGACGTCCTCGTAGTTGATGTTGAGGAAGGCGTTGACCATCTTGGTGGCGGCCTCGAGCTGCTCCGCCGTGCGGATCTGCTCCTCCTCCGGCGCCGGCTCCATCGCGGAGACGGTCCCCCGGCCGACGTCCTCGCCGGCCCGGGTGTCGGGCGCCACCGCGAGCCGCTCGTCGGTGATCACCGCGATCGCGTCGCTGAACCAGTTGCCGGAGCGGTCACCGCCGTCGCGCTCGTGGGAGCTCCACATCCGCGAACCGGCCAGGCCGACAGCCGCGACACAGAGCAGCGCGACGACGTACAGCACGATGTTGAGGCGGACCCTGCTACGCCCCCCCTGCTCGTCCGCCTGCTCGTCCGCCTGCTCGCCTACCGGCCCAGACTTCAACGGGCCACCGGACCCACGAGCAGCCACTTCCACGCATCCCCTCCCAGGACGGACATGTTCCCGGTCTGGCGGAACTGCACCTGGCGTCCCTCGCCATCACGGACGCCGGGCACGGTTCCCGTCACCGGGTCGTAGACGCCACTGTAGACGCGAGGGGTCGAGGCGTTGCCGCGGCGGGCCGGTACGTACTTGGGTCCGCGCATGACGTACGGCGGACCCGAGTTGCACTGGGCCGGGAAGTACTGCGTGTCCGTGAGGTCGTGCGGCGAGCGCCACCTGCTGGGCGGCAGGTAGCCGTCGGTGCACGGCGGGACGCTGTAGTCCATCTGCACGTTGATGTGACCCCAGCCGTCCCGGGTGCTGCCCGTCGGACCGCCGGCCATCAGGGTCGGGTAGGTCACCAGGAGCTGCTCCAGCCCGTCGAGGTTGGCCAGCACGACCTGGTCGACCGTGACCAGGTCGCTGAACAGCGCGGGCAGGGTCGGCTCGAGGTCCTCGAGCAGCTTCTGCAGCTCGCGCGCCGCGCCGGGCGTGCTCGACAGCACCTTGCGCAGGTCCTTGTCGCTGCCCCGGAGCGCCGCGGTCAGGGTCGCGAGGTCTCGGGCGAAGGAACGGATGTTCTCCTTCTGCCCCTGCTGGGTCCGTAGCACGGTGAGGCCGTTGCGGAGGAGGGTGATCGTCTCGTCGGTGTGGGCCGTGGCCTCCTCGACGAAGAGCGACCCGTTGTCGAGCAGCGCCTGGAGGTCGCGGCCGGTGTCGCCGAACAGGAGACCGAGCTCCTCCACCACCACCCGGAGGCTCTGCTTGTCGACGGAGCCGACGAAGTCGTCGAGGTCGACCAGCAGGTCCGCCTCGTCGACGGGGAGCGAGGACTCGTCGCCGTGGAAGACCGTGCCGTCCTCGGCGTACGGCGCCTCCTCGTCCTCGGGCTGGAAGTCGAGGTACTGCTCACCGACCGCGGAGAGGTTGTGGACGTACATCTTGGAGTCGGTCGGGAGCTCGGTCTCCTCCTCGATCGCGAGCTCGAGCTCGATGCCGTCGGTCGTCGGCGTCATCTTGGTGACCTTGCCGATCTTGACGCCGCGGTAGGTCACCTCGCTGCCCTCGAAGAGGCCACCGGACCCGGGCAGGGTCGCGGTCACGGTGTGGCCGCTGCCGGTGACCCGGTCGATGAAGCCGAGATAGCTGGCCGTGATGTAGGTGATGCCCACGGCGCTCAGCACGACGAACGCCATGAGTCGGATCCGGACGCCGCGGCTCATGTGGTCACCCCCAGCAGTCCGGACGGGTCGGCGGACGGGTCCGGGTCGGCGCCGCCGACGAGCGACTGCGAGAGACCGTTCACGCCGTCCCGGTAGCCGTTGAGGCTGTCGCCGAGGGCACCCCGGTTGAGGAGACCGCCGAGGTCGAGGTCGGGCAACGCGTTCAGCACCCGGCAGACCGGCGAGTCCCGCAGGGCCTCCTTGCGGCACTGCCTCTTGAGGTCGCGGAGCAGGTCGACGTCCCTGAGCACCTTCGCGCAAGCCGAGCTCGAGAGGCTTCCGCTGCGCAGGCAGCGCTGGACCTGGTTGAGGATCTCGCCGGGGTCGGGGAGCGTGATCTCCGGGATGCCGACGTTCTTCAGGAGGTTCTCGAGGTCGAGGTCCACCCGCGCGATGGTGTCGGCGTAGTCGCCCTGGACGATGTTGTTGGCCGCCTTCGGGAAGGGGAAGCTGACCATCAGGTTGATCCCCGGGCCGAGGGAGTGGCCGGCCTCGTAGAGCTTCGTGAGCACCGGGTGGAGGTGCTCCAGCATCTTGAGGATGTCCTCCTTGCTGGCGTTGATGACCCGGGTGCCGACGCGTCCGAGCCGCTCGAGCGCCCCGAGCATCCCGATCAGCTCGTCGTGCTGGTCGGCCAGGACGTCGATCGCCGGCCCGATCGCGTCGAGCGCGTCGCCGATGGTGTCCTTCTCGGCGTTCAGCGTCGCGGCCAGGTTGTTCATCGACTCCAGGGCGTTGATGATGTCGCCCTTCTGCTGGTCGAGCGTGGCGACCACGCCCTCGAGCGAGCCGAGCATCGCCTTGAGCCGGTCCTCGCGGCCGCTCATGACCAGGTTGGCCTCACGGGTGATGGTGCCGAGCTGGGCGACCCCTCCCCCGCTCAGCAGGAAGGAGAGCGCACCGAGCACCTCCTCGACCTCGGGGTTGCGGCCCGTGACCGACAGCGGGATCTCGTCGTCCTCCTCGAGCCGGCCCTCCGGCTCCTGCTCGGTCGGCTCCTCGAGCGAGATGTACTTCTCGCCCAGCAGCGAGACCTGCTGGATGTCGGCGATCGCGTTGTCGGGGAGGACCACGTCGTCCTTGATCCGCAGCACGACGCGGGCGTGCCAGCCCTCCCGCTCGACCTCGGTCACCTCGCCGACGACGACGTCGTCGACCATGACCGGTGAGCGCGGGACGACGTTGAGCACGTCGCGGAACTCGGCGGTGACCTCGAAGGACTCGTCCTCGCTGACCGGCGAGCCGGGCAGAGGAAGGTCGTAGGCCCCGTCGAAGTCGCAGCCGCTCAGGAGCGAGGCGCCCAGCGCGGTCGCGAGCAGCCAGGGTGCGGTGCGCATCACGATCCACCTCCGAGGAGCCCGGCGAGCGACGGGTCGGACGTCGGCACGTACGCGACCTCGTCCGGCTTCGGGACGTTCAGCCGCGTCTTGTCCTTCGACACCGCTTCCTTCGGGGTGTACTCCTCATAACCGGGAGGGAAGAACGGCAGGCTGTCGACGATCGGGCTCAGCAGCTGAGCGATCAGGTCGCACGCGGTGTCCTTGAGCGCCCGCGGCATGCCGGGGTTCTGCTGGATGAGCCCGCAGATGAACCCGTCCGCGGTCCAGATGTTGGCGCCGATCCCCACCCGCGAGTTCTGCGAGCCGGTCGAGTGGTCGAAGCCCAGGTGGAGCGAGTCCATCGCGGTGGGTGCGACCTCGAGCGCGGTGTTGAGGTTGTCCTTCTCCGAGGCGATGGCCGCCATCACGCTCGACAGCTTCTGGATGTCCTTCGACAATGCCTCGCGGTTGTCGCGGACGAACGACTCGACGCTGCCGACCGCACTCGCCACCGCGGCCACGGCCTGCTGGAGCTCGTCGCTCTCGGTCGCGAGGGTCTCCGAGACCCCGGCGAGGTCCTGCATGAACGCGCGGACCAGGGCGTCGTTGTCGGCGAGGGTGGTGGTGAACTCGGCCAGGCTGGTCACGGTCGCGAACAGCGGCCCGGCGCCCTCGCCGAAGGTCTCGGCGGCGAGCGCGAGCTCGCGGATCATCTCGTTGCCGGCGGCACCCTGGCCCTCGAGGGCGTTCTTCCCGGCGCGCAGCAGGTTGTCGAGCGAACCGTCCTTGTTGACACCGTTGGGGCCGAGCGCCCGGGTCAGCGCCTGGAGGCTGGCGTAGATCCGGTCGAGCTCCACCGGCACGCCGGTGTCCGGCAGCTCGATGGTCGCGTCGTCGGCCAGGACGGGTCCGCCCTCGTAGATCGGCGTGAGCTGCACGAACCGGTCGGCCACCAGGGTCGGCGTCACGATCACGGCTTGCGCGTCGGCCGGCAGGTCGTACGACGCGTCGTACTCCATCTCGACCCGGACGGCGTTGCCCGCCGGGGTGACCGAGGTGACCTCGCCGACGTTGACGCCCAGGATCCGCACGTCGGTGCCCTTGTAGACGCTCACGGCGCGGGGGAACATCGCCGTCACCGACTTGGTCTCGCGGTCGGAAACCGCGACGTTCAGCACCGCTCCCACGGCGAGGAGGAGCGCGACCAGGAGGACGATCCTCCGGTCAATCCGCTGCCAGATCTGCTTTGCCATCGCCATCACTCCGGGAATCCGGGTTGGAACTCGCCGGTCGGGATGGAGAGCAGGTTGATCGCCACCGCGTCGAACCACGGACCGGTGCCGATGATGTTGCTGAGGATGTCGACGTACGGGCCCAGCTCGTGCAGCGTCGCCTTCAGCTGGTCCCGCCGGTCGACCAGCATGGTCAGCAGCTCGTCGACCTCGGCCAGCGCCGGCCCGATCTGCTGCTCGTTGTCCTCGGCCAGGCCCTGCAGCTCCTCGGCCAGGATCCGCGCGTTGACCAGCAGCCGGTGCACGGCCGCCTTGCGGCTCTGGAGCTCCTTGAAGACCAGGTCGCTGTGCCGCATCAGGTCGACGATGTCCTCGCTGCGCCGCTCGAGGACCTTGGTGACCTTCTGCGAGCTCTCGAACAGCGTCTGGATCTCCTCGTCACGCTGGGACACGCTCCGCGACAGCCGGGCGATGCCGTCGAACGCCGCGGCGATCTCGGGAGCGGAGCCGTCGAGCGTCCCGGAGACGACGTCGAGCGCCTCGGACAGCTGGTTGGTGTCGATCTCCTCGGTGGTCGTCGCCAGGTCACCGAAGACGCCCACGATGTCGTAGGCCGCCTCGGTCCGCTCGAGCGGGATCGTGTCACCGGCCTCGAGCTCGCCCTCCCCCTGCGGCTGCAGGTCGAGGAACTTCTCGCCCAGCAGGTTCAGCACCTCGATGGACGCCGTGGTCTCCGGCCCGAAGTCGACGTCGCCGTCGATCTCGAACTTCACCAGCACCCGGTCGTCGTCCAGCGAGACATCGCTGACCCGGCCCACCCGCAGGCCGCCGACCTGGACCATGTTGCCCTTGTGGATGCCGCTGGCGTCGCTGAACTCGGCGTAGTACGTCGTGCCGCGGAAGCCCGGGAACTTGGACAGGTTGAACGTGGCGGCCGAGACCACCGCCATCAGCACCAGGGTGATCACCCCGAGCCGCATGATCCTTGCGTCGCTGGCTCTCATCGGTCCAAGCACCTCGGCACTTCCGAGTGGAACTCGAACTTCCCGATGTAGTCCTGGATCTGCCGGATGATCGGGATGTTGCCGAGCGCGGGAAGGTCGACGCGCACCGACGCGCCGCAGATGTAGTACTGGTACCAGGAGCCGTAGGTGCCGGTGCGGATCTGGTCCGACATCACCTCAGGCATCCGGTCGAGCAGGTCGACGAACTCCCGGCGCTGCGCCGGCGTGTTGATGAGGGCGGCCAGGTCCTTGAGCGCGGCGATGTCCTTCTTCAGGAGGGGGCGACCCCGGCGGAGCAGGTCGGCGACGGTGACCGTCAGGTCGGAGATGTTGTCGAGCGAGCCGCCGATGGTCTTGCGGTCGCGGGCGAGGTCCTGCATCCAGTCCTTCAGCTCGATGACCAGCGTGCTCAGCTGCTTGTGGCGCTTGTTGACCGTGTTGAGGGTCTCGCTGAGGTTGGTCACCACCTGGCCGATGAGCTGGTCGCGGTCGGCGAGCGTGGTGGTCAGCGAGGCGGTGTGCTCGAGCAGTCCGCGGACGGTGCCGCCCTCGCCCTGCAGCACCTGCACCAGGTTCATGCTGAGCTCGTTGACCTGGTCGGGGGTGAGGGCCTGGAACAGCGGCTTGAACCCGTCGAACAGGACGGTCAGGTCGAGCGAGGGGCTCGTCTGGTCGACCGGGATGGTGTCGCCGTCGTCGAGGGTCTCGGCGTCGCCCGCGCCCTGCCCCTCCTCGAGGGCCAGGTAACGGTCGCCGACCAGGTTGAGGAAGCGGATCTCGGCGGTCGAGGCCGTGGTGAGCTCGATGTCGTCGTCGATGCGGAACGTCACCATCGCCATCGACCGCTCGTGGTGCTCGACCTTCTTGATCTCGCCGACGCTCACGCCGGCGATCCGGACGTCGTCGCCCTTCTCCAGGGTGCTGGCGTTGGTGAAGACGGCCTGGTAGGTCTTCCCGCCCGCGAGGCTGAGGTTGCCCATGATCACCGCGAGCAGCCCGGTCAGGAAGATCGAGACCAGGGAGAAGATGACGAGCTTGATGCCCGCTGAGTAGAACGCGGCATTGCGTCGGTTCTTCATCATCCGGCGGCCCTCCCCTCGCGGACCACGGGCCCGTAGAGCAGCGAGCCGAGCGCGCCGTACTCGTCGGGCTGCCGGCCGGTGCGGCTGGCCAGCAGGGCGTTGACGACCTGCTGGTCACCCTCGGTGCCGGCGAACCCACTGGAGAGGTCGATCTCGGGCAGCGCTCCGAAGTTGGGGATCGGACTGGTCGGCGGGGTCTCGTCGATGTCGCTGCCGTTGTCGAGCGGCACCCGGTCTCCCGGGACCTTGAACTTCGGCAGCCCGAGGCACCACGGACCGTGCCCGACCTCGCCGTACTCCATGAAGTCGGACTCGTCGAAGTGGCGGTACTGGGCGTTGCCGAACTCGAAGTACTGCTTCACGACGTTGCCCTCGAACGTCCTCGACAGGATCGGGGCGTACGCCGCGGCGCCCTTGATCAGGCACGGCAGCTGGGGCGAGTAGGTGCGCAGCAGGGCGAGGATGGGCTCGGTGACCCGGCCGACCTCGATCATGTTCTGCTCGTTGGACCTCAGGATCCGGGTCGAGGTGTTCGCGAGGCCGGCGAGGTCGGAGAAGAAGACGTCGAGGTCCTCGGCCTTCTCGGTGATCGTCTTGCTGGTGACGGTCACGTTGTCGAGCACGTC
Source organism: Nocardioides pelophilus (assembly GCF_014180685.1). GTDB lineage: Bacteria > Actinomycetota > Actinomycetes > Propionibacteriales > Nocardioidaceae > Nocardioides > Nocardioides pelophilus. The sequence continues at coordinate 5,899 of NZ_JACEHF010000035.1, read as the reverse complement.
GAGCAGGTCGGGGGCAGCGAGGTCGTAGGCGTCGGCGACGTCGGCGAGCGCGATCAGGTCCTGGCGCAGCGTCGGCAGGTAGTCGTCGATGGTGCCGAGGTAGGCACCGAGGTCGTCCATCGTCTCGCCGATCTGCTCGCCGCGACCTTCGAGCGCCGTCGCCAGCGCGCTGAGGGTGGCGTTCAGGTCGGCCGGCTGCACGGCCCGCAGCAACGGGAAGAGGTCGGCGAGGATCTGGCTCAGCTCGACGTTGGTCTCGACCCGGTCGGACGGGATCACGTCGCCGTCCTGGAGCGAATCCGAGGAGGGCACGTCCGGGCGGTTGAACGCGATGTACTTCTGCCCGAAGAGCGTGGTCGGGAGGATCTCGACGGTGATGTTGGAGGGGATCTTCTCGGCCGCGTCGGGATCCAGCGCGATGTGGATCTCCGCCTCCTGGCCGTCCTGGGTGACCTTCCGGACCTGTCCGACCAGGGCGCCGTGGATGCGCACGTCACCGAACTTGGCGAGCTGGAGGCCGGCCCGGTCCGCCTTGACGGTCACCATCGTGACCCGGTCGAACTCCTTGTTGTAGATCGCGATCGAGAACCAGACCAGCAGCGCGATGGTCAGCAGGAAGCCGATGCCGGCCACGAGGAGCCGGTTGTGCTCCTTGGCGGAGTCGTGATGGATGTTGACGAGCATCAGCCGGTGATCCTGACTGTCGTCGTCGAGCCCCAGATGGCGAAGCTCAGGAAGAAGTCGGCAACCACGATGGTGACGATGCTGGTCCGGATGGCCTGACCGACGGCGCGCCCGACGCCTGCGGGTCCGCCGGAGGCGGTGTAGCCGTAGTAGCAGTGGATGAGGATCACCGCGACCGCGAGGAAGAGCAGCTTGAAGAAGGACCAGAGCATGTCGATCGGTGGAAGGAACTGCAGGAAGTAGTGGTCGTAGGTGCCGGCCGACTGCCCGTAGATGTAGACGACGATCAGTCGCGGCGAGAGGTACGACGCGGAGAGCGCCACGATGTAGAGCGGGATCACGGCGATGAACGCCGCGATGATCCGGGTCGTCACCAGGAACGGGAGCGACGGCACCGCCATCACCTCGAGCGCGTCGATCTCCTCCGAGATCCGCATCGCGCCGAGCCGGGCGGTGTAGCCGCAGCCGACCGTGGCCGCGAGCGCGATCGCCGAGACGAGAGGCGCGACCTCGCGGGTGTTGAAGTACGCCGAGATGAAGGCGCTGAACTTCGCGACACCGATCTGGCTCAGCGACGCGTAGCCCTGCAGGCCGACCTCGGTCCCGGCGAAGAACGCCATGAACGCGATCACGCCGACCGACCCGGCGATCAGGCTCAGGCCGCCGGCGCCGAACGCCACCTCGGCCAGGGTGTTCCAGATCTCGCGGGGATAGCGCTTGATCGCGGCGGGCACCCAGAGGATCGCCTTGATGTAGAAGAGCAGCTGGTCGCCGTACCCCTCGAGGGTGCGGCGTCGCGCCTGGACGACGTCGGTGACGATCTCGCTGACCGCTGCCATGTCAGAGCCCCACCGGAGGGACGACCTGGAAGTAGATCGCCGAGATGACTGCGTTCAGGAAGAACAGGAGCATGAACGCGACGATGACGGCCTCGTTGACCGCGCGGCCGACGCCCAGGGGGCCGCCGCCGGCATTGAGGCCCTTGTAGGACCCCACGATCGCGGCCAGCCAGCCGAAGATGAGCGCCTTGACCATTGCGATGTAGAGGTCGGGCAACGACGCCAGCGCCGTGAACGAGGAGAGGAACGCGCCTGCCGAGCCGCCCTGCACGATGACGGTGAAGAAGTAGCCGCCGCCGATCCCGGCGCAGATCACGATCCCGTTGATCATGAAGGCGACGAACATCGTCGCCGCCACCCGGGGCGCGACCAGCCGTTCGAGCGGGTCGATGCCGAGCACCTCCATCGCGTCGATCTCCTCGCGGATCTTCCGGGCGCCGAGGTCGGAGCAGATGGCCGAGCCGGCAGCGCCGGCGATGATCATGGCCGCCGCGATCGGCGCGGCCTCGCGGACCGTGGCGAGCACGGCCGTCGCGCCGGCGAAGGACTGGGCGCCGAGCTGGCCGGTGAGGTTGCCGACCTGGAGCGAGATCACCGCACCGAACGGGATCGACACCAGGATCGTCGGCATCAGGGTGACGCTGGTGATGAACCAGGCCTGCTCGACGAACTCCCGGAACTGGAACGGCCGGGTGAAGAGACGCTTGGTGACCTCGACGGTCATCAGCGCCAGCTCGCCGGGACCACGGATGACCGAAGCAGCGTTGAACGCCAACCCGGCCACCTCCCGTTCGTCTGCCGTGACTGAGCCATACTAGAACGTGTTCTTGTTTGTGACCAACGAGACACGCATCGTCTCGTTACACAAGACGCTAACGACCCCGGAGCGACCACAGTCACGCTATCGGGACAGATGACCTGATGGACGCGGTCCCGGTCCGCGGGACCTCGGGGCCGTAACATGCCGCAGCGTGGGCACCCCAGACGCCGGACTCGGCACCGTCGGCCGGCATCCGTCAGCCGTCCTGCTCGGCGCCCAGCTCCTCGTCGTGCTGCTGTACCCCTTCCTCGAGGAGTCGACCGCGGGACGGGCGGTGATCGGCGTCGTCCAGATGGGCGTCGTGCTGATCGCCGCCTGGGCGGTGCGCGCCACCCCGGTGCTGAGCTGGGTGGCAGTGGTGCTGGGCGTGCCGGCGATGCTGCTCACCGTCGCGGAGGCCATCTCCCCCGACACCGAGGCCGTCGTGCTCGCCTCCGCGGCGTTCCACGTGCCGTTCTACTTCTTCGTCTCCTACGCGATGATCCGCTACCTCTTCGAGGACGACGACGTGACCCGCGACGAGCTTTTCGCCGTCGGCGCGGCCTTCACCGTGGTCGCCTGGGCGTTCGCCTACGTGTACGCCGCCGCCCAGGTGGTGTGGCCCGGATCGTTCATCGGCTACGACAACCCCGACGGCAGTGCCCCGCTCGAGTGGTTCGAGCTGCTGTACCTGTCCTTCACCACGCTCACGAGCGTGGGGCTGTCGGACGTCTACCCCGTGCTCGACCACGCGCGGTCGCTGGTGATGGTCGAGCAGGTCGCAGGCGTGCTCTACGTCGCCCTGGTCATCGCCCGGCTGGTCGGGCTCACCAACCTCCGGCGCGCGCGCTGATCTCTCACCACGTCACCTGGTCGCCAAGAGCTCACTTCGTCGCCCGCACTCGCTGCGCTCGCGCGCTCCTCGCTCGTCGGGAATGCTCCGACCTCGTTCCTCGGTCGGCACTCCCTCCTCACTTCGTCGCTTCAACCATCTGGCGCAGCTCCTTGCGGAGGTCGTTGATCTCGTCGCGCAGGCGGGCCGCGAGCTCGAACTGCAGCTCGGCGGCGGCGCCCTTCATCTGGTCGGTGAGGTCCTGGATCAGCGCCGCGAGGTCCGAGCTCGGCAGTCCGGCCAGCGCGGTGGCGTGCTCACCGGAGGCGCTGTCGCCCAGCGTCGGCACCGGCGCCCGGCGGCCCTTCACTCCCCCGGCCCGGCCGCTGACGCCCGCGTCGGCCCAGGTCTGCAGCAGCGCCTGGGTCGTCTCGTCCTCGCGGGCCAGCATCTCGGTGATGTCGGCGATCTTCTTGCGCAACGGCTGCGGGTCGACGCCGTGGGCCTCGTTGTAGGCGACCTGCTTGGCCCGCCGCCGGTTGGTCTCGTCGACGGCCGACTCCATCGACGCGGTGATCCGGTCGGCGTACATGTGCACCTGGCCGGACACGTTGCGGGCAGCCCGGCCGATGGTCTGGATGAGCGACTTGTCGGAGCGCAGGAAGCCCTCCTTGTCGGCGTCGAGGATCGACACCAGGGACACCTCGGGCAGGTCGAGCCCCTCGCGGAGCAGGTTGATGCCGACGAGCACGTCGTAGGCACCGAGCCGGAGGTCGCGGAGCAGCTCGATCCGCTTCAGCGTGTCGACCTCCGAGTGGAGGTAGCGGGTGCGGATGCCGGCGTCGAGGAGGTAGTCGGTCAGGTCCTCGGACATCTTCTTGGTCAGCGTCGTGACCAGCACTCGCTCGTTGCGCTCGGTGCGGAGCCGGATCTCGTGGATCAGGTCGTCGATCTGGCCCTTGGTCGGCTTGATGATGACCTCGGGGTCGATCAGGCCGGTCGGTCGGATGATCTGCTCGACGACATCACCCTGGACCTTGTCGAGCTCGTAGTCCCCCGGCGTCGCGGAGAGGTAGATGGTCTGCCCGATCCGGTCGAGGAACTCCTCCCACCGCAACGGCCGGTTGTCCATCGCGCTCGGCAGCCGGAAGCCGTGCTCGACCAGGTTGCGCTTGCGGGACATGTCGCCTTCGTACATCCCGCCGATCTGCGGCACCGCGACGTGGGACTCGTCGATGACGAGCAGGAAGTCCTCGGGGAAGTAGTCGAGCAGGCAGTTGGGCGCCGAGCCGCGGGACCGGCCGTCGATGTGCATCGAGTAGTTCTCGATGCCGGAGCAGGTGCCGATCTGGCGCATCATCTCGATGTCGTAGGAGGTGCGCATCCGCAATCGCTGCGCCTCGAGCATCTTGCCCTGCCGCTCGAAGGTCGCCAGCTGCTCGGTGAGCTCGGCCTCGATGCCACTGATCGCCCGCTCCATCCGGTCGGGGCCGGCGACGTAGTGGCTGGCGGGGAAGATGTAGAGCTCGGTGTCCTCGGTGAGCACCTCGCCGGTGACCGGGTGGAGGGTCATCATCCGCTCGATCTCGTCGCCGAAGAACTCGACCCGGATGGCCATCTCCTCGTAGACCGGGAAGATCTCGAGCGTGTCGCCGCGGACCCGGAACGTGCCGCGGGTGAACGACAGGTCGTTGCGGGTGTACTGGATCTCGACCAGCCGGCGCAGCACCGAGTCGCGGTCGTGCTCCTGGCCCACGCGCAGCCGCACCATGCGGTCGACGTACTCCTGCGGCGTGCCGAGGCCGTAGATGCACGACACGGTCGACACCACGATCACGTCGCGCCGCGTGAGCAGGCTGTTGGTCGCGGAGTGTCGCAGCCGCTCGACCTCCTCGTTGATCGAGCTGTCCTTCTCGATGTAGGTGTCGGTCTGCGGGACGTAGGCCTCGGGCTGGTAGTAGTCGTAGTAGGAGACGAAGTACTCGATCGCGTTCCTCGGGAACAGCTGGCGCAGCTCGTTGGCGAACTGGGCCGCCAGGGTCTTGTTGGGCTGCAGAACGAGCAGGGGCCGCTGCACCTGCTCAGCGACCCAGGCGACGGTCGCGGTCTTGCCGGTGCCGGTGGCGCCGAGCAGGACGACGTCCTTCGTGCCGGCCTCGATCCGGCGCGTGATCTCGGCGATCGCCGCCGGCTGGTCGCCGGACGGCTGGTAGTCGGACTCCACCTTGAAGGGCGCGACGCGACGCTCGAGGTCAGTGATCGGACGCATGGCTACGAGCGTACGGCGGCCCGGGGACAACGCCCCGGCCCGGTCAGCGGCGAGGGCGGTCCGGCCGGATGCGGAGGGTGTGCAGGGCGGTCGCGAGCATCCGGTAGTGGCCGACCAGCATCACGATCTCGATCGCGACCCGCTCGTCGTACTCCTCCCGGAGCGCGGCCCAGGTGTCGTCGGTGAGGTCGTCGTCGGCCAACAGTTCGTCGGCGGCGGCGAGCAGCAGCCGGTCCGATCCGGTCCAGCCGTCGAGCCCACCGGCCTCGACCCGGGCGATCTGCTCGGGGGTCAACCCGGACCGGCGGCCGATCCGACGGTGCTGGGTGAGCTCGTACTCCGAGCCGCAGGTGGCCGCGACCCGCAGGATCACCAGCTCGGTCTGGCGGCGCGGGAGCCGGCCGCCGGGCATCAGCCGGCCCGCGAAGTGCAGCCAGCCCCAGAACAGCCGACGGTTGCGGCCGAGGGTCAGGAAC
>NZ_JACEHF010000344.1 GCF_014180685.1 Nocardioides pelophilus | reverse complement strand
GCCGACGTGCCCCCCAGGGCGGTCGCCGAGGCGGCCGACCGGCTGGCCCGCCCGGGAGTGCCGCTCGAGCCGCGCAAGCTGTGGCCGACCGGTCTCGCCGCGCTCGGGCTCGACCACTCCGGCAAGATCAAGCAGCCGGCCGAGGAGGGCCGCGCGATCGCGCGGCTCACCGACCTCGGCCACGGGACCGCGCTGCGTGAGCTGTTCCGCGGCGAGCCGGTCGAGACGGTGCCGGTGCCGCTGGTGCGCGCCGTGGTCGCGATGCTCGCCGACTGGGGCCCCGAGGTCGACGTGATCGTGGTGACCGAGTCGGCCACCCGGTCGGGCCTGGTGGCCGACCTCGCCGACGGGCTGTCCCGCTACCTCCAGCGGCCGATCGTCGGCCGCTGGGCGATCACC
>NZ_JACEHF010000343.1 GCF_014180685.1 Nocardioides pelophilus | reverse complement strand
GTCCTGCACGCGGTCGAGTGGCACGACTCCCCCGCTCACGCCTCAGTGGCGGTCGACGCCACCGGCCGGGTCGACGTCGCGGCGATGACCGCCGCCGCCCGGAAGCCGGGGGTCGCGGTCGTCGCGCTCCAGGCCGCCAACCAGGAGGTCGGCACGCTCCAACCGGTCGACGACCTCGACCTGCCCGACGACGTGCCGCTGTTCGTCGATGCCGCCGCAGCCGTGGGCCGGGTCCCGCTCCCCCAGCGGTGGTCCGCCCTGGCCGCGTCGGCGCACAAGTGGGGCGGTCCCGGCGGCGTGGGCGTGCTCGCCGTACGCCGGTCCGCGCGGTGGACCTCGCCGTTCCCCGGCGACGACGGTCTCGACCACCTCGGCGGCGAGACCTCGGTGCCGAGCGCGCTGGCCGCGGCGGCCGCACTGCAGGCCGTCCTCGCCGACCGGGAG
>NZ_JACEHF010000342.1 GCF_014180685.1 Nocardioides pelophilus | reverse complement strand
CCTGCTCCCAGCGCCCCTCGCTGGCGAACACCGCCGGCGCCGACTCCCCCTGCGCGTCGGCGTGCTCGACCGCGACCACGCCGCCGGGGCGCAGCAGGTCGGCCGCCCGAACCGCCAGCGCGCGGATCGCGTCGAGGCCGTCGGGGCCCGAGAAGAGCGCCAGGTGCGGGTCGTGGTCGCGCGCCTCGACGGCGACCGACTCCCAGGCCTCGAGCGGGACGTACGGCGGGTTGCAGACCACGACGTCGACGGTGCCGAGCAGGTCGTCGAACGCGGTCCGGAAGTCCCCCTGGCGCAGGTCGACGCCCGTGCCGGCGAGGTTGCGCTCGGCCCACGCGTGCGCCCGCTCGTCGAGCTCGACGGCGTGGACCACCGCCGTCGGCACCTCGTCCGCGATCGCCTTGGCGATCGCGCCGGAGCCGGTGCAGAGGTCGACGACGATCGGTG
>NZ_JACEHF010000341.1 GCF_014180685.1 Nocardioides pelophilus | reverse complement strand
GGCCTCGTGCGGCCCGGCCGACCCGCCGTGCCCGTCGCCCTCCGCCGCGGTGATCGTCACGAGCGGAGCCGGACGCTCGAGGTCATCCTCGTCCTGGCCGTCCGCGGCGACCTCGGTCCACCCGGTCTCACCCTCCTCGCAGGTCTGCAGGATCGGGAAGGCGAGGGTCTCGCCCTCGGCGTCCGGCAGCTGCAGCGAGAGCTCGAAGGTGTCGCGCTGCCCCTCGGGCAGCGGCGTCCGGGCCGTGTAGACGACCTGGTCGACCCGCTCGGTGATCTCGTTGCCGTGGGCGTCGGTGATCGGCTCGTCGAGCTGCTCCATCTCCTTCTCCACGGTCCAGAACGGGTTGCGGGTCGGGGTGACCGCGTGGATCGGCTCCGGCAGGTCGATGGCGATCTTCGTCGTCGCCGAGCCGTCGCAGCCGTGCGGGACGCTGACGGTCAGCACGGCGTAGGAGCCGGCAGGCGTCGTGC
>NZ_JACEHF010000340.1 GCF_014180685.1 Nocardioides pelophilus | reverse complement strand
CGGTGTACCTCGCTGAGGGTGACGGCGCCGATCTGGTGGGCGATGTCGCGCAGCACGCCGCCGGCGGCGACCGAGGCGAGCTGCCGGTCGTCGCCGACGAGCCGTACCTGTCCGCCGCGGGAGGTGATGTAGTCGATCGCGGCCGCCAGCTCGGTGGTGCCGGCCATGCCTGCTTCGTCGACAAGGACGAGCGTCTTGGAGTTGATCCTCTCCATCCACGTAGGTGCGCCGCCGTGCTGGGCGTGCCACACGAGCTTGGCCAGGGTGTCCGCGCGGACCTTCTTCCGGCCCGTCCGCCACGGACCGTTGAGCAGTCCGTTGGCCTTGGCCGCGGCGCCGGCGTCACCGTTCTCGGGGTTGATGGAGGCGCCGAGTTCTTGGGCTGCGACGGCGGACGGTGCGAGGCCGATGACGGTGCCGCCGGAGTCCTGCCAGGCGCGGGTGAGGACCTGCAGGGCGGTGGTCTTGCCGGTGCCGGCG
>NZ_JACEHF010000034.1 GCF_014180685.1 Nocardioides pelophilus | reverse complement strand
GCGGTCCGCGAGGTGTCGAGCACGAGCACCACCCGCCGGTCGCGTTCCGGCTGCCAGGTGCGGACGACGACGTGCGGGGTGCGGGCGGACGCCCGCCAGTCGATCGAGCGGACGTCGTCGCCGCGGACGTACTCCCGCAGCGAGTCGAACTCGGTGCCCTGGCCGCGGATCCGCACCGCGGCGCGACCGTCCAGCTCGCGCAGCTGGGCGAGCCGCGACGGCAGGTGCTTGCGCGACTCGAACGGCGGAAGGGAGCGGACCGTCCCGGGCACGTCGTGGGTCCGCTGCTTGGCCGCGAGGTGCAGGGGACCCCAAGAACGGACCGTGACGCCGAAGGCCCGCAGGTCGCCGCGCCGCCACGGCCGCAGCGGGGTGCGCAGCACCCGCCGCTCGCGGGCGGGAAGGCGGACCCGGTGTCGGTTGCCGGTCGCGCCCGCCGTCGGCTGCCAGGCATCGCGCACCTCGAGCCGCAGCGTCCGGTCGGTGTCGTTGGCAACGGTCAACGCCGACTCGGCGGGATCGCCGAGCCGCACGGTGCCGGGTGGCCGACGGTGGAGGCCGGCCGCCTCGGCCGACGGCGCCAGGAGCAGGTCGGCGCCGACGAGGAGCGCCACGGCCAGCAGCCACAGCAGCACCGTGCCCGCCGACGGCCGCACCACCACGGCCACGACGCCGAGGAGCACGAGGAGCGGGACCCGCCCGGAGATCACCATGGTCAGCGCGGCACCGGGACCGAACCGAGGGCGGACGAGAGGACCTTCGCGGTGTCGACGCCCTCGAGCTCGGCCTCGGGGCGCAGGCCGAGCCGGTGCACCAGCGCCGCGTGGGCCAGCGCCTTCACGTCGTCCGGCGTCACGAAGTCGCGACCGGAGAGCCACGCCCAGGCGCGGGCAGCGCGCAGCAGCGCGGTGGCGCCGCGGGGGCTCACCCCCAGCGAGAGCGAGGGCGACTCGCGGGTGGCGCGGGCGATGTCGACGATGTACGTCGCCACCTCGGGCGCGACCTGCACCTTCTTCACCGCGCGCTGGGCAGCCTCGATGTCGGCACCGGACGCGACGGCCGTGACACCCGCTGCCGCGACGTCGCGCGGGTCGAAGCCGCCGGCGTGGCGGGTGAGGATCGCGATCTCGTCGCTCCGCGGCGGCACGGGCAGCACGACCTTGAGCAGGAACCGGTCGAGCTGTGCCTCGGGGAGCGGGTAGGTGCCTTCGTACTCGACCGGGTTCTGGGTCGCCGCCACGAGGAACGGCCGGGGGAGCGGGCGGGTCACGCCGTCGGCCGAGACCTGGCCCTCCTCCATCGCCTCCAGCAGTGCCGACTGGGTCTTCGGCGGCGTCCGGTTGATCTCGTCGGCGAGGAGCAGGTTGGTGAACACGGGGCCCTCGCGGAACGTGAGCTCGCCCGCCGAGCTGTCGATCACCAGCGACCCGGTGATGTCACCCGGCATCAGGTCGGGCGTGAACTGCACCCGACGGGTGTCGACCGCCAGCGACGCGGCCAGGGTGCGGACGAGGAGCGTCTTCGCCGTACCAGGCACGCCCTCCATCAGCACGTGGCCACCGCACAGCAGCGCGACGAGCAGCCCCGAGACGGCGGCGTCCTGGCCGACGACGGCCTTGCCCACCTCGTGCCGGACGGCCAGCAGCCGCTCGCGCAGGGCGTCGTGCTCGTCCGCGACCGCGGGCGGCGGCGGCGGGGGCGGGGGTGCGGCCGTGGGGACGGGCGTCTCGAACGTCTCGGGCGTCTGGTCGGTCATCCGCGGCGTACCTCTCTGTCGAGCTGGGTGAGTTCCTGGGCGAGCCGGACCAGTCCGGGGTCCGAGCTCGGGACGGGTGCGTGGTGGGCGAGGAGCGCGCCGACGTCCTCCTCGCGGCGGCCGACGTGGCGGGCGACCGCGGTGATGATGTCAGCCTCGGACGCGCCGCGGCCGAGCCGCAGGTGCTCGGCCAGCCGGCGCCGGGAGGCAGCGCGGAGGGCGGCCGCGGCGTAGGGCCGGTCGTCGGCCCGTCGGTACATCCGGCCGCGGCTGCGGGTCGTCTCGACGGCGCGGACCACGACGGGGAGCGGCTCGCTGGCCAGCCTTCCCAGCCGGCGACCGCGCCACCACATCAGGGCGATCCCGGCGAAGCCCGCGAGCCACAGGGACGGTTCGAGCCACCCGGGCGCGAAGGTCCACAGGCTCACGGCCTCGTCGTCGGCGGCATCGTCGTAGGTCGGGACGTACCAGACCAGCCGGTCGTGCTCGCCGAGCAGACGCAGCGCGACCGCCGCGTTGTCGCCCCGCAGCACCTGGTCGTTGGTCAGCGCCTGGCCGGCGCCGAAGTACGTCGTCGCGGTGCTGCCCCGCGCCAGGACGAAGCCGCCGAAGCTGTCGAAGCAACCGTCGGCGGTGTCGTAGCCGTAGGCGTTGTCGACGGTGAGGGTGAGGTCGTCGAACCGGTCGTCGTCGCAGTCGCCCGCCGTCTCGTCGTCGGCGTACGCCGGCTCGAGCCCCTCCTGCACCTCGTCCAGCACGTGCGGCGGCGGCTCCACGAGCACGACGTCCGCACCGGCCGTGTCGCGCCGGAGCCGGACGATCGTGCTCGGCGCGAGCTGTTCGGTGCCGGTCACCAGCACGGTCGTCGCGGAGTCGACGTCGGCGTCGTGGAGGTCGTCAGCGGAGCGGGCGACGGTGAGGTCGACGCCCTCGTCCTCGAGCACCTGCGCCAGCGCCTGCGCGCCGTCGGGATCGGGGTTCTGCGGGTCGAGCGGCGCGGGGTACTCCTGGTCACCGCTGTTGGCCCACACCGAGAGCGCGAGCGCCAGGACCAGGGCGATCCCGACGAGGAACCAGATCCGGTTGCGGCGGACGAAACCGGCTGCGCCGGCAGGGGCGGCGTCGGTGGAGGCACCCGCCGGGGTCGTCGCAGCGGTCGTCGCAGGGGTCGTCGCCGGGGTCGTGCTCATCGGGTCCGCTCCCTACGGCCGGCGAGCTCGTCGTCGAGGGCGAGCACGTCGACCGCCTGCTCCCGGGTGGCCGGGTGGTCGCCGTACAGGACGGAGTCGAAGAGGTCGGCGCTGCGCCCGATCAGCTGGCGCTGCGCCGGGAACTCGCTCCCGAGCGCGCCGGCCAGCTCGTGGGCGGTGGCCTGCGGCACGTCCTCGATCCGCCCGCGCTCGACCTGGCGCAGCGCGAGGGCGCGGTAGCCGTCGACGAGGGCGTCGTCGTACCGCCCCTGGGCGAGGGCGGCCTCCGCCCGCGCCCGCAGCTCGCCGGCGCTGATCACCTCGTCGGTCAGCGCCGGTGCCCGTTCGGCTCGCGCCCGCGCGGTGCGGCGGGCGCGGGAGAGCAGCAGGCCGATGCCGACCGCGATCAGCAGCAGGACCAGGATCGCGGCGAAGGTCCCGAGCGGCGGCAGGTCCTGGGCGGCGCCGACGCCGTCGTCGAACAGCCGGCCCACCCAGTTCAGGATCCGCTCGACCAGGTTGGTGTCGTGGTACTCCGGGTGGGAGAGCTCGCGGCGCAGCAACGAGCGCGCCTCGTCGCCGCTCGGGTCGAGCGGCGGGTCGGCGACGCGCGCGGCCAGGAGGGGCGGGGTCACCGCGGGATCAGCCCGGCCTCGGCCATCAGCTCGACGTCGTACGCCTCCTTGCGCATCCGCTGGTCGAGGTACTGGAGCGAGGTGACCGCCGCGGTGAACGGGGCCACGAACGCGTTCTGGATCACCAGCGCGATCGCCTGGGTGACCACGAGGATCAGGACGGAGTACTCCGGCAGGGCGAGCGAGCCGAGGTTGCCCCCGAACGACACCGGCGTGGTGAGGATGCCGCCGGCCACGCCCGCGATCAGCGCCGTCAGCAGGCCGATGCCGAGCGTGCGCCAGAACTGGGCTGCCGTCAGCCGCCAGGTCCGGCCGAACGAGCCGAAGATCCCCACCGGCTCGAGCATCAGGGCGGGCGTGGCGAGGTAGACGACCCGGATCCAGAGCCACACGAAGAGGGGGATGGCGCTCAGGGTGAGTGCGATGCTGACGAGCACCGTGACCAGCACGTCGCCGGTGAGGACCGCGACCAGCACCACGACGCCGACGAGCAGCACGATCGCGAGCGTGCTGGCGATCCCCACCAGCAGGGCCTGGCCGACCAGTCGCCAGCGTTTGCCGTACGTCGCCGCCCACGCCTCCGCCATGGACAGCCGCCGCCCGACGGCGGCCGCGTGGGTCACGTGGGCGACCATCCCGGTCACGAAGATGACGCCGAGCTGGGCGGCGTAGATCCCGAGGATCAGCGATCCGAAGGAGCCGAGCAGGCCGAGTGCCTCCGCGGTGCCGAGCTCCTCGTCGACCTCGCCGTCGGCGCCGATGCCGGTGCCGACGGTGAACGCCACGACCGCGCTCAGCACGATCGGGAACAGCATGGCCACGGCGGTCACCAGCACCGCCGAGCCGACGGTCGCCTTCGGGTTGAACCGGATGATCCGGAACGCGGCGTCGTAGATGTTGCCCAGCGTCAGCGGCCGCAGCGGGAGCGCCCCCGGCTTGTGGGCGGCGCCGAGCATGCCCGGCACCGGCGCGGCGGGCGAGCCGGGTCGCGGGTGCGGGAGCGGGTACGACGCCGGCGGCGGAGCGCCGTACGGCGGAGCCTGCGGCTCGTCCGGGGGCGGCGCACCCGGGGGTGGATAGTGGTGCGGTGAACCCGTCATCGCACTCCTTCTGAACAGTCGCCCGGCTGGCCGACGCCATCCTTCCATCACGGTGGCTGTTTCAATTTTGTGCGGGGCGGGATCTCTGCCAAGATATCCAGGTTGCTCCGGCGGGTTTGCCGGGGTGCGGCACATCTTGACTACTGAATCGCGTCTCCTCCAAGAGAGATCTTGGCGAGCAGGTGTTCCGGAGTGATTCCGGGGCGGCCGCTCTCGAAATGCGGTCGGTGGTGCGAGTGCGCCGGACCCAGGGAGACCCGATCAGCCTGACGAACCGTCAGGCGCCCCAACAACAACAGCTCGATCCGCTCAGGCGGACGTGTGCGCCAAAACCAGCGCGACACGCCCGACCTCGGGGGTCGGAGCTGCGGGGTGAGGAACAGGGCGGGACCGACTCAATACCGAGGACGTCTCGACACATCGGCGGCTGAGAAGAAGGACGAGAGAGACCTATGGCGGGACAGAAGATCCGCATCAGGCTCAAGGCCTATGACCACGAGGTGATCGACACCTCGGCGCGCAAGATCGTGGACACCGTGACCCGGACGGGTGCGAAGGTCGCCGGCCCTGTGCCGCTGCCGACCGAGAAGAACGTCTTCTGCGTCATCCGCTCGCCGCACAAGTACAAGGATTCTCGCGAGCACTTCGAGATGCGCACCCACAAGCGCCTCATCGACATCATCGACCCCACCCCCAAGACTGTCGACAGCCTCATGAGGCTCGACCTGCCGGCCGGCGTCGACATCGAGATCAAGCTCTGAGGTTGTTGTCATGACGATCGAACGCAATGTGAAGGGACTGCTGGGCACCAAGCTCGGCATGACCCAGCTCTGGGACGAGAACAACCGCATCGTCCCCGTGACCGTGATCGCGGCCACGACCAACGTGATCACCCAGGTCCGCCAGCCCGAGCCGGACGGCTACAACGCCATCCAGGTCGGCTACGGCGAGATCGAGGGTCGCAAGGTCAACCAGCCGCAGGCGGGTCACTTCGCCAAGGCCAGCACGACCCCGCGCCGTCACCTGGTCGAGATCCGCACCGCGGACGCCGCCAACTACACCGTGGGCCAGGAGCTCCCGGTCGACACCTTCGAGCCGGGTCAGGTCATCGACGTGACCGGCACCAGCAAGGGCAAGGGCTTCGCGGGTGTCATGAAGCGGCACGGCTTCCACGGTGTCGGCGCCTCGCACGGCGCCCACCGCAACCACCGCAAGCCGGGCTCGATCGGCGCCTGCGCCACCCCCGGCCGCGTGTTCAAGGGCATGCGGATGGCGGGTCGGATGGGTAGCGACACGGTCACCACCCAGAACGTCACCGTGCACGCGGTCGACGTCGAGAAGGGCCTGATCCTGATCAAGGGCGCCGTTCCCGGCCCCAAGGGCGGCATCGTCGTACTCCGCTCGGCCGCGAAGTCGGCCGAGCCCATGGTTCGGAAGGGCTGATCGACATGGCCGCAAAGAACGTGAAGACCGTCAAGGTCGAGCTTCCCAACGAGATCTTCGACGCCGAGGTCAGCGTTGCGCTGATGCACCAGGTCGTCGTCGCGCAGCAGGCTGCTGCTCGTCAGGGCACCCACTCCACCAAGCGTCGCGGCGAGGTCCGCGGCGGTGGTCGGAAGCCCTACAAGCAGAAGGGCACCGGCCGCGCCCGTCAGGGCTCGACCCGCGCTCCGCAGTTCGCCGGCGGTGGCGTCGTCCACGGCCCGAAGCCGCGTGACTACAGCGAGCGGACCCCCAAGAAGATGAAGGCCGCCGCGCTGCGCGGTGCCCTCACCGACCGGGCCCGCAACGAGCGGATCCACGTGGTCGAGAGCCTGGTCTCCGGTGACAAGCCGTCGACCAAGGCCGCCCTCGCCGCGCTGAGCGCGCTGACCGAGCGCAGCAACTACCTCGTGGTCCTGGAGCGCACCGACACCGTCACCTGGCTGTCGCTGCGCAACGCGCCCGAGGTGCACCTGATCGCCGTCGACCAGCTGAACACCTACGACGTGCTCGCGAGCGACGACGTGGTCTTCAGCAAGGGCGCGTACGACGCGTTCGTCTCCGGCGCTGCCTACGGCAAGAAGACTTCTGAGGAGGCGGACAAGTGAGCACCCTGCACAAGGACCACCGCGACGTCCTGATCGCACCGGTCGTGTCCGAGAAGAGCTACACGCTCCTCGACGCCAACAAGTACACGTTCCTGGTGCACCCGGACGCCAACAAGACCGAGATCAAGATCGCGGTCGAGAAGGTGTTCAACGTCAAGGTCACCTCGGTCAACACCATGAACCGACAGGGCAAGACCCGTCGCACCAAGTACGGCATCGGTAAGCGCAAGGACACCAAGCGCGCGATCGTGAGCCTCGCCGAGGGTCACCGCATCGACATCTTCGGAGGTCCGGTCGCCTGACCGGGCTGAGTTAAGGACTGAAGAAGACAATGGCAATCCGCAAGTACAAGCCGACCACCCCGGGCCGTCGTGGCTCCTCGGTGGCCGACTTCGTCGAGATCACCCGGACCACGCCCGAGAAGTCGCTGACGCGTCCGCTGCCCAAGAAGGGCGGCCGCAACAACCAGGGCCGGATCACCACCCGGCACCAGGGTGGCGGTCACAAGCGCGCCTACCGCGTCATCGACTTCCGTCGCTACGACAAGGACGGGATCCCGGCCAAGGTCGCCCACATCGAGTACGACCCGAACCGCACGGCTCGGATCGCGCTGCTCCACTACGCCGACGGCGAGAAGCGCTACATCATCGCGCCCAAGGACCTGGTCCAGGGCATGCGCGTCGAGGCCGGGGTGGGTGCCGACATCAAGCCGGGCAACAACCTGCCGCTGCGCAACATCCCGGTCGGCACGACCATCCACTGCGTCGAGCTCCGGCCCGGCGGCGGTGCCAAGATGGCTCGTTCGGCCGGCAACAGCGCCCAGCTCGTCGCCCGTGAGGGCTCGCGCGCCACGCTGCGTCTGCCCTCGGGCGAGATGCGCTTCGTCGACGTGCGCTGCCGCGCCACGGTCGGCGAGGTCGGCAACGCCGAGCAGTCCAACATCAACTGGGGCAAGGCCGGCCGCATGCGGTGGAAGGGCAAGCGCCCGACCGTCCGCGGTGTGGTCATGAACCCGGTCGACCACCCGCACGGCGGTGGTGAGGGCAAGACCTCCGGTGGTCGCCACCCGGTCTCGCCGTGGGGCAAGCCGGAGGGCCGCACCCGTCGGCGCAAGGCCTCCGACGCCCAGATCATCCGTCGTCGCAAGTCCGGCAAGGGTAGGAAGTAACCAGAGATGCCTCGCAGCCTGAAGAAGGGCCCCTTCGTCGACGACCACCTGATGAAGAAGGTGGAAGCCGAGAACGAGAAGGGCAGCCACAACGTCATCAAGACGTGGTCGCGCCGTTCGATGATCATCCCCGCGATGATCGGCCACACGATCGCCGTCCACGACGGCCGCAAGCACGTGCCGGTGTTCGTGTCCGACTCCATGGTCGGCCACAAGCTGGGCGAGTTCGCGCCCACCCGCACCTACCGCGGCCACGTCAAGGAAGACCGGAAGGGACGTCGTCGATGACCGCCACCGATCGCCGGCGCACCAGCGCCCGTCGTGACTCGCTGCTCGGCGACCAGCCGGGCGCCTTCGCGAGCGCACGCTACGTCCGGATCACCCCGATGAAGGCCCGACGGGTCGTCGACATGGTCCGCGGCCTGCCCGTGGACGAGGCACAGTCGATCCTCGCCTTCACCCCCCAGGCCGCTGCCAAGACCGTCGGCAAGGTGCTCGACAGCGCCATCGCCAACGCCGGGACCACCGAGGGCCTGCCCACCGGTGACCTGGTCATCTCGGTCGCGCAGGTCGACGAGGGTCCCACGATGAAGCGGTGGCGGCCGCGTGCGCAGGGCCGGGCCACCCGGATCAACAAGCGCACCAGCCACATCACCATCGCCGTCCAGCCGGCCGATGTCGTCAAGAAGGCGGGTAAGTAATGGGCCAGAAGATCAACCCGAACGGCTTCCGTCTCGGCATCTCCACCGACCACAAGTCGCGTTGGTACGCCGACAAGCTGTACAAGGCGTACGTCGGCGAGGACGTCGCGATCCGCAAGCTGCTCTCGAAGGGCATGGAGCGGGCCGGCATCGCCAAGGTCGAGATCGAGCGCACCCGTGACCGGGTCCGCGTCGACATCCACACCGCCCGGCCGGGCATCGTCATCGGCCGCCGCGGCGCGGAGGCCGACCGGATCCGCACCGAGCTCGAGAAGCTCACCGGCAAGCAGGTGCAGCTGAACATCCTCGAGGTCAAGAACCCCGAGATCGATGCTCAGCTCGTCGCCCAGGGCGTCGCCGAGCAGCTGTCGGGTCGCGTGCAGTTCCGCCGCGCGATGCGCAAGGCCATGCAGACCTCGATGCGGTCCGGTGCCAAGGGCATCCGAATCCAGTGCTCGGGCCGCCTCAACGGCGCCGAGATGTCGCGCACCGAGTTCTACCGCGAGGGTCGCGTCCCGCTGCACACGCTGCGTGCCGACATCGACTACGGCTTCTACGAGGCCCGCACCACCTTCGGCCGGATCGGCGTGAAGGTCTGGATCTACAAGGGCGAGGTCGCCGGCACCCGTGCCGAGCGTCAGGCCCAGGCGGCAGCCAAGGCCGGCGTCCCCGGCCGCGGCAGCCGTCCCAGCCGCGGCGGCGAGCGCCCGACCCGCGGGTCGCGCGGAGACCGTCCGACCCGCTCGGACCGCGAGGCTCCGGCCACCGACGCCGGTGCCACCTCGGCCGAGCCGACTGCTCCCACCAGCGGAGCGCCGACCAACGAGACGGGGGCCTGAGCCATGTTGATGCCGCGTCGCGTCAAGCACCGCAAGCAGCACCACCCCAAGCGTCGGGGCGCTGCCAAGGGTGGGACCACGCTCGCGTTCGGTGACTTCGGGATCCAGGCGGTCGAGGGTCACTACGTGACCAACCGGCAGATCGAGTCCGCACGTATCGCCATGACCCGCCACATCAAGCGTGGCGGCAAGGTGTGGATCAACATCTACCCGGACCGCCCGCTCACCAAGAAGCCGGCCGAGACCCGGATGGGTTCCGGCAAGGGCTCGCCCGAGTGGTGGGTCGCCAACGTCAAGCCCGGTCGCGTCATGTTCGAGCTGTCCGGTGTCCCGGAGGACGTCGCCCGTGAGGCGATGCGCCGTGCCATCCACAAGCTGCCCATGAAGTGCCGCTTCATCACCCGAGAGGCTGGTGAGTTCTGATGAGTCAGAACGTGCAGGCCCACGAGCTCGACGAGCTCAACGACATCGACCTCGAGGCCAAGCTGCGCGAGGCCAAGGAGGAGCTGTTCAACCTGCGCTTCCAGGCGGCCACCGGCCAGCTGGAGTCGCACGGTCGGCTCCGTACGGTCAAGAAGGACATCGCCCGGATCTACACCGTGGTGCGTGAGCGCGAGCTCGGCATCCGGACCGCGCCGGGCACCGAAGAGGAGAGCGCATGAGCGAGCAGGCCGACAAGTCCGGCAACGAGACCGTGGAGCGCAACTCGCGCAAGACCCGTGAGGGCCTGGTCGTGAGCGACAAGATGGACAAGACCGTGGTCGTGTCCGTCGAGGACCGCGTCAAGCACGCCCTCTACGGCAAGGTCCTGCGCCGCAACACCCGGCTCAAGGCACACGACGAGCAGAACGAGTGTGGCGTCGGCGACCGCGTCCTGATCATGGAGACCCGGCCGCTGTCCGCCACCAAGCGTTGGCGCGTCGTCACCATCCTCGAGCGCGCGAAGTAGCCCCCCGGGCGAGAGCCCGAAAGATCCGTACACGTTCGGCAAGGCTCGCCGCCCAGCGCGGCCGCGAGAACCGGCACGACATAGGAGAAACTGATGATTCAGCAGGAGTCGCGACTGAAGGTCGCCGACAACACCGGTGCGAAGGAGATCCTTTGCATCCGGGTTCTCGGCGGCTCCGGTCGTCGTTACGCCGGGATCGGCGACGTCATCGTCGCCACCGTCAAGGACGCGATCCCCGGTGGCAACGTGAAGAAGGGTGACGTCGTCAAGGCCGTCATCGTTCGCACCGTCAAGGAGCGCCGCCGCCCCGACGGCTCGTACATCAAGTTCGACGAGAACGCTGCCGTGATCCTCAAGAACGACGGCGAGCCGCGCGGTACGCGCATCTTCGGTCCGGTCGGTCGCGAGCTGCGGGACAAGAAGTTCATGAAGATCATCTCGCTCGCACCGGAGGTGCTGTGATGGCTGCCCAGAAGAAGGCCCAGCAGAAGCCGGCGAAGATCGCCATCAAGAAGGGCGACACCGTCAAGGTGATCGCGGGCAAGGACAAGGGCGCCGAGGGCAAGGTCATCAAGGTGCTCCGTGAGGAGCAGCGGCTGATCGTCGAGGGCGTCAACCGGATCAAGAAGCACACCAAGGTCGTCAACCAGGGCGGTCGCGCCGGCAACACCGGCGGGATCATCACCACCGAGGCCCCCATCCACGTGTCCAACGTGATGCTGGTCGAGGACGGCGGCGTCACCCGCATCGCCTACAAGCGGGTCGAGGTCACCAAGCGTCGCCCGGACGGCTCGGAGTACCAGTCGACGCGCAGCGTCCGTATCTCCCGCAAGACCGGGAAGGAAATCTGATGACCGAGACGACTGAGAGCGCCGTGGCCGAGAAGATCACGCCGCGCCTCAAGACCAGGTACCGCGAGGAGATCCTCCCCGCGCTGCGGTCCGAGTTCGAGATCGCCAACGTCATGCAGGTGCCCGGCCTGACCAAGATCGTGGTCAACATGGGTGTCGGCGAGGCGGCGCGTGACTCGAAGCTCATCGAGGGCGCGATCCGCGACCTGACCGCGATCACCGGTCAGAAGCCGGCCGTGACCAAGGCCCGCAAGTCGATCGCCCAGTTCAAGTTGCGCGAGGGCATGCCGATCGGCACGCACGTCACGCTCCGCGGCGACCGGATGTGGGAGTTCCTCGACCGGCTGCTGTCGCTCGCGCTGCCCCGCATCCGTGACTTCCGTGGTCTCAGCCCGAAGCAGTTCGACGGCAAGGGCAACTACACCTTCGGTCTCACCGAGCAGGTCATGTTCCACGAGATCGACCAGGACAAGGTCGACCGCAGCCGCGGCATGGACATCACGATCGTCACCACTGCGACCAACGACGAGCAGGGTCGCGCGCTGCTGAAGCAGCTCGGCTTCCCGTTCAAGGAGAACTGACATGGCGAAGACTTCGCTCAAGGTCAAGGCGGCCCGCAAGCCCAAGTTCGCGGTCCGCGGCTACACCCGTTGCCAGCGCTGCGGCCGACCCAAGTCGGTCTACCGCAAGTTCGGCCTGTGCCGGATCTGCCTGCGGGAGATGGCCCACCGGGGCGAGCTTCCCGGCGTCACCAAGTCGAGCTGGTAATCACCACTAACAGCTGAAGGTCCTCTTCTCACCCCAGGTGTGGGTGGAAACCGCAGCAGAAAGAATCACACATCATGACGATGACCGACCCGATCGCAGACATGCTGACTCGTCTGCGCAACGCCAACCAGGCGTACCACGACGCGGTGTCGATGCCGTACAGCAAGCTCAAGCAGGGCGTCGCGGAGATCCTCAAGCAGGAGGGCTACATCGCCTCCTTCGACGTGACCGACAACGAGAACGCCGTCGGCAAGACGCTGACGATCACGCTCAAGTACGGCCGCAACCGCGAGCGCTCGCTCTCCGGCGTCCGCCGGATCAGCAAGCCCGGCCTCCGGGTCTACGCCAAGCACACGGGTCTCCCGAAGGTGCTCGGCGGCCTGGGTGTCGCGATCATCTCGACGAGCCAGGGCCTGCTGACCGACCGTCAGGCCAACCAGAAGGGCGTGGGTGGGGAAGTCCTCGCCTACGTCTGGTGACGAGACCAGGAAGAGAGGAACAGCAATGTCACGCATTGGCAAGCTCCCCGTCCCGGTCCCGGCCGGTGTCGACGTCAACCTCGACGGCCCCGTCGTCACGGTGAAGGGTCCCAAGGGCACCCTCACGCACACCGTGGCGTCCCCGATCGTGGTGGAACGGAACGACGACGGCGGCTCCGTTGTATTGGACGTCAAGCGTCCCGACGACGAGCGCATCAGCAGGTCCCTGCACGGCCTGACCCGCACCCTGATCCACAACATGGTCGTGGGTGTGACCGAGGGCTACGAGAAGAAGCTCGAGATCGTGGGCGTCGGTTACCGCGTCCTGTCGAAGGGCCCGACCCAGCTGGAGTTCCAGCTCGGCTACTCCCACCCGATCATCTTCGACGCGCCTGAGGGCATCACCTTCACCGTCGAGGGCACGACCAAGCTGGGCGTCGTTGGAATCGACAAGCAGCAGGTCGGCGAGATCGCGGCCAACATTCGCAAGCTTCGTAAGCCCGAGCCCTACAAGGGCAAGGGTGTCCGGTACGCCGGCGAGCACGTCCGCCGCAAGGTCGGAAAGGCTGGTAAGTGACCATGGCGATCACACTCAAGCATCAGCGGCACCTCTCGGCGCGCGCCAAGTCGCGGCTGCGTCGTCAGATCCGGGGCCGCAAGAAGCTCTCGGGCACTGCCGACCGTCCCCGACTGGTTGTCACCCGGTCGACCAAGCACATCACCGTGCAGGTCGTCGACGACGCCGTCGGCAAGACGCTCGCGTACGCCTCCACCATGGAGAGCGACCTGCGGTCGTTCGAGGGCGACAAGACTGCCAAGGCGAAGAAGGTCGGCGAGCTCGTCGCTGCCCGTGCCAAGGAGGTCGGTGTCGAGACGGTCGTCTTCGACCGCGCCGGCAACAAGTACCACGGTCGCATCGCGGCCCTGGCCGACGGCGCTCGCGACGCCGGCCTGACCTTCTGATCGCGATAGCAAGGACTGAGGAGAAATCATGAGCGGACCCCAGCGCGGACAGCGTTCTGGCGGCGACCGCGGCCGAGGCGGTCGTGACGACCGTCGTGGTGGCGCGGACAAGAGCCAGTACGTCGAGCGGGTCGTCGCGATCAACCGTGTCGCCAAGGTCGTGAAGGGTGGTCGTCGCTTCAGCTTCACCGCCCTCGTGGTCGTCGGTGACGGTGACGGCATGGTCGGCGTCGGCTACGGCAAGGCCAAGGAAGTTCCGGCGGCGATCGCCAAGGGTGTCGAGGAGGCGAAGAAGAACTTCTTCCGCGTCCCCCGCATCCAGGGCACCATCCCGCACCCGGTGCAGGGCGAGAAGGCGGCCGGTGTCGTCTTCCTGCGCCCGGCAGCGCCCGGTACCGGTGTGATCGCCGGTGGCCCGGTGCGCGCCGTGCTCGAGTGCGCCGGCATCCACGACGTCCTCAGCAAGTCGCTGGGCTCGTCCAACCAGATCAACATCGTGCACGCGACCGTCGCTGCGCTCCAGATGCTCGAGTACCCCGAGGCCGTCGCGGCCCGGCGTGGCCTCACGGTCGAGCAGGTCGCCCCGGCGGCCCTGCTCAAGGCCAAGGCACTGGGCGAGGCCGAGGCTGCGGCCAAGGCCGCTTCGGGGGTGAGCTCCTGATGGCGCAGCTCAAGGTCCAGCAGATGAAGTCGGCGATCGGCCGCAAGGCGAACCAGCGCGAGACGCTGCGGAGCCTCGGTCTGAAGCGCATCGGCGACGTGGTCGTCAAGGAGGACCGCCCGGAGATCCGGGGCATGGTCCAGACCGTCCGTCACCTGGTGACGGTCGAGGAGGTGGAGTGACATGACGCTCAAGCTGCACCACCTGCGCCCGGCGCCGGGGGCCAAGAAGGCCAAGACCCGCGTCGGCCGCGGTGAGGGTTCCAAGGGCAAGACCTCTGGTCGAGGCACCAAGGGCACCAAGGCCCGCTACCAGGTGCCGGTTGCCTTCGAGGGTGGCCAGATGCCGATCCACATGCGGCTGCCGAAGCTCAAGGGCTTCAAGAACCCCTTCAAGGTCACCTACCAGGTCGTGAACCTCGACCGGATCAGCACCCTGTTCCCCGAGGGCGGCGACGTCACCCCCGAGGAGCTCGTGGCCCGCGGCGCAGTCCGCAAGGGCGAGCCCGTCAAGGTGCTCGGCCAGGGCGAGCTGTCGGTCAAGGTCGCGGTGAGCGCCAACGCCTTCTCGAACTCCGCCAAGGAGAAGATCGAGAGCGCGGGCGGCAGCGTCACCGTTCTGTGACGAGTTCGTGAGCTGAGGCGCGGCAGGCCTGATTACCAGGTCGGCCGCGCCTTTCTCGCTCCCTGTTAGGCTTCCCGACGGCCCTCAGGTGTCGATGGCCCTATGAGAAAGAGGACCCTCAGTGCTTAGCGCGTTCGTCAACGCATTCCGGACTCCGGACCTGCGGCGCAAGCTGCTGTTCGTCCTGTTCATCATCTTCGTCTTCCGGCTCGGCTCGCAGATCCCGGCCCCCGGGGTGCACGTCGCCAACGTCCAGCACTGTCTCGGCGACGAGGCCAACAACACCGGCATCTACAACCTGATCAACCTGTTCTCCGGTGGCGCGCTGCTGCAGCTGACCGTGTTCGCGCTCGGGATCATGCCCTACATCACCGCGAGCATCATCCTGCAGCTGCTGGTCGTCGTGATCCCGCGGCTCGAGGCCCTCAAGAAGGAGGGTCAGGCCGGTCAGACCAAGATCACGCAGTACACGCGCTACCTCACCCTCGGCCTCGCGCTGCTCCAGGCGACCGGCATCGTCGCGCTCGCGCGCACCGGCAGCCTGCTCCAGAACTGCGACACCGAGACCTACCCGCTGCTCCACAGCGACACGACCATGACCTTCCTGGTCATCGTGATCACGATGACCGCCGGTACCGCGGTGATCATGTGGCTCGGCGAGCAGATCACCGAGCGCGGCATCGGCAACGGCATGTCGATCCTGATCTTCACCCAGGTCGTCGCGACCTTCCCCGCCTCTCTCTGGCAGGTCCAGAAGAGCCAGGGCTGGTGGACGTTCGGCATCGTGATCGTGATCGGACTCGCGATCGTGGGCGGTGTCATCTTCATCGAGCAGGCGCAGCGCCGGATCCCGGTGCAGTACGCCCGCCGGATGGTCGGTCGCAAGATGTTCGGCGGCAGCTCGACCTACATCCCGCTCAAGGTCAACCAGGCCGGCATCATCCCCGTCATCTTCGCCTCGTCGCTGCTCTACCTGCCGGCGATGGCGGTGCAGTTCAACCAGACCAGCGACTCGGCCTGGGTCAAGTTCGTCGCGGACTACTTCGTCACCGGTGACAAGTGGCCCTACATGGTGACCTACTTCCTGTTGATCATCTTCTTCACCTACTTCTACGTGTCGATCACCTTCAACCCGCAAGAGGTGGCCGACAACATGAAGAAGTACGGCGGCTTCATCCCCGGAATCCGGGCGGGCAAGCCGACCCAGGACTACCTGTCCTACGTCCTCTCCCGCATCACGTTGCCGGGCGCTCTCTACCTGGGTCTGATCTCCCTCATCCCGCTGATCGCGCTGGTGCTGATCGACGCCAACCAGAACTTCCCCTTCGGCGGCACGTCCATCCTGATCATGGTGGGCGTCGCCCTCGACACGGTGAAGCAGATCGAGAGCCAGCTCCAGCAGCGTAACTACGAAGGATTCCTTCGATGAGGCTGATTCTCATGGGCCCCCCGGGCGCCGGCAAAGGCACCCAGGCCAAGTTCGTCGCCGACCACTTCGGTGTGCCGGCGATCTCGACCGGCGACATCTTCCGCGCCAACGTCTCCGAGGGCACGCCCCTGGGTGTCGAGGCGAAGAAGTTCATGGACGCCGGCGAGTACGTCCCGGACGAGGTCACCAACCAGATGGTCCGCAACCGGATCGCCGAACCGGATGCCGACCCGGGCTTCCTGCTCGACGGCTACCCGCGGACGCTGGCCCAGGTCGAGGAGCTCGACGCCATGATCGCCGACACGGGTCACCAGCTCGACGCGGTCGTCGTCATCACCGTCGACCAGGACGAGCTCGTCCACCGACTTCTGCAGCGGGCCCAGACCGAGGGTCGCGCCGACGACACCGAGGACGTCATCCGGCGCCGCCAGGAGATCTACGGAGCCGAGACCGAGCCGCTGATCGCCGTCTACAAGGGTCGTGGCCTGGTCCACGAGGTCGACGGCATGGGCGAGGTCGACGACGTCACGAAGCGCATCTTCGACGCGCTCGACGTAGTAGAGCAGAGCTGAGCGCGCGGCGCTTGTTCGGTAGCAGCCTGGAGATCAAGACCCCCGAGCAGATCCTGCTGATGCGGGAGGCGGGGCTCGTGGTCGCCGACGCGCTCGCGGCGGTGCGCGACGCCGTACGACCGGGCGTCACCACCGGTGAGCTCGACCGGGTCGCCGACGACCTGATCAGGTCGCGGGGTGCGACGCCGTCGTTCCTCGGGTACGGCGAGCCGCCCTTCCCGGCCACGATCTGCGCGTCCGTCAACGAGGCGGTCGTGCACGGCATCCCCGGGTCGCAGGTGCTGGCGGCCGGAGACGTCGTTTCGATCGACTGCGGCGCCATCGTCGAGGGTTGGCACGGCGACGCCGCGATCACGGTCGCGGTCGGCGACGTGCCCGACGACGTCAGCGAGCTGATGCGCGTGACCGAGGAGTCGCTCTGGCGAGGACTCGCCGCCGCGCGGCACGGCGGCCGCGTCGGCGACATCTCGCACGCGATCGAGCAGTTCGTGCACTCCCAGGGTGACTACGGCATCGTCGAGGACTACACCGGCCACGGCATCGGCACGGAAATGCACCTGCCGCCCGACGTTCCCAACTACGGCCGGCCTGGGCGGGGGCCGCGGCTCAAGCACGGACTCGCGCTCGCCGTGGAGCCGATGGTCACCCTCGGCACCAAGCAGACCTCGGTGGGCGACGACGACTGGACCGTCGTGACCAGGGACGGCTCGCTCGCCGCCCACTTCGAGCACACCTTCGCGCTGACGGCGGACGGCATCTGGGTGCTCACCGCGCACGACGGCGGCAGGGCCGACCTCGAGCGGCTGGGTGCTCCGTACGGCGGCCCCGCGTGAGCCTCCCACCCGCCGACCTATCATCAAGCATGGCCGTCCTTCCCGCCCGACCGCTCCTCTTCGCCACCGGCGACGAGGCGTACGTCGCCGACCGGGTGCTGCGCACGTGGACCACGCCCGACGGCGCCGACCCCGGGTGGGCCGACGAGATCACCGGCGCGCTGCAGCCGGGGGAGCGGGTGATCGGCGCGCTGTCGTTCGCGGCCGGGGCGCCCGGCATCTTCCACCAGGTCGTCGGCTCCGAGCGCCCGCTGCGCAGCCCGGTCACCCCGCACCGGGACCGCACCTACGACGTCCGCGAGTTCCCCACCGCCGCGGCCTACGCCGACATGGTCCGCGCGGTGCTCGCCAAGATCGAGGCCGGCGTCGTGCGCAAGGTCGTCATCGGGCGCTGCCTCGACGTGACCAGTGACCCGCCGCTCGAGCCCGCCGAGGTGATCGACCGGCTGCTGGTGACCCGCCCCGGGCGCTACGTGTTCTCGGTGCCCCTGACCGAGTCCCTCGACGGTGGTCCGCTGCTGGTCGGTGCGAGCCCCGAGCTGCTGGTCAGCCGCGAGGGCGACCGGATCTCGTGCACCCCGCTGGCCGGCTCGGTGCCGCGCTCACCCGATCCCGACGAGGACGCGCGCCGCGCCTCCGCGCTCCGCGAGTCCGACAAGGACCTCGCCGAGCACGCCTTCGTCGTCGACGCCATCGTGCACGCCCTCAAAGAGGTGTGCGTCGACGTCGAGCCCCCGACCGGGCCGACGCTCCTCGCGACCGACACGGTGTGGCACCTCGCGTCCCCGATCACCGCGCGGCTCGAGGACCCGGCGACCGGCCCGAGCGCGCTCCGGCTCGCCCAGATGCTGCACCCCACCCCGGCCGTCGGCGGCGTACCCGCCGCGGCTGCGGCCGCAGCCATCGCCGACCTCGAGGGCGACCTGCGCGCCTACTTCGCCGGCTGCGTCGGCTGGGTCGACCGCACCGGCGACGGTGTCTTCGCGATCACGATCCGCGCCGCGGTCATCGACGGCCCCCGGATGCGGCTCTTCGCCGGAGCCGGGATCGTCGCCGGCTCCGACCCCGACTCCGAGGTCCGCGAGACGGGCGCGAAGCTCGAGACGATGACGAAGGTCGCCGGCCTGGCATAGGGGCCGCCCAGGAATCGGTCGCACTGGAAGTATGTGGGACGATAGGCCGACCACGAGGGGAGTATTCCTCCGCTGCGTGTCTCGTCATCACGATCGGCTGCGGCTGGTCCGGGACCGTAGGTCGTCGGCAGGCGACGGAAGAGACCTCGGGCGACCGGACTAACCGATCTACCGGAGGACCTGCCTCGTGGACGTCAGCACCCTGGAATGGACCATCACCATCGCCGCCACCGTCGGCGTGCTTCTCTTCGATGTCGTCGTGATCGCACGCGACCCGCGGGAGCCGTCGATGCGGGAGTGCGCGATCGCGCTCTCCTTCTACGTCGGCGCCGCGTTGGCGTTCGGTCTGTTCATCTGGCTCTACCACGGACACGACTTCGGCATCGAGTTCTACACCGGCTGGTTGACGGAGTACTCGCTGTCGATCGACAACCTGTTCGTCTTCATCATCTTGATGGCGGCCCTCAAGGTGCCCCGGAAGTACCAGCAGGAGGCCCTGCTGGTCGGCATCGTGCTGGCGCTCGTCTTCCGCGGCATCTTCATCGCGCTCGGCTACGCCCTCATCGAGAACTTCAGCTGGGTCTTCTACATCTTCGGCGCGTTCCTCGTCTACACCGCCTACGGCCTGGTGAAGTCCTACCGCACCCATGAGGACGAGCACCCCGAGGACAACGCGGTCGTGAAGTTCGCCCGCCGGCACATGCGGGTCGGCGACACCTACCACGGCCTCAAGCTCTGGTACCACGAGAACGGCGTCCAGTTCGTCTCCCCGATCGTGATCGTCATCATCGCGCTCGGCGTCACCGACATCCTCTTCGCGCTCGACTCGATCCCGGCGATCTTCGGCATCACCCAGGAGCCCTACCTCGTCTTCACGGCGAACGTCTTCGCGCTGATGGGGCTGCGGCAGCTCTACTTCCTGCTCGGCGGACTGCTGCAGCGACTGATCTACCTGTCGCTGGGGCTGGCGTTCATCCTCGCGTTCATCGGCGTGAAGCTGGTGCTGCACGCGCTGCACAAGAACGAGCTGGCGTTCATCAACGGCGGCGAGCACGTGACGGCCGCACCGGAGATCTCGTCTCTGTTCAGCCTCGGTGTGATCATCGTGACGCTCGTGCTGACCGCGGTGCTGAGCCTGGTCAAGTCGGCCAAGGCCGAGCCGGTCGCCGCGACCGTCGCCGCCGATGTCGACGACACTCCCGGGCCGGACTGGAAGGACTGACCCCACGGCCGCGAGGCCCGGCTAGGGTTTCTGTCGTTCCCTTCCCGAGCTCCCGACGAGGCCCATGACCAGCGCACCTGACCGCCCCCGCGGCGACGACGGCGTTCGGGTGGAGTGGGCCGGGGCGACGAGGATCTTCGAGGGAGACCGCGTCGTGATCGGCCGTGAGGCCGACTGCGACGTGGTCGTCAGCGAGCCCAGCGCGTCGCGGCACCACGCGGTGCTGCAGCGCGAGGGCGGCACCTGGGTCGCCGTCGACACCAGCAGCAACGGCACCTTCGTCCGGGGTCAGCGGATCACCAGGCAGGCGCTTCCCATGACCCCGCTCAGCCTCCACCTGGGCGGCCCCGCGGGGGAGGCGGTCGTGGTCAGCCTGGTAGCGGCGCAGGCCCCACCGCCGTACCAACCGGCGCCGGTCCCGTCGCCGTACCAACCACCGGCCGACGACTGGTGGCGCAACCTGCCCCCGCCGCAGCTCCCCGCCGCCGCGGCGCCCGCCGACGCCTGGCGGCCGCAGGCCGTGCTGCCGCCGGGCCAGCTCGCGCACGGGCAGTCGGTCGTCCTGCCGCAACAGGTGGCGTCCGGCCGCAGCCTCACCATCGGCCGGGAGCAGGGCAACGACGTGGTGCTCGAGGACGCGTTGGTGAGCCGCCGGCACGCGCGGCTGGACCCCGCCGGGCCGAACCGGCTGGCGGTCCTGCACGACCTCAACAGCTACAACGGCACCTACGTCAACGGACACCGGGTGCAGGGTGCGGTGCAGCTGGCGGTGGGTGCCGAGGTCATCTTCGGCAACCAGACCTTCCGCTGGGACGGCACCCAGCTGCTCGCGTCGGCGACGACCCACGAGTTCACCCTGTACGCCGACGGCCTCACCACCGTCGTGGGCGGCCGCCGGGTGCTGCTGGAGAACGTGTCGTTCCAGCTCAAGCCGTCCAGCCTCACCGCGGTGATCGGACCGTCCGGCGCCGGCAAGTCGACGCTGCTGCGCGCGCTCACCGGCCTGCAGCCGGCGACGCACGGCCGGGTGATCTGGCAGGGCCACGACCTCTACGCGCACTACGACCAGCTGCGCTTCCAGATCGGGCTGGTGCCGCAGCAGGACATCCAGCACCCGCAGCTGAAGGTGCGCCAGGCGCTTCGGTACGCCGCCCAGCTCCGGCTGCCGCCCGACACGACCCGTCCGGAGCAGGATGCCCGGGTGGCCGCGGTGGCCGACCAGCTGCAGCTCACCTCGCGGCTGGACAACCGCATCGGCACCCAGCTCTCCGGCGGCCAGAAGAAGCGCGTGTCGATCGCGACCGAGCTGCTGACCGCGCCGCCGCTGCTGTTCCTCGACGAGCCCACGTCGGGGCTCGACCCGGGTCTCGACCTGGAGGTCATGAAGCAGCTGCGCTCGCTCGCCGACGGCGGCCGGGTGGTCATGGTCGTCACCCACTCGGTGCTCGCGCTCGACGTGTGCGACAACGTGATGGTCCTCGCGCCCGGTGGCCGGCTCGCCTACTTCGGCCCGCCGTCCGGGGTGCTGGCGCACTTCGGCCGCGCCAGCTATCCCGAGGTCTTCGACCTGCTCGACGACCCCCAGCTGTGGAACCTGATCCCCGCCCAGCCCCGGCCCGCCGCGACCACCGGGGCGCTCCCTGCGGTCGGTTCCGGCGTTCCCGCCCCACCGCGGCGCTCGCTCGGACGTCAGCTCTCGACCCTGGTCCGGCGCAACGCCGCGGTCGTCGTCTCCGACCGGCTCCTCCTCGGCATGCTGCTCCTGCTGCCCCTGGTCCTCGGCGGCCTGAGCCGGCTGGTGCCCGGATCGAGCGGGCTCTCGCTGGACGACACCCGGCGGTGTCCCGGCGCGACCGAGCCGATCGGTGACGGGATGTGCCAGGCCTTCCAGGGCGGCGCACCCGCCGGGCGGGCGGTCCGGATGGTGTTCGATCCCGGGGAGTCCACCCAGCGCCTCATCGTGCTCCTCGTGGCGGCGTGCCTGATGGGCACCGCGATCGCGATCCGGGAGCTGGTGGGGGAGCGGCCGATCTTCCGCCGGGAGTACGCCGTCGGCCTGTCGCCGGGGGTCTACTTCCTGAGCAAGGTGCTGGTGCTCGGCACGGCGGCGTTCGTGCAGGGTCTCCTGGTCACCTTCATCGCGGTCGTCGGCCTTCCCGGAGCCGACGGCCAGCTGGGGACCGTGCGGGTCGCCCTCACGATCGGTGCGCTCGCGTTCACCATGGCGGTGGTCGGGCTCGCACTGTCGGCGCTGGTCACCAGCACCGAACAGACGATGCCCACGCTGGTCGGCGTCATCATGCTCCAGCTGGTGCTCTCGGGGTCGCTGTTCGCGATCGCCGGTCGGCCGGTGCTCGAGCAGGTCGCCTGGCTGTCGCCGTCGCGGTGGGGCTACGCCGCCGCGGCCTCCGCGATGGGCCTGGTCCGCGGCCAGGTCGACCGTGCCGACGAGGACTGGATCGCGCTCGCCGGCGCCGGCCACTACCTGATGGACCTCGCGATGCTCGGTCTGCTCTGCGCCAGCGCGTTCGGCCTCGGGCTGTGGCTCACTCGCCGCAGCGCCACGCTGGACTGAACCGCCACCGGTCCCCGTGGTGGGGAATGTCCTGCCGGTCCGCGGCCTTGAAGCGGGAGATGCCATCTCCCGCTCTCTCCGTGCTCGACCTGGTGCCGGTCCGCGCCGACCAGACCTCGGCCGACGCCGTCGCTGCCTCGCTCGACCTCGCCCGCACCGCCGATCGGCTGGGCTATCGCCGCTACTGGGTCGCCGAGCACCACAACATGCCCGCCGTCGCCGCGACCAACCCGCCGGTCCTGATCGGACTGATCGCCGGGCAG
Organism: Nocardioides pelophilus; assembly: GCF_014180685.1. Taxonomy (GTDB): domain Bacteria; phylum Actinomycetota; class Actinomycetes; order Propionibacteriales; family Nocardioidaceae; genus Nocardioides; species Nocardioides pelophilus. The sequence goes on along the minus strand of NZ_JACEHF010000034.1, from coordinate 4,838 downwards.
ACCGCACGGATCCGGGTGGGCTCCGGCGGCGTGATGCTGCCCAACCACGCCCCGCTCGTGGTGGCGGAGCAGTTCGCGCTGCTCGAGGCGGCGTTCCCGGGGCGGATCGACCTCGGCATCGGCCGGGCGCCCGGCACCGACCCGATCACGCGGTGGGCGCTGCGGCACGGGGCGGGTGGTGTCGACGACAACGCGGTCGAGCGGTTCGGTGAGTACGTCGACGACGTGCTGACCATGATGGAGCCGGCCGGCGCCGGGCTCGACCTGCGTGGGCGCACCCACGTCCTGAAGGCCACGCCGGCGGCGCGGTCGGTGGCGACCCCGTGGCTGCTCGGCTCGTCCGACTACTCCGCGAGGCTCGCGGCCGAGAAGGGCCTGCCCTACGTCTTCGCCCACCACTTCTCCGGCTCCGGCACCGCCGAGGCGCTCGCGCTCTACCGCTCGACCTTCCGACCGTCCGCGCTGCTCGCCGAGCCGAGGACCTTCCTGACCGTCAACGCGGCAGCCGCGGACACCGCCGAGGAGGCCGCCCGGCTCGCGCTCCCGCAGCTGCTGCAGATGGTGGCGCTCCGCACCGGCCAGCCGCTCACGGCCCAGCCGTCGGTCGAGGACGCCGAGCGGACGGTGGCCGCGGGGCTCCCCGAGGGGCATGCGGGGCTGATCGGAGCCATGCGGCGCCGCTGGGTGATCGGGGACGCCGAGACGGCCCGCGCCGAGATCGAGCGGCTCGCCTCGTCGTACGACGTCGACGAGGTGATGGTGAACCCGGTCGCCGGTGCCGTGGCCCGGACCGCGCCCGCGAGCGCACCCGGACGGGTGCGGACCCTGGAGCTGCTCGCCGGCTGACGGTGTCCGGATTGGGAGAACGTGTCCCGATACGTCTAAACTGGTGTGTCGGCCCAACGTGGGTCTGTGTCGTGCTGCCTCGCGGCTGCTCGGTCGCTGGCGATCGCTTCTGAGACGAAGAGATCGTTCGCGTGCCGGGGAGAGGCTTCCGACATGGCTGCACGAGGTCCACCGAAGGCGCCCACGCGGCGGCGGAGGAGGTTCCCGGGCCACCGGTAGACGAACCCAACCCGAAGGACGGCATGGCGAAGAAAGAAGGCGTCATCGAGATGGAGGGCTCCGTTGTGGAGGCCCTTCCCAACGCGATGTTCCGTGTTGAGCTGAGCAACGGCCACAAGGTCCTTGCCCACATCAGCGGAAAGATGCGCCAGCACTACATCCGGATCCTCCCCGAGGACCGGGTCGTCGTGGAGCTTTCGCCGTACGACCTCAGCCGGGGCCGCATCGTCTACCGCTACAAGTAAAGAACCAACAAGCCGCCAGCAGACAAGAAAGGGCTGACATGAAGGTCAACCCGAGCGTCAAGCCGATCTGTGACAAGTGCAAGGTGATCCGTCGCCACGGCCGCGTCATGGTGATCTGCGAGAACCCGCGCCACAAGCAGCGCCAGGGCTGAGTTCGATGGGCCTGCCGGCCCGAGTCCCTGCCGCCACAACTGAATAACCTCTGCAGCGTGACAGCAGTCCCGATCGCATGATCGGGATCCACCGCCGGAACTGAGGCCGGCGCCTCACCCACTGATCGATCGAAGGGGAGAGGACGCGTCACGCACGACACCTCAGTCAACGCAAGGAGAACCGCCTACATGGCACGCCTCGTTGGAGTCGACCTTCCGCGCGACAAGCGCATCGAGATCGCTCTTACCTACATCTACGGCATCGGCCGTACCCGCGCCCAGCAGCTGCTGGCCGCCACCGGGGTCAACCCCGACCTCCGCGTCCACGAGCTGGGCGACGAGGAGCTGGTCAAGCTCCGCGATGAGATCGAAGCCAACTTCAAGATCGAGGGTGATCTCCGTCGCGAGGTCCAGGCTGACATCCGCCGGAAGATCGAGATCGGCAGCTACCAGGGTCGCCGCCACCGTCAGGGCCTTCCGGTCCGCGGGCAGCGCACCAAGACCAACGCTCGCACCCGCAAGGGTCCGAAGCGCACGGTTGCCGGCAAGAAGAAGGCCAAGTGATCGATCGCCGTCAGGGCGATCTCACTGGCACGACAGACCAGCTTTCTCAAGGAGATAACTGATGCCTCCCAAGGCTCGCGCGGGCGCCAAGAAGGTCCGCCGCAAGGAAAAGAAGAACGTCGCTCAGGGCGAGGCCCACATCAAGAGCACGTTCAACAACACCATCGTCACGATCACCGACCCCACCGGTGCGGTGATCTCGTGGGCCTCCGCCGGCACCGTCGGCTTCAAGGGCTCCCGCAAGTCGACCCCGTACGCCGCGCAGATGGCCGCTGAGGCCGCCGGCCGGCGCGCGATGGAGCACGGCATGAAGAAGATCGACGTCTTCGTCAAGGGCCCGGGCTCGGGTCGCGAGACGGCGATCCGGTCCCTGGGTGCGATCGGCCTCGAGGTCGGCACCATCCAGGACGTGACCCCCGCCCCCCACAACGGCTGCCGCCCGCCCAAGCGCCGGCGCGTCTGACCACCGAGACTGAAGGAGAGCGAAGGACATGGCCCGTTACACCGGTCCCATCACCAAGAAGTCGCGCCGTCTCGGTGTCGACCTCATCGGCGGCGACGCCGCATTCGAGAAGCGTCCCTACCCGCCGGGCCAGCACGGCCGGGCGCGGATCAAGGAGAGCGAGTACCGCAACCAACTGCAGGAGAAGCAGAAGGCGCGCTACACGTACGGCATCCTCGAGAAGCAGTTCCACAAGTACTACGTCGAGGCCGCACGTCGCCAGGGCAAGACCGGCGACAACCTGCTCCAGCTGCTCGAGTGCCGCCTGGACAACGTGGTCTACCGCGCCGGGTTCGCCCGGACCCGCCGTCACGCCCGCCAGCTGGTGGCCCACGGTCACTTCCTGGTCAACGGCAAGAAGGTCGACATCCCCTCGTTCCAGGTCACGCAGTACGACATCATCGACGTCCGCGAGAAGTCGCTGGAGATGACGCCGTTCATCGTCGCCCGCGAGACCCACGGCGAGCGGATCGTGCCTGCTTGGCTCGAGGCGCTGCCGACGCGGATGCGCATCCTGGTGCACCAGCTGCCCGTCCGGGAGCAGATCGACCTCCCGGTCCAAGAGCAGCTCATCGTCGAGTACTACTCGAAGAAGTGACGTGAGTGGGGGGCCGCACCTGACCGGGCCCCCCACCGCCCACTCCCCGCAACTCCCGCCGTCCAAGCACCACGTCTGGACCCTCATATAGCGGTCGGTCCGGAAAGGATAAGAACACAGTGCTCATCGCACAGCGCCCCACCCTGTCGGAGGAAACCGTCGACCAGTTCCGGTCGCGGTTCGTCATCGAGCCCCTCGAGCCTGGCTTCGGCTACACGCTCGGCAACTCGCTCCGGCGTACCCTCCTCTCCTCCATCCCCGGCGCGTCTGTCACCAGCATCAAGGTCGACAGCGTGCTCCACGAGTTCTCGACCCTCGAGGGCGTCAAGGAAGACGTCACCGAGATCATCCTGAACCTCAAGGGTCTCGTCGTCTCCTCGGAGCACGACGAGCCCGTGACCATGTACCTCCGCAAGTCCGGTGCCGGTGACGTCACCGCGGCTGACATCGCGCCCCCGGCGGGTGTCGAGGTGCACAACCCCGACATGAAGATCGCCACCCTGGGCGACAACGGCAAGCTCGAGATGGAGCTCGTCGTCGAGCGCGGTCGCGGCTACGTCTCGGCCGTCCAGAACAAGGGCGCCGACAACGAGATCGGCCGGATGCCGGTCGACTCGATCTACAGCCCGGTCCTCAAGGTGACCTACAAGGTCGAGGCCACCCGTGTCGAGCAGCGCACCGACTTCGACAAGCTCGTCATCGACGTCGAGACCAAGCCGTCGATCCTGCCCCGCGACGCCATCGCGTCGGCCGGCAAGACGCTGGTCGAGCTCTTCGGCCTGGCCCGCGAGCTCAACGTCGAGGCCGAGGGCATCGACATCGGCCCTTCGCCCGTCGACGAGCAGCTCGCCGCCGACCTGGCCCTTCCGGTCGAGGACCTGCAGCTCACCGTCCGGTCCTACAACTGCCTCAAGCGCGAGGGCATCCACACCGTGGGTGAGCTCATCAGCCGCTCGGAGCAGGACCTGCTCGACATCCGCAACTTCGGCGCCAAGTCGATCGACGAGGTCAAGGCGAAGCTGCACGAGATGGGTCTGTCCCTCAAGGACAGCGCTCCCGGCTTCGACCCGCACGCCGCGCTCGCGTCGTACGGCGATGACGACGACGACACCTTCGTCGAGGACGAGCAGTACTGAGTTGGATTGGGCGAGCGTGTCGCCCTCCGGTGACCGCCGCGCGGGCCTCGCTCCGCTCGGCCCGCGGGCGCTCACCGGGCGGCTTCGCCGCTGGCGCCACCCTGCCGCCCCGCAGTTGACGTAGTTGGCAGTACAGATTGATTGGCGGCCTCCGGTCGGAGGCCAACTAGCCCCGGTACCTAGCACGGCCGGGGGGATTGAGAGTCAGAGATGCCCAAGCCCAAGAAGGGCCCCCGCCTCGGCGGTAGCCCGGCCCACCAGCGGCTCATCCTCCGCAACCTGGCCACCGCGCTCTTCGAGCACGGCCGGATCACGACCACGGAGGCCAAGGCCCGCACGCTGCGGCCGTACGCCGAGAAGCTGATCACCAAGGCCAAGAAGGCGCACCTGGGTGAGAACCCGCTGCACAACCGTCGCGAGGTGCTCAAGAGCATCACCGACAAGGGTGTCGTGCACCACCTCTTCACCGAGATCGCGCCGGTCTTCGCCGAGCGTCCCGGCGGCTACACCCGGATCACCAAGATCGGTCCGCGCCAGGGCGACAACGCCCCCATGGCCGTGGTCGAGCTGGTGACC
>NZ_JACEHF010000339.1 GCF_014180685.1 Nocardioides pelophilus | reverse complement strand
GGCCGTCGTGATCGTGCTCGGCTCCCAGGCCGCCGCGGTCGCCACCTTCGTCGACGACCTCCGCTCGGCCGCGATCGCGGGCGCCGCGGTCTGCGCGTCGCGGGCCGCGCTCTGGATCACCTGCGCCCACCTGGTGCCGGCCGCCCGGCCGGACGGTCTCGGCGCGACCTTCACCCGGCGGGTGCCGCTGTGGTTCACCTTGCTCGGCTTTGCGGCCCTCGCCGGCGCTGCCACCCTCGTCCACCCGTGGCGCGGCCCGTTGGCCGTCGGGGTGGCCGCGCTCGTCGTACTCCTGCTGGTCGGGCGCGCCCTGCGCCGCTTCGGCGGCGTCACCGGCGACGTGTTCGGCGCCGCGATCGAGCTCGCCCTCGCCACGTTGCTGATCGCGCTCGCGGGGGCGTGAGGGCGGCAGGCGTTGTCCGTTTATCAAGGGATGTAGCCGAACGAGCACATCCCTAGGCGAACTCGCCCTGGGAAGCGGTCGTTCGTCTACATCCCTTGATAAACGGGCAGCCGGGG
>NZ_JACEHF010000338.1 GCF_014180685.1 Nocardioides pelophilus | reverse complement strand
GCGCCCGCCGCGGCACACCAGTCGGCTGCCGCCCTGGCCGACGAACGAGACGCCGTGACTCGAGCCCTGCTCGAGGCCGAGCGGATGGCCGAGGACGCGAGCCGTGCCCGGACCGAGGCCGAGGACCGGGCCCGCGCCACCCTCGCGGAGTTCGAACGCTCCGCCATCGCCCAGCAGGCGGCGCAGCAGGCAGCCCTGGCCAACGTCCAGGCCGAGCTGGTGCGCGCCGAGCAGCAGGCGCTCGAGCACGCCCAGGCCCGCGCCGCTGCCGAGCAGATCGCTGCCGAACAGGCCCAAGCGCGTGCGAGCGCGGAGCAGGTCGCTGCCGAGCAGGTCCACGCCCGGGTCACCGCCGAGCAGGCCGCGGCCGAGCAGGCCATCGCCCGCGCCGAGGCCGAGACCCGCGCCGCCGCCCTGGCGCTGGAGATCGAGGAGGCGCGCGCGCGAGCCGCCGAGCTCGAGGCAGCCACCCTGGCGGCCCAGGCGCGAGCCGAGGAGCAGATGCGGGCTGCTGCCGAGTTCCGGC
>NZ_JACEHF010000337.1 GCF_014180685.1 Nocardioides pelophilus | reverse complement strand
GTCGGCCACCCGGTCGGGCCTGGTGGCCGACCTCGCCGACGGGCTGTCCCGCTACCTCCAGCGGCCGATCGTCGGCCGCTGGGCGATCACCGACCCTGGGGTGCCGGCCGGGCAGGGAGCCACCAACTCCGCCCAGCGGGTCGCGGCCGTCACCCGCCGCCACGCGCTGCGGCTCGACGACCCCGACGCCGTCCGCGGCCGCCGGGTGCTGCTCGTCGACGACCTTGTGGTGACCGGATGGTCGCTCACCCTCGCCGCCGACGCCCTGGTCTCGGTCGGCGCCGATGCGGTGCTGCCGCTCACGCTCGCCGTGTCGGCCTGATCCGAAGATCCCCAGGATGCGCCGTGGGTGCCCGTAACGTCGAGACATGACCGAGGACGCTCCCTCCACCGGCTCCGGCGAACCGCAGTCGACCCCGCCACCCCCGCCCGGGCCACCGCCCACCGTGGCGCCCAGTGACGCGAGCGGCGGCCGGCCGCTGACCGAGGGCCCCGCTCCTGCCGCGCCCCCCGCCGAGACGGCCGTCGCCGGGGGGGC
>NZ_JACEHF010000336.1 GCF_014180685.1 Nocardioides pelophilus | reverse complement strand
CGCGACCCCGACGTGCTGCGCCGCGAGCTCGCTCCCGGTCGTCGGCTGATGCTGTTGTCGTCCGACGAGACGACGCCGGCCGTCGTCGCCCGGCTGCTCCGCGAGGAGGGCTTCGGCCCGAGCCGGATGACCGTGCTCGGCGATCTCGGCTCGTCCGCCGAGCGACGGATCGACGGCACTGCCGCCGACGCCTGGACCGCCGACGTGCCGCGGCTGCACGTCCTGGCGCTCGACCTCGCCGGCCGGCCCGCGGCGACCACCTCGTGGTCCACCGGCCTCCCCGACGACGCGTTCGAGCACGACGGCCAGCTCACCAAGCGCGACCTGCGCGCGAGTGCGCTGGCCCGGCTGGCACCCCGTCCGGGCGACCTGCTCTGGGACGTCGGCGCGGGCGCCGGCTCGGTCGGGATCGAGTGGCTGCGTGCGCACCGGGACGCCGCGGCCGTCGCGGTGGAGGCCGACCCGGAGCGCGCCGCCCGGATCGGCCGCAACGCAGCCCGCCTCGGGGTGCCCCGGCTCCGGGTCGTGACCGGCCGCGCGCC
>NZ_JACEHF010000335.1 GCF_014180685.1 Nocardioides pelophilus | reverse complement strand
GGCCGCCGAGCTGCGGACCCTGCTCATCGGCGGGGTGTGGCCGCGGGTGGTGCTGGCGTCCGCCGCCGCCGCGGCCGGCCACGTCGCGGTGTTCGTGGTCGCCGCCCGGTCGGTGGGCGTGAGCGCGCCGCTCCCCCAGCTGGTCGCCCTGGCGTTCGTGGTGCTGCTCGCCTCGGCACTCCCCCTCAACGTCGCGGGCTGGGGTCCTCGCGAAGGAGCGACGGCGTGGCTGTTCGCCGGGGCCGGCCTCGGCGCCGCCACCGGCGTGAGCGTGGCCGTCGTGTACGGCGTGGTGTCGCTGGTCGCCACCCTGCCCGGACTGGTAGCACTCGTGGGACCGGGTCGGACCCGGGCCCCCGTGACGGAGGTGGTGGCAAGTGCCTGATCGTCCCTACACCCTGCTCAGCTGCAGCATGTCGCTCGACGGCTACCTCGGCGGCGCCACCGAACGACGGCTGCTGTTGTCGAACGACGCCGACTTCGACCGGGTCGACGAGGTCCGGGCGGGCTGCGACGCGATCCTGGTCGGCGCGACCACGGTCCGCCGGGACAACCCACGGCTGCTGGTGCGGGCGGCCCAGCGGCAGCGCGGCCGGGTGGATGCCGGGTTGCCCACGTCGCCGCTGAA
>NZ_JACEHF010000334.1 GCF_014180685.1 Nocardioides pelophilus | reverse complement strand
GGAGGCAGCAGCGTTCGTGGACCGCAACCTGGCCTTCGCGCTCCCGACCTGCACCTGGGTCCAGGTCGAACGCCTGGTCGCTGAGGCGATCGACAGGTTCGACCCCCAGACCGCGGAGGAACGCCGCCAGGACGAGCAGGACCACCGCCACGTCCACATCCGCACCGGTGAGCCCGGCAGCACCGTGGTGGACCTCGCCGGCACCCTCGACGCCGCCGACGGGATCGACCTCGACACCGCCCTCAACAGGCGTGCCACCGCTCTGGGAAAGGTCAGCGACCTGCCCCTGGACGTGCGCCGCGCGATCGCGCTGGGCGACCTGGCCCGTGCCGACCTCGCCCTGGACCTGGACACCGTGGACCCCGAGACCGGTGAGCTGCGCACCGTGCCGGGGCGGAAGGTCGAGCTGTTCGTCCACCTCACCGACACCGCACTCACCGGCTGCAGCACTGTGGGTCGGTGGGGGAACACCCAGACCCCGGTGAGCGTGGAGCAGATCCGCCAGTGGTGCGCCCAACCCGGCACCAGCGTGATCGTGCGGCCGGTGATCGACCTCGAGGACCATGTCCCGGTCGACTCCTACGAGATCCCCGACCGGCTCCGGCGCCGCGTCGAGCTGCGCGACCACACCTGTCGTGCCCCGCACTGCAACCGCCGTACCGAACGCTGCGACCTCGACCACGC
>NZ_JACEHF010000333.1 GCF_014180685.1 Nocardioides pelophilus | reverse complement strand
CCACCGACCTGACGTTCGCCGACATCGCGTTCGCGGCGGGGTTCGCGAGCGTCCGGCAGTTCAACGACACCGTGCGTGAGGTCTACGCCGCCACGCCGACCCAGCTGCGCGGCCGCCGCGGCGGAGCGCGGACGCCGGGAGCGATCGAGCTCCGACTCGCGGTGCGGACCCCGTTCGCCGGCGCGGCACTGCTGCGGTTCCTCGCGCCCCGCGCCGTCGCGGGCGTGGAGGTCGCCGGCGACGGGTGGTACGCCCGCACCCTCGACCTCCCGCACGGCCCCGGCACGGTCCGCATCGAGCTGCGCGACGAGCTCGACCCCGGCCAGACCGCGATGGTGCCTGCCCGGTTCGTCCTGCACGACCTGCGCGACACGAGCGCGGCCGTGGCGCGGGTCCGCCGGCTGCTCGACGGCGACTGCGACCCGCAGGCCGTTGCTGCCCACTTCGCCGGTGACCGGGTGATCGGCCCGCTCGTCCGCCGCCGGCCGGGACTGCGGGTCCCCGGCCACGTCGCGGGTGACGAGATCGCGGTCCGAGCCGTGCTGGGGCAGCAGGTCAGCGTGGCCGGCGCGCGCACGGTGGCCGGGCGGCTGGTCGCTGCCCACGGCCGCCCGTTCGACACCGAGATCCCCGGGCTCACGCACCTGTTCCCCGACGCGTCGGCCATCGCCGAGCTCGACCCCGAGCAGCT
>NZ_JACEHF010000332.1 GCF_014180685.1 Nocardioides pelophilus | reverse complement strand
CGGCCTTGGACAGCGGCTCGACGTCGGTCATGAAGGCCTCGCCGGCGTTCTCCTCGCCGAGCTCGGCGAGGCCCGGGATCGGGTTGCCGTAGGGCGACTCGGTCGGGTGGTCGAGCAGCTCGAGCAGCCGCCGCTCGACGGTCTCGGAGATGACGTGCTCCCAGCGGCACGCCTCCTCGTGGACGAGCTCCCAGTCGAGGCCGATGACGTCGGTGAGCAGCCGCTCGGCGAGGCGGTGCTTGCGCATCACCCGGGTGGCGAGCCGCTGGCCCTCCTCGGTGAGCTCGAGGTGGCGGTCGCCCTCGACGGTGAGCAGCCCGTCGCGCTCCATCCGGGCCACGGTCTGCGACACGGTCGGGCCGCTCTGGTGCAGGCGCTCGGCGATCCGTGCCCGGAGCGGCACGATGCCCTCCTCGACCAGCTCGTAGATCGTGCGGAGGTACATCTCGGTGGTGTCGATCAGGTCGCTCACCCGTCCATCCTCTCCCATCGCGCCAGCCGCGCGCACGCACCCTTCCAGCGTTTGGCAGGCTCTGGGCATGACCTCGCTCGCGCCCCTGACCGTGCCGGAGCGCTTCCACGGTCCGATCCGCTCGGGAAACGGCGGCTGGACCGCCGGCGCGCTGGCCGAACGGCTGGCGACGCCCCACCCCGGCCAGGCCGTCACGGTCGCGCTGCGGCTGCCGCCGCCCCTCGAGACGCCGCTCGATGTCAT
>NZ_JACEHF010000331.1 GCF_014180685.1 Nocardioides pelophilus | reverse complement strand
GGTGTAGCCGAGACGCCGCGCGAGCCCGTCGACGCCGTCGCGGTCGACGACGCCGTCGGCGATCAGCCGCATCGCCCGGCCGGCGACGGTCGCCGCGACGTCCCAGTCGGGACTGCCGGGCGTCGCGTCCGGGAGGCAGCGCTTGCAGGCGCGATAGCCGGCTGCCTGGGCGGCCGCGGCGCTGCGGTGGAAGGTGACGTTGTGCAGCGCCGGCGTGCGCGCCGGGCAGGACGGCCGGCAGTAGATCCCCGTGGTCCGCACGGCGATGTAGAACACCCCGTCGAACCGCCGATCGCGCGCCTTCACCGCCGAGTAGCACGACTCGGTGTCGAGCCCGGGGATCCCGGCCGTGGTGCTGGTCATGCGCCCATTCTGTACGCCGCCGCCGACATCTTCTCGCGGGAATCGGACATCGCCGTCGCGGGCACGCCGAACCATCTCGCCGTCGCGATGTCCCGCGCTTCAGCGACCCTGTCTGCCACCCTGTGCGCATGGTGGAGAACCCGATCGACCTGCTGATCAAGTCGCAGCAGGCCGCCCTGAAGCTCGCGGGCGACACGCTCCGCACCGTGACCAACGCGGCCGTCACCGGCGTCACCGCGCCCGACGAGCTGGTGCGCCAGGTCGGCGACCTCGCCGCCGCCGTCGCGAGCATGGCCGGCGCCATCACCGGACTGGCCGGCGCGACCGCCCAGCCGCTCCAGGACTTCATCGTGCGCCAG
>NZ_JACEHF010000330.1 GCF_014180685.1 Nocardioides pelophilus | reverse complement strand
GCCCGGGCGCGCCACCGGGACCCCAGACCGCGATCACCCGACCGGCCGGCCGGGGTGGCGCCGCCGGTCGCGGACCGGCCGCGGGCTCCACCGTCGGGGGCGCGGACAGGGCAGGGCCGGGGTCGCGCAGCACCAGGTCGACGAGGTCGCCGACCTGGTCGGCGGCGACGACGGCGTCGATCCCGATCCGGTGGGCCCGGGCGCGGGCGATGTCGTGGTCGGTCGCGACCGCCACGGCACGCACGCCGTAGTGGCGCAGCTGATCGACCACCGCGCCGTCGAGCCCGGCGAGCTCCGCACCGAGCACGGCGACCTGGGCCTGGCCGGCGCTCGCGGCCGCGAGCAGGTCGTCGAGGTCGACGCAGCGCTTGAGCACGACGACGCCGGGGTGCTCGTTGAGAGCGCCCAGCGCCCGGCTCTCCCAGGCGGCGCCCGTCGACACCAGGAGCGTGACGATCACGGGTCAGGACCTCTGGACGATCCGGACGACCGGGTCGTCCACACCGTCCAGCACAGCCAGGAACGGAGCGACCTCGGCGTCGTCGACGGCGAGCACCAGCTGCCGGGTGCCGGTGACTGCGAAGGTCTCCTCCGGCGCAGGAGCTGCGACGACGGTGACCGCCTCCAGCGCCGGGCCGGTCGGGGCCCGGTCGCCACGCCCGCCGACCGATCCGACGTAGACGTCGACGACCGAGCCGGCGGCCACGGTCGGCGGCACCCGGTCGGGCTCGGGGTCGA
>NZ_JACEHF010000033.1 GCF_014180685.1 Nocardioides pelophilus | reverse complement strand
GCCGCTCGACGCCGTCGGGGGTGTCGACGACCAGCGCCGGCGGCTCCTGCCCGACCCGGCCGCAGCGCGGCCCCGCGAGCGGCAGCGGGAAGCCGCGCTCGAGCCCGGACGGGATCGAGCGGACCCGTTGCCCGACGATCGGCTCGCTCAGGCGCGGGTCGACGTAGGTGATGGTGGCCGGCTCGACGTCGTCCTCGGTGCCGTTGAACACCCACACCTGCATCCGGCCGCGGGCGGCGTCGCGCGACGACTGGCGCAGCACGGCGTCGAGGGTCCCCGTCATCGGCCGCGGCGGCACCGGCACGATGGAGTACGACGGCGCCGGCTCGCCGCGCTCGCCGTCGGCACCGTCCGCGTCGTTCTCGTGGGTGGCGCACGACGCCAGGGCACCCGCCAGCGCCACGGCGGCAATGACAGATGGCAGGCTTCGTCCCATGACTGCGCGAGTGTGCCCCGGTTCCGCGATCGGCGCCACCGGATGACCCCAGGGGGCAAGACGGTGACGATGGTCGCCGCGGTGGCGGAGAACGGCGTGATCGGGCTGGCGGGCAACATCCCGTGGCACCTCCCCGAGGACTTCGCCCACTTCAAGGAGACGACCTCCGGCCACATCCTCGTCCTGGGCCGGACGACGCACGAGGGCATCGGCAAGCCGCTCCCGAACCGCACCACGATCGTGCTCACCCGCGACCCGGAGTGGCAGGCCGACGGCGTCCTCGTCGCTCCCACCCTGCTCGACGCGCTGGCGCTGGCCGACACCCTGCCCGGTGACGTGATGATCGGCGGGGGAGCGGTGGTCTACGAGGCGGCGCTGCCGTACGCCGACGTGCAGATCATCAGCGAGGTCCACGAGACGCCGGAGGGCGACACGTTCTACCCGCAGTTCAGCCGGAGCCGCTGGCGCGAGGTCGCGCGGGAGCCGCGGGCAGGCTTCGACATCGTCCGCTGGGAGCGGGCGTTCGGCTGCGGCGGGACCGGCTGAGCGATCAGCGGTCGGCCCGCGCGCGGGCCGCGCACTCGAGGATCACGGCGGCGATGCCGTCGGCGTCGGCAGGCTCCGACTTCCACGACGACACGCTGATCCGCATCGCAGGGGCGTCGTGCCACTGGGTCGCGCCGCACCAGACCCGGCCGTCGGCCTGGACGGCGGCGACCAGCGCCGAGGTGGTGGCGTCGTCGTCGAGCCGCACCAGCACCTGGTTGAGGACCACGTCGTTGAGCACGTCCAGCCCGGCGGCCCGGAGCCGGTCGGCGATCGCGGCGGCGGTCTCGCTGGTGCGCCGGACCAGGTCGGCGACCCCGGACCGACCGAGGCTGCGGAGCACCGCCCACACCTCGATCTGACGCGCTCGCTGCGACGACTGCGGCGTGTGGTGCATGGCCTCGAACCCGTCTCCGCTCGGCAGGTAGCCCGCCACCGCCGCGAAGGTACGACGCAGCTCGGCCGGGTCCCGCACGAACGCGATCCCGCAGTCGTAGGTCACGTTGAGCCACTTGTGCCCGTCGGTCGCCCACGAGTCGGCGCGATCCAGCCCGGTCACCAGGTCGGTGCGCGCCGGGTCGGCGAGAGCCCAGAGCCCGAACGCGCCGTCGACGTGGATCCACGCGTCCCGCCCCGGTCGGCTCGTGGCCCAGTCGGCGATCCGGTCGAACGGGTCGAAGGCACCGCTGTTGACCTCGCCGGCCTGCGCGCACAGGAGCACCGGTCCGGAGACGTCGGGCAGGTCCTCGGCGCGCACCCGCCCCTGGTCGTCGGCCGGGACCACGACCACCCGGCGGCGTCCGAGCCCGACGAACCCGAGCGACTTCGACAGTGTCGAGTGGCGGTGCGCGCCGACCACGACCGTGATCTCCGGCGCGCCGAACAGCCCGTCGGCCTGGACGTCCCACCCGGCCCGCTCCAGCAACGCGTCGCGGGCGGCCGCGAGACAGGTGGCGTTGGCGACGGTCGCGCCCGTCGTGAACACCACCCCGGTCGGCGCCGGCAGCCGCAGGAGGTCGACCAGCCATCGTCGTACGACGTCGTGGAGCCGGTCGGCCACCGGCGACATCACCGGCAGGGCGGCGTTCTGGTCCCAGGCGTCCGCCAGCCAGGCCGCGCCGAGGGCCGCCGGATGGACCCCGCCGATGACGAAGCCGAAGTAGTGGGCACCCGTGCTGGCGACGGTGGCGGGTGAGCCGGCGGTGGCCAGCAGCCGAAGGGTCTCGGCCACCGGGGTGCCGTCGCCGGGCAGCGGCTCGTCGAAGGCGGCGAGGCCGGCGACGGCCGCAGCGGTGGGGAAGGCGGGGCGGTCGTCGACCGTCGCCGCGTAGTCGAGGGCCGCAGCGGCCGCGTCACGGAGAGCGTCCATGATGGGAGCATGACAGTTGAGCTCCGGGTGTTCACCGAGCCCCAGCAGGGCGCGTCGTACGACGATCTCCTCGCGGTTGCCCGCACAGCCGAGTCCCTCGGCTTCGGTGCGTTCTTCCGCTCCGACCACTACCTGACCATGGGCGGCGACGGGCTGCCCGGCCCGTCGGACGCCTGGACCACACTGGCCGGTCTGGCGCGGGACACCGCGACCATCAGGCTCGGCACGATGATGACGAGCGCGACCTTCCGGCATCCCGGCGTGCTCGCCATCCAGGTCGCGCAGGTCGACGCGATGAGCGGCGGCCGGGTCGAGCTCGGCATCGGTGCGGGCTGGTTCGAGCAGGAGCACACGGCCTACGGCATCCCGTTCCCGGACACCAAGGAGCGGTTCGCGCGGTTCAGCGAGCAGCTCGAGATCGTGACCGGCCTGTGGTCGACGCCGACGGGGGAGACCTACGACTTCAGTGGCACGCACTACCAGCTCAGCGACTCGCCGGCGCTGCCGAAGCCGGCGCAGAGCGGTGGTCACCGCGGTGGGCCGCCGGTCCTCATCGGCGGGCTGGGCAAGAAGCAGACGCCGGCGCTGGCCGCCCGCTACGCCGACGAGTTCAACCTCCCGTTCGTCGACGAGGAGACCACGGCGACCCGGTTCGGGCGGGTGCGCGCCGCGTGCGAGGAGATCGATCGCGATCCTGCTGACCTGACCTGGTCCAACGCCCTGGTGCTGTGCGTCGGTCGCGACGACGCCGAGGTCGCCCGCCGCGCCGAGGCGATCGGTCGCGAACCCGACGAGCTGCGGCGCAACGGGCTCGCCGGCACCCCGCAGGAGGTCGTCGACAGGATCGGGAGGTACGCCGAGCTCGGCGCCCAGCGGATCTACCTGCAGACCCTCGACCTGGCCGACCTCGACCACCTCCACCTGGTCGCCGAGGAGGTCATGCCGCACGTGTGAGGTCTCGAGACGGTCGCTGGCGCGACCTCCTCGACCACCGGGGGTGCGGGCGAGGCGATAGCCTGACCCCATGAGCTCCGCGCCCTTCGGCACTGTGTTGACCGCCATGGTCACGCCCTTCCGCGAGGACGGCTCGGTGGACCTCGACGCGGTCCAGCGGGTCGCCCGCCACCTGGTCGACCACGGCCACGACGGGCTGGTGGTCTCCGGCACCACCGGCGAGTCCGCCACCACCACCAAGGAGGAGGACGGCGAGACCCTCGCCGCAGTGAAGGACGCCGTGGGCGACCGGGCCAAGCTCGTCGCCGGCGTCGGCACCAACGACACCAACACCTCGATCTGGCTCGCCCAGCAGGCAGCGAAGGTGGGCGCCGACGGGATCCTCCTCGTCACGCCCTACTACAACAAGCCCGGTCAGCGCGGGATCGTCAACCACTTCCGCCAGGTCGTCGACGCCGCCGACCTCCCGGTGATGCTCTACGACGTCCCGGGCCGCACCGGCAGCCAGATCGCCCTCGAGTCCTACCAGGAGATGGCCGGCTGGGAGCCGGTCGTCGCCGTCAAGGACGCGGTCGGCGACCTGCCGCGCGGCGTCCGGATCCGGGAGCTCGGCTACGCCGTCTACTCCGGTGACGACGTCTCCAACCTGGCCTGGCTGGCCCACGGCGCGGTCGGGTTCGTCTCCGTTGCGGGTCACGTGGTCGGCGACCGGCTCCGCGCGATGCACGACGCCTTCCACCACGGCGACCCGATGGCGGCCCTCGACATCTACACCGGCATGCTCCCGGCGATCGACGCGATCATGGGCGTGCCCAACTACGGCGCCACCACGGCGAAGGCCGCGCTCGAGATGATCGGGGTGCTGGAGAACCGCAAGGTCCGGTCGCCGCTGATCGAGCTCGACGACGCAGAAGTCGCTGCCCTTCGCGCGGGGCTCGAAGCGGCGGGAGTCCTCAGTTGAGTCACCCGCACCCCGAGCTCGGCACACCGCCGGAGCTGCCCGCTGGTGGGCTGCGCGTCATCCCGCTGGGCGGCCTCGGCGAGGTCGGCCGCAACATGACCGTCTTCGAGTACGACGGACGCCTGCTGATCGTCGACTGCGGCGTGCTCTTCCCTGACGAGAGCCACCCGGGCGTCGACCTGATCCTCCCCGACTTCGCACCGATCCGGGACCGCCTGGCGGACGTCGAGGCGCTCGTGCTCACGCACGGTCACGAGGACCACATCGGCGCCACGCCGTACCTCCTGCGCGAGCGGAGCGACATCCCCCTCGTCGGGTCCGAGCTGACCCTGGCCCTGCTGGGCGGCAAGCTGCGGGAGCACCGGCTCAAGGAGACCGTGACCCACAAGGTCAAGGAGGGCGAGCGCATCAGCTTCGGGCCGTTCGACCTGGAGTTCGTCGCGGTCAACCACTCCATCCCTGACGCCCTTGCGGTCGCGATCCGCACCGGCGCCGGCCTGGTCCTGCACACCGGCGACTTCAAGATGGACCAGCTGCCGCTCGACGGCCGGATCACCGACCTGCGGGCGTTCGCCCGGCTCGGCGAGGAGGGGGTCGACCTCTTCCTGACCGACTCCACCAACGCCGAGGTGCCGGGCTTCACCACTGCGGAGAAGTCGATCACGCCGGTCCTCGACCAGGTCTTCCGTGAGTCGGCGCAGCGGATCATCGTGGCCTGCTTCGCCTCCCACGTGCACCGGGTGCAGCAGATCCTCGACAGCGCCGTGAAGCACGACCGCAAGGTCGCCTACGTCGGGCGCTCGATGGTGCGCAACATGGCCGTCGCCCGCGACCTCGGCTACCTCACCGTGCCGCCGGGCGTGATGGTCGACGCCAAGGAGCTCGCGACGCTGCCACCCGAGCGGCAGGTGCTGATCTCGACCGGCTCGCAGGGTGAGCCGATGAGCGCGCTGGCGCGGATCGCCAACCGCAGCCACAACTTCGTCCACCTCGAGGCCGGCGACACCGTCGTGCTCGCCTCCAGCCTGATCCCCGGCAACGAGAACGCCGTCTACCGCGTCATCAACGGCCTGTCCCGTTGGGGTGCCCGGGTCGTCCACAAGGGCAACGCCCTGGTGCACGTCAGCGGCCACGCCAGCGCCGGCGAGCTCATCTACTGCTACAACATCGTCCGCCCGCGCAACGTGCTGCCGGTGCACGGCGAGACCCGGCACATGCTGGCCAACGGCGCGCTGGCGACGCTGACCGGCGTCGAGAACGTCGTGTACGCCGAGGACGGCGTCGTGGTCGACCTGGTCGACGGCGTCGCGTCGGTCACGGGCAAGGTCTCGGTCGGCTACGTCTTCGTCGACGGCCAGTCGATCGGCGACGTCACCGAGGCCGAGCTCAAGGACCGGCTGATCCTCGGCGAGGAGGGCTTCATCTCGGTCATCGTGGTCGTCGACTCGGTCGCCGGGAAGGTGTCCGCCGGCCCCGAGATCCACGCCCGGGGCCACGCCTGGGACGACTCGATGTTCGAGGCGATCAAGCAGCCGATCATCGACGCCGTCAACGAGCTCCTGTCCGAGGGCAACGACGACACCTACCAGCTGCAGCAGACCGTGCGCCGCATCATCGGCCGGTGGGTGAGCAACACCCACAAGCGCCGCCCGATGATCATCCCGGTGGTCGTCGAGGCCTGACGGGGCCACCCCGACCGGTTTTTCAGGGATAGCCCGGTATCGGTGAACGGTCCGGAGCGGTCGACTGGGGAGTGCACCCTCCACCAGTAGAACGGGGCCTGTCATGGACCGCACCATCCTTCGCGTCGACTCCGGCGCCGACCACGGCGCGTCGGTCACCCGCCGCCTCGCCGACGTCCTCGTCGAGCACCTCGCCCGTCCCGGCGACCGCGTCGTCCGACGCTCCGCCACCGAGGGCCTGCCCCTCGTGACGGGCTCCTGGGTCGAAGCGGCGTTCGCCGACGGCGACCGCTCGGTGTTGGCCCACTCCGACGAGCTCATCGACGAGCTCCTGGCTGCCGACGAGCTCGTGCTGGTCGCGCCGGTCTACAACTTCGGGATCCCCGCGGCGCTCAAGGCCTGGGTCGACCAGGTGCTGCGCGCCGGCCGGACGTTCCGCTTCGAGGAGCACGGCCCGGTCGGGTTGGTCACCGCTCGGCGTGCCTGGGTCGTGACCGCCTCCGGCTCGACCCGGATCGGCAGCGACCTGGACTTCAACACGCCGTACCTGCGCGCGGTGCTCGGCTTCATCGGTGTGCCCGACGTCCGGGTGGTCGCCGCGGACGGGCACGCGGTCGACCACGGCGCGGTCCAGCGCGGCCTCGAGGCGGCAGCCGCCGCCTAGGCAACGCATCCGGGCCTTGGTTTCGAGGCTCGCTTCGCTCGCACCTCAACCAGCGGCGAGGTCGACGAGCGGCGAGGTCGACGAGCGGCGAGGTCGACGAGCGGCGAGGTCGACGACGCAACAGTCCCCGCCCTCCCGGAGGAGAGCGGGGACTGTCGGGTTGGTCGGCTAGCTGCCTAGCCGTTGATCACTCGGAGCCGATCACCGACGGACGACGTCGATCGTGAACGCCTGCTTGCTGGGCAGGAATCCCTCATCGCCGCGGTACTTCGCGAGCAGCTCGTAGGTGCGGTTGGCCCTGAAGATCCGCAACACCGTGATCTTGGCGATGCCGCGGGCATTCAGGTCGTCCCGTCCGAGCTTGACCTTGCCGTACTTCAGCACGACGCGGCCGGTCGGGACGTCGCCGTCAGCGGAGACCTTGATCTTGACGGTGAACGGCACGCCCTTGACCACGGGGTCGGGGGTGACCTTCTTGACCCTGGTCTTGGTCGCGAGCGGCGCCGGGACGCAGCTCTCGACCGTCACGTTGTCGACGTACCAGCCGTCGACGCCGTTGCAGCCGTCGCGACCCAGGTCGAACCGGAAGCTCACCGTGTCACCGGCCGCAGCGATCGCGCTGAGGTCGATGATCGACGTGCCCCACGAGCCGGACAGCTGTCCGCCGTCGGTGCCCGTCCAGGCAGGCTCGCCGCCCATCGGACCGGCGCCCGGGTCGAGCTCGCCACCCGGCGCGTTGAAGAGGTACGCGTCGGGAGACACGATCTCGAACGCTCCGCCGTTCACGCTGACCTTGACGTTGCCGCCGTCCCACGTCGCCTCGGTCGCCAGGTAGTGGTCGAACGAGAGCCGCGGGCTCAGGCCGTCGGGGACGGTGATGTCGGGACTGATCAGGCCGTTGCGGCTGGTGAGGTCACCCGCACCGCCACAGACACCGGCGACCGGGTCGGGACCGAACGCGACGGCGCTGTCGTGCCCGCCGGGTGCGTCCGTGGACTCCTCCCACGGGATCCCCTCGCTGAAGGGGAACCCGAGCTCCTCGTCCTGGCTCCACCCGTCGAGACCGTCCTCGAAGTCCTCGGTGAACGAGGTCTCGGTGACGGTCTCGTCGCCACAGTTGAGCGACGGAGCGCCCGGCTGCAGCAGCGGCTCCCAGGCGCACTGCTCGGTCGGGTCGAGCCGCAGCTCGGTCTCGTTGATGGCGGCCTGGACCCGGTTGCAGTCGGCGTCGGTGGTGCCGCCCTCGACCAGCTCGGGTGCGACGACTCCGCCGTCCGCGCCGTCGGCGCGGCTCGGGTCGCCCAGGGTGACCTTCTCGATGTCCTGGCCCTGGAGTGCGGCGCAGGACGCGAGGAGCCCGTCGGCCAGGTCGGGGAAGTACGACGTCGGCGTCAGGAAGTGGGTCTGGGTGTACCAGAACAGCCACGCCGCCTTGTCGATCCCGATCGGGGCGACCTTGCCCGGCAGTCCGTCCACGAGGATCGCGAACGTCCGGTTCACGACACCCGAGTTGCTGTGCACGCCGCCCGAGTCCTCGGCCGAGCAGTGGTACTCGGCGTCGGAGACCTTGCCCGGGTCGCCGTAGCAGTTCGGGTTCCACATGTCGCGGATCGCACCACCGAACGCGGGGTCCGACTCACCCGACAGCCAGCGGTAGCTGACGTCGGTGTCGGCGGGCACCGCGGCGATGTCGAAGCTGACCGGACCCCCGGCCGACTTGAACCGCTGACCGTCCTCGAGGGTGACCATGACGCCGTAGATGTCGGCGGAACCCGACATCGAGATCGGGTCACGCCCGGCGGTGTGGTCGGCGACGACGATGCCCAGCGCACCGGCGTCCTCGGCGTTCTGCGCCTTCGTCGCGAAGGTGCAGGTGCCGCGGTCGACGAACACCCACTGGCCGGCGATGTCGCCCGCGTTCACGAACGGCAGGCAGCCGTCGCCCGTCGAGGTGTCAGGCGTTCCGTCCGGGAGCGTGCCGGTGCCGTCGACACCGATGATCGCCGTGCCGGACACGCCGGCCTGGGTGATGACCGGTCCGAACGACGCGGGTGCCGCGTTGCAGGGGCCGTCGACACTGGCGGGAGCGGTGATCTCCATCGTGACCTCGGCCCGGGTGAACTCCGAGCACTTGCCCTCGGTGCGGAGAACCAGGTCGCCGGGCGTCTCGCCCAGCTGGTTGTCGCGCGCGTTGAGCTGGTCGACGGTCTCGCCCCAGATGTCCGAGTAGGCCTCGTTCATCGCGCCGGCCTGCCACTGGTAGATCAGGCCCGAGGTCGACTCCGTGTAGGCGTGACCCCATTCGTGGGCGACCGTGTCGTCACCGGTGACGCCGGTGCAGTAGTTGGTCGAGAAGCCGTTCCAGTTGGCGTTCGGGCAGTTGATGGTCGGGTCGTTGTTGACCGTGTACATCTCGCCGCCGGCGCCGTCCCACGAGTTGTAGCCGAACGTGTTGCGGAACATCCAGTAGGACTCACCCGCGCCGAGGACCTCGTTGACCTGGTCCTCGTCCAGCGCGCCGGGGAACGCGTCGCCCTCGGAGTAGACGTGGTCGTAGTTGACGAAGTCGTCGTCCGGGTTGCCGGGCGTGCCGTTGTCGTCGACGTAGCCCTCGTAGAGCTCACGCTCGAGCGCGTGCGCCATCATCGACCACCGGTTGAGCGGCTTGTTGGTCGTGGCGTCGAGGATCACGGTCTCCCGGATGGTGCTCTTGTTCCACACCTCGGCGACCCAGGCGAGCCGGTTGTCGCCGTCGATGCCGCGGGTCGAGCCGGTGCGGTAGATCATCAGCTCGATCGAGCGGACCTTGAGGCCGACCTTGTAGTAGCGCGGCACGCCGCCGTCGTCGTAGCCGCTCGGACGGGTCTTGACGAAGGACAGCGCGCGAGCCGAGGCCTCCTCGCGGGAGAACCTCGGGGTCGTGTCGAGAGACAGGCCGGGGGCCGCGAAGCCGTTGACGACGGTCAGGTCGCCCTCACGGTCGACCTCCGCCTTCAGCTCGGCGCCGAAGACCGGAACGCCCTTGTAGGACTGGCCGAAGGTGATCGACCAGCCGATCTTGTCGGCGTAGACCTCGGTCTGCTCGAGGTCACTCGCACGGGCGCCGAACGCGCCCGCGAAGCGGTCGAGGTAGCGGGTGGCCTTGTCGATCGCACCCTGTCGCCCCTCGGCGGCGACACCTGGAAGAAGATCGGGGTTCGAGCCCTTGGCGCGCGCGAAACCGACCTTCCCCGTCGCCGGGTTCTCGCGGAGGGCGATGCCGCCGGACGAGGTGTCGCGCATCTCGTCGACGATGGACGGGTCCGGTTGTGCCGCTGGAGCGGCGGCCGCGCTGAGTGCTGGGGGCGCCGCCATGCCGGCGGCTATGAGAGCGAGGCCGAGCGCAAAACTGCGGCCCCGGTTGAGATTCTTCACCGAGGAGTCCCTTCGAAAGGATGAATTTCCGGGAGGTGTGTGAAAAGAGACACGCACCATCCGGCACCTTAGGAGTGCACCACGCTCCGGTCCACCCCCCAGTCCGACTGATTTCGATTGTTCTGGAAGGGGCGTTTGGGACTGCGACACGCTCCCGTGATCCATGGGGCTGATGTGACGAATGAGTAGGGTCGTGAACATGGCGACCCGTACGTCTTCCCCGACGCGGTCGCGCAGCAGGAGCACGTCCTCAAGCCGGAGCAGTGGCAGCAAGGCAAGCACCAGCTCGCGATCGCCCAGTACAGCCAAGCGCAGCCCGGCCACGAAGCGACCGGCCAAGAAGCGACCGGCGGCGAAGCGGAGCACCGCGAGCCGGCGCCCGGCGCCTCGTGCCGTCCGCAACGGGCCGGGCCCGGTCGCGCGCGGGTTCGCCGCGTTCGCGCGGGCGCTCGCCGCGATCTGGCTGGGGATCGCGCACGGTGTCGGCGCACTCGTGCGCGGGATCGTCGGGGGCGCCAAGGAGATCGAGCCCGAGCAGCGTCGCGACGGCGTAGGCCTGCTGATGTGCGGGCTGGCACTGGTGATCGCCGCCGGCGTCTGGTTCGAGGTGCCGGGCGGGGTCATGGACTTCGTGCGGACCGTCGTCGCGGGCACCGTCGGCAAGGTCGCCTGGTTCGTCCCGATGCTCGTGCTGCTCGCCGCGTGGCGGGTGATGCGCGACCCCGTCGCCAACGGACCGGTCGGCCGCCAGGTGATCGGGTGGACGACGTTCGCCTTCGGCCTGCTCGGCATCGTGCACATCGCCAACGGCAGCCCGCAGCCGGTCAGCGGCGACACGTCTCCGCTGCGCGAGGGCGGGGGAGCGATCGGGTACGTCGTCTCGGCGCTGCTCCTCGACCTGCTGCGCTCGCCCGCGGTCGTCGTACCCCTGCTCCTGCTGCTGGCGTTCTTCGGCGTCCTCGTGATCACGGGCACCCCGCTCTACCGGGTCCCGGACCGGCTCCGCGAGCTGAGCGACACCCTCCTCGGCCGTCACCACGCGACCGACGACGGCGGCGAGCCCACCCAGCCGATCCGGCTCAAGCGCGGCTCCGGGGACCCGGCCGACACGATCGACCCGCTCATGGGCGACCCCGCCTACGACTCGCCCCTCCTGGCAGACCAGCCCAAGAAGCGGCGCGGCCGCAAGGCAGCCGCCGCCGTCGAGGAGTCGATGGAGCTCCGCGAGCCGATCGACCTGGCGCTCACCGACGACGCGGCAGCCGCGTCGCCGCTCGTCCAGGCCGACGAGACCAGCGACCTCGAGCCGCCGCCGCACGCGCAGCTGCCGCAGCGGGTCGAGCAGCTCGCGCTGTCCGGCGACATCGCCTACTCGCTGCCCACCAGCGACGCGCTCAAGCCCGGCTCCCCGCACCGCGCGCGGTCCAAGGCGAGCGACGCGGTGGTCGAGCGGCTCACCCAGGTGTTCGAGGAGTTCAGCATCGACGTGCAGGTCACCGGCTACACCCGGGGCCCGACCGTCACCCGCTACGAGATCGAGCTCGGCACCGGCGTCAAGGTCGAGAAGATCCTCGGCGTCTCGCGCAACATCTCCTACGCCGTCGGCTCGGAGGACGTGCGGATCCTCAGCCCGATCCCGGGCAAGTCCGCGGTCGGCGTCGAGATCCCCAACGTCGACAAGGAGATCGTCTCCCTCGGTGACGTGCTGCGGTCGACCGCCGCCCGCAACGACCACCACCCGATGGTCGCCGGGCTCGGCAAGGACGTCGAGGGCGGCTTCGTGGTCGCCAACATGGCGAAGATGCCGCACCTGCTGGTCGCCGGTGCGACCGGCTCCGGCAAGTCCAGCTTCATCAACTCGCTGATCACGTCGGTGCTGATGCGGGCGACGCCCGACGAGGTGCGGATGATCATGGTCGACCCCAAGCGGGTGGAGCTGAACAACTACGAGGGCGTGCCGCACCTGATCACGCCGATCATCACCAGCCCCAAGAAGGCCGCCGAGGCGCTGGCGTGGGTCTGCCGCGAGATGGACATGCGGTACGACGACCTCGCGAACTTCGGCTTCCGGCACATCGACGACTTCAACAAGGCCGTCCGCGCGGGCAAGGTCGAGGTTCCGGCTGCGAGCGAGCGGGTGCTCACGCCGTACCCCTACCTGCTGGTGATCGTCGACGAGCTCGCCGACCTGATGATGGTGGCGCCGCGCGACGTGGAGGACTCGGTCGTCCGGATCACCCAGCTCGCGCGCGCCGCCGGTATCCACCTGGTGCTGGCCACCCAACGGCCGTCGGTCGACGTCGTGACCGGTCTGATCAAGGCGAACGTGCCGTCCCGACTGGCGTTCGCGACCTCGTCGCTCGCCGACAGCCGGGTCATCCTCGACCAGCCGGGCGCGGAGAAGCTGGTCGGTCAGGGCGACGGGTTGTTCCTGCCCATGGGTGCGTCGAAGCCGATCCGGGTCCAGGGAAGCTGGGTGACCGAGGCCGAGATCCACCAGGTCGTCCGTCACTGCAAGGCCCAGCTCGAGCCCAACTACCGCGACGACGTCACCGTGCCGCAGAGCAGCAACAAGGTCCTCGACGACGACATCGGCGACGACATGGACCTCGTGGTCCAGGCGATCGAGCTCGTCGTGTCGACCCAGTTCGGGTCGACGTCGATGCTCCAGCGCAAGCTCCGCGTCGGCTTCGCGAAGGCGGGCCGGCTGATGGACATCCTCGAGAGTCGCGGCGTGGTCGGCCCCAGCGAGGGCTCGAAGGCCCGCGACGTGCTGGTGAAACCCGATGAGCTCGACTCCGTGATCGCGACCATCCAGGGGGAGTGACGGACATGGACGACAACACCTTCGACACCGACCTTCTCCACGCCGACCCGACCCCGGCCGAGGCGCCCGAACCCGCCGCCGAGGCCGAACGCGCCGACCAGGTGGAGGTGCGCCGCAACGTGGTGCTCTCGGCCGCGGTCGGTGTGGTCGCCGCCGTCCTCACCGGGGCGTTCGCGCTGCGGGCGTTCGGCGACGGCAGCGCGCTCGACTGGGCGGCGTTCGCCGTGCTCGGGATGATCATGGTGCTGCACCTGGCCGCGGTCGCCGACGGTCGCGCGCCCCTGCTCGTCGCGGACGGGCTCGGCGTCCGGCTGCGCGAGGGCGCCGAGTGGCAAGGCATCGCCTGGGACGACATCGAGTGCATGGAGCACCTGCCGCGGCGGCTGCCGTTCCGCGACGGACACCTGCTGGTGGTGGGGGAGAGCGGGCAGCAGCTGATCGTGCCGCTGACCCTCGCGACCCGAGTGGTCGGCGCGACCACCGCGACGGTGAGCGACGAGCTCGCGGCGCTGGCCGACGGCCGGGCCGACGTGGTCGAGGTCGTCGCCGATCTCGAGGAGGACGCCGAGCTCCTCGAGC
Source organism: Nocardioides pelophilus (assembly GCF_014180685.1). Classification (GTDB taxonomy): domain Bacteria; phylum Actinomycetota; class Actinomycetes; order Propionibacteriales; family Nocardioidaceae; genus Nocardioides; species Nocardioides pelophilus. The sequence goes on along the minus strand of NZ_JACEHF010000033.1, from coordinate 14,479 downwards.
CGGGCGACGGGTACGCCGACCCCGCCGACCCCGACGGATCCGCCGACGTCACCGACGCCATCCCGCCGCTGGGCGAGGGCACCGTCATCCTCGAGCGTCGCGGGATCGCGGCCGAGGTCGAGAAGCGGTTCCGGTCGCCGTTCGCCCGCCCCGCCCCTGACCAGGCGGATCCCCACGACACCGACGACACGATCGACACCCTCGAGCCGATCTCCGACGACGCGTCGACCGACGAGCTCGCGGCGATCGACCCGACCGACGACCCGACCGACGACCCGGCCGACGACCAGCCGACCGGTGGTGGCTCGCCGCAGCGCCCGCCCGCCCCAGGCCGCCCGGTCGTGTTCGGAGCCCGGGTGGAGGTGCAGCGCCGAGGCGACGGTCGCGTCAGCCACGACACCGGGTCGCACCCGACCATCGGTGCCAACGCCCTGCGCTCGGAGCCGGCCGTCCACGTCGAGCAGGCCGAGGGGACCGAGGTCGAGCACTCGCTGACCGTCGTCCTCGACGACCTGGTGGTGCACCCCGCACCCGAGCCGGTGATCGGTCCGCAGCTCGAGGCCGCCCGTCAGCGGCTCCGGCTGACGGTCGACCAGCTCTCCGAGCGGACCCGGATCCGCCCGCACGTCATCGAGGCGATCGAGGTCGACGACTTCGGTTCGTGCGGCGGCGACTTCTACGCCCGCGGCCACCTGCGCACGCTGGCGCGGGTGCTCGGGATCGACGCCGGCCCGCTGGTGGCGGCGTACGACGAGACGTACGCCGACGCTCCCGTCGACCCGCGCCGGGTCTTCGCCTCCGAGCTCGCCACCGGTGTCGGCGGTTCCATCCGCAGCACCCGCGGCGGCCGGAACTGGTCGGTGCTGATCGCGGCGGTGATGGCCGCGGTGCTGATCTGGTCGATCGCCCGGTTGGTGATGGACGGTCCCGTCGAGCTCGGCAAGACCCCCGTCCTCAACCAGAGCGGTGGCCTGTCCAAGGCGCAGAAGGTGCCGGCGGTCCCGGTCACGCTGACCGCGACCAGCGGCGGTGCCAAGCTGGTGGTGCGCGACGGCAACGGCGACATCCAGTTCAAGGGCGCGCTGGCCTTCGGCCAGACCTCGAAGCTCGAGATCGTCCCGCCGGTACGGATCTGGACCTCCGACGGCTCGGTCACCGCCGCCGTGGACTGCAAGGACCCGGCCCCCCTCGGCGACACCGGCGCCGAGGCGAGCAAGACCCCCCCCGCCTGCTGACGTTCCGCGGCCCTGGCGGGGGAGCCGCCATACTGGCGGGTAGCCATGACTTCCTCTGAGACGACCACCTCCCCGCCCCTGTCGGTCGCGCTGCTGACCCTCGGGTGCGCGCGCAACGACGTCGACTCCGAGGAGCTCGCGGGACGGCTGGCGGCCGACGGGTTCGCGCTCGTCGAGGACCCCGCCGACGCGGACACGGTCGTGGTCAACACCTGCGGCTTCGTCGACGCGGCCAAGAAGGACTCGATCGACACCCTGCTCGCCGCCGCCGACCTCAAGGACGCGGGCGGCGACTCCCACGTCAAGGCCGTGGTGGCGGTCGGCTGCCTCGCCGAGCGGTACGGCGCCGAGCTCGCCGACTCACTGCCCGAGGCGGATGCGGTGCTGGGGTTCGACGACTACACGGACATCGCGGCCCGGCTGCGGTCGATCGTGGCGGGGGAGCGGCCGCACGCCCACACTCCGCAGGACCGCCGCAAGCTGCTGCCGATCAGCCCGGCCGACCGTCCGGCGGCCGAGGTCTCGGCCCGCGCCCGACTCGACTCCGGCCCGATGGCCGCGCTCAAGCTGGCCAGCGGCTGCGACCGGCGCTGCACGTTCTGCGCGATCCCGATGTTCCGCGGCTCCTTCGTGAGCCGGCGCCCGTCCGACGTGCTGGCCGAGGCGGTGTGGCTCGCGGGGCAGGGCGCGCGCGAGCTGTTCCTCGTCTCGGAGAACTCCACGTCCTACGGCAAGGACCTCGGCGACATCCGGCTGCTCGAGACGCTGCTGCCCGAGCTGGCCGCCGTCGACGGGATCGACCGGGTCCGGGTGTCCTACCTGCAGCCCGCCGAGACCCGCCCCGGACTGATCGAGGCGATCGCCACCACGCCCGGCGTGGCGCCGTACTTCGACCTGTCGTTCCAGCACGCGAGCAACGCGGTGCTGCGCCGGATGCGCCGCTTCGGCGACCCGGAGAGCTTCCTCGGGCTGCTCGACCAGGTGCGCTCGCTCGCGCCGGAGGCCGGCGTCCGCTCCAACGTGATCGTGGGCTTCCCGGGCGAGACCGAGGAGGACCTCGAGATCCTCTGCGACTTCCTCACCGCCGCGCGCCTGGACGTCACCGGGGTGTTCGGCTACTCCGACGAGGACGGCACCGAGGCCGAGACGTTCGACGACAAGCACGACGACGACGAGATCCGCGCCCGGCTCGCGCACGTCACCGACCTCGTCACCGCCCTCAACGGCGACCGCGCCGAGGAGCGCATCGGCGAGACGGTCGAGGTGCTGGTCGAGGAGCTGGAGTCCGACCGGCCGGGTCACCTGGAGGGCCGCGCGGCCCACCAGGGCCCCGAGGTGGACGGAAGCACGCTGGTGCGGGGCTGCCCGGACGCCCGGGTCGGCGACCTGGTGCGCGCCGTGGTGGTCGGGAGCGACGGGGTCGACCTGGTCGCGACCGCGACAGCGACAGGAGAGCAGCGATGAGCAGTCCCGACGGTGGTACGACGGCGCCCGGTGACCAGGGGCACAAGCCGAGCAACTGGAACGTCCCGAACGCGCTCACCACGCTGCGGATCGCCTCCGTGCCCTTCTACGGCTGGGCGCTGCTGTACGACGGCGGCGACTCGGTCACCTGGCGCACGGTCGCGTGGGCGATCTTCTTCCTGGCGATGGTCACCGACAAGATCGACGGCGACATCGCCCGCAAGCGCAACCTGATCACCAACTTCGGCAAGATCGCCGACCCCATCGCCGACAAGGCGCTCACCGGGATGGCGTTCGTCGGGTTGGCGATCATCATGGACACCTGGTGGATGTGGACGATCACGATCATCGTGCTCGTCCGGGAGTGGGCGGTGACGCTGCTCCGGCTGTCGGTCCTGAAGACGGTCGTCATCGCCGCGGCCCAGAGCGGCAAGTGGAAGACCACCGCGCAGGCGCTCTCCCTCGGCTTCCTGACCCTGCCGCTGCTCGAGGTCGACGGCTGGCTCGACGTCCCGGGCGAGGTCACCTACGTCGCCGCGATCGTGCTCCTCTTCGTCGCGTTCGCGCTGACCCTCTGGTCCGGCTACGAGTTCTTCCGCGACGTCTGGAAGCAGCGCCACCACATCCGCGGGACGGCCCCGGCGCCCGACGCGGGCTGACGACGACCTCCCGCTTGGCAAAATTTCTGGGCGCTGGTCTAGTCATTCCACGCTGAAAACATCGTTTCGTCACGAAATAGTTGCGCCAGGTTTCTGAGTTTCCTTGCGCAACTGTCGGTGATCGGACTTAGGGTCAGCAGAACTTCCCCCACCTCTCGCTCGCGGCGTCAAACAGATGCGCCACGGGGCGGGTCCCTCGTTGTGCTCCTCCCGTGGAAAGTGCCTCCATGTCTTCACGCCCCAAGGTCCTGTTCGGTCTCCTCGGTCTCGGATTGACCGTCTCCGTTCTCGGCGTCGCTCCCGCCGCCCAGGCCGATCTCGATCCGGCTATCTCCTCGTTCCCGTACACGCAGGACTGGTCCAACGCCGGCCTGATCACTGCGAACGACGACTGGTCGGGCGTCGGTGGCGTCGAGGGGTTCCTCGGGCAGGACCTCACCACGACCACCGGGACCGACCCGCAGACCTTGCTGGCCGCAGGGAGTCTGGTCGCGAACGACAAGGACGTGGCGGCAAACCTCACTGCTACCGCCACCAACGGTGGCGTGGTCGAGGTCCAGGGCGACACGATCGCGATCCAAGGCAGCGGCACGGCAGACGCCCCGTACGTCGCGTTCCATCTGAACCTGACCGGCAAGTCCGACGCCAACTTCGCGTTCGATGCGAGGGACTTGGACGCGGGCATCGACAACACCACCCAGCAGATCGCGGTGCACTACCGGGTCGGCAACTCGGGCGCTTACACCAACCTGCCGGGGGGCTACATCGCCGACGCCAGCACCGGCCCGTCCCTCGCCACCCTGGTGACGCCCGTCAGCGTCGCGCTGCCCGCCGAGACAGACGGCCAGGCCGACGTGTACGTGCGGGTGATGACCACCAACGCTCCCAGCAACGACGAACTCATCGGCATCGACAACATCAACATCACCGCGACCGACGGTGGCGGCGAGCCGGACCCGCTCGCGGCGACCTCGCCGGGCAACAAGACCGGTGAGATCGACCAGCCGATCACGCCGTTCACGATGACCGCGACCGGCGGCACCGAGCCCTACAGCTGGTCGGCCGTCGGCCTGCCGGCCGGCGTCAGCATCAACGAGACGACCGGTGAGGTCAGCGGCACGCCGACCGAGACCTGCACCTGCGCGGTCACCGTCACGGTGACCGACGGCGCGGACCCGGTGGGCACCGACGACGTGGAGTTCACGTTCACCGTGAACCCGGCTCCCGAGGTCACCCCGATCCACGAGATCCAGGGCACGGGGCCGCGCTCGCCGTTCGCCCCGGCCACGGGCAACACGGCCGGCGACGTCAAGACCGTCCAGGGCATCGTCACAGCGCTCTACCGCACCGGCGGCTTCAACGGCATGTTCGTGCAGACGGCCGGCACCGGCGGTCTGACGGACGCGACCCCCGGGGCCTCGGACGCGCTCTTCGTCTTCGGTGGCAGCAACGCCGTCAACATCCCGGCCGGCATCGTGCTCGGCGACTCCGTCCGCGTGACGGGCCCGGTCAGTGAGTTCTTCGACAGCACCCAGATCACGCCGGCCAACTCCGCTGCCGTCGTCGAGCTCGGAGCCCCCCTGGACCCGGTCACAGGGCTGGAGATCGCTTATCCGACGACGACCGAAGGTCGTGAGGCGCAGGAGGGCATGCTGCTCGCGCCGACCGACACGTTCACGGTCACCAACACCTACCAGACCAACGGGTTCGCCGAGATCGGCCTCGCCACCGGCGACATCCCGCTGGTGCAGCCGACGGAGGTCGCGGCTCCCGACGACACCGCGGGCCTCGAGGCGGTCGACGCCGACAACGCGGCCCGGGCCGTGACGCTCGACGACGGCGCGACCATCAACTACCTCGGCAACAACACCAACAAGGCCATCCCGCTGCCCTGGCTCACCGGGACGACCTCCCCGCCGCGGGTCGGCGCGCAGGCCACCTTCCACGACCCGGTCATCCTCGACTGGCGCAACAGCCTGTGGAAGTTCCAGCCGCAGGCGCAGATCACCGACAGCGGCAGCGACCTGGTGACCTTCGAGGACACCCGGGCCACCAACCTGGTCCCGGCGGACGTGGGCGGCGACATCACGCTCGCGACGTTCAACGTGCTCAACTACTTCAACACCACCGGCGAGGCGTACGTCGCCGCCGGACCGCTCCAGACCCCGCCGGTCGACACCCACTGCACCTACTACAACGACCGGCAGAGCAACCGGATCGGCAACAACCAGTGCGGCACCCGCGGCCCCGGGATCGACCCGCCCAACGACGGTCGCGGCCCCCGTGGCGCTGCGACCACGGCGAGCCTGGAACGCCAGGAGGACAAGCTGGTCCACACGATCAACGCCCTCGACGCGAGCATCATCGCGCTGGAGGAGATCGAGAGCTCGATCAAGCTGGTCGGCGAGACCAACCGGGACGACGCGGTGGCCGGCCTGGTCGCGCTGCTGAACGCTGCCGACCCGGGCAAGTGGAAGTACGTCAAGTCTCCCGGTGAGGCGACCTCCGCCTCCGGCGTCGCCGAGCAGGACGTGATCCGCAACGCCTTCATCTACCAGCCGGCGCTGGTGACCCCCGTCGGTCAGTCGGACATGCTGTTCGGCACCACCCAGTTCGCCAACGCCCGCGAGCCGCTGGCCCAGGCGTTCAAGGCCGCCGGAGCGCCCAACAGCGACGCGTTCGCCGTGATCGCCAACCACTTCAAGTCGAAGGGCGACAGCGGCCAGGTCCCGGCCACCGGCGACAACGCCAACGACCCCTACGTCGGCGCCTACAACGGTGACCGGGAGCGGCAGGCCACCCGGCTCCTGCAGTTCGCGAACAACTTCGCGGCCGACCGCGACATCGAGGCGGTCTTCCTCGCGGGCGACTTCAACGCCTACACGATGGAGGAGCCGATCCAGATCCTCGGGGCCGGCGGCTTCGAGCTGGTCGAGTCCACCGACACCACCGAGGAGAGCTACTCCTTCGACGGTCGCTCCGGCTCCGTCGACCACATCCTCGGCAACACCGCGGCGATGGACATGGTGACCGGTGCGGACATCTGGGAGATCAACGCCAACGAGTCGATCGCCTACCAGTACAGCCGCTACAACTACAACGCGACGATCTTCTTCGACGCCGGCGACCCGTTCGCGACCTCGGACCACAACCCCGAGATCGTCGGTCTCGACCTGCCTCCGGTGGTGCCGACGACGACCAAGCAGATCCAGGTCCTCGGCACCAACGACTTCCACGGCCGGCTGCTGCCCGACGGTGGAAACGCCGCGGGTGCGGCGCCGTTCGCCACTGCCGTCGAGGAGCTCCGGGCGGAGAACCCGAACACCATCTTCACCGCCGCCGGTGACCTGATCGGTGCCTCCACCTTCGAGTCCTTCATCCAGGACGACGAGCCGACCATCGACGCGCTCAACGAGATGGGCCTCGAGGTTTCCGCAGCCGGCAACCACGAGTTCGACCAGGGCTACGAGGACCTCGTGGGCCGCGTCCAGAACCGGGCGAACTGGGAGTACATCGCGGCCAACATCGACGAGCCCGAGGGCCGCGACGACCTGGCCGAGAGCTGGACCAAGACCGTCGACGGCGTCGACATCGGTTTCGTCGGAGCGGTCACCGAGGACCTCCCGGTCCTGGTCAACCCGGCGGGCATGACCGGAGTCACCGTGCTCGACATCGTCGACTCGGTCAACGCGGAGGCCGCTGCGCTCAAGACCGCTGGCGCTGACGTCGTCGTGCTGCTGGTCCACGAGGGCTCGCCCTCGACCGACTGCTCGTCGACGAACTTCACCGACCCGGCAACCGCCTGGGGCAACATCGTCCAGAACACGTCGGCCGACGTGGACGCGATCATCTCCGGCCACACGCACCTGGCCTACAACTGCCGCTACACGGTGCAGGACTGGGTCGACGAGACGCGCACGGTGACCAAGCGACCGGTGGTCTCCGCCGGTCAGTACGGCACCAACCTCAACCAGCTGGTCTTCAACTTCGACACCGTGACCGACCAGCTGCTGGCGATCGACCAGGACGTGATCGGGACGGCCGGCGTCGGCTACGCGCCCGACCCGGACGTCCAGCTGATCGTCGACGCCGCGGTCGACTTCGCCGAGACCGCGGGCGCCGCGGTCCTCGGGCAGATCGACGGTCCGTTCAACCGCGCCATCTACAACCCGGCATCCGCCCCCGGCACCGAGAACCGTGGTGGTGAGTCCACCCTCGGCAACCTCGTCGCCGAGGTGCAGCGCTGGGCGACCCAGCTGCCGGAGGCCGGTGTCGAGGCCGACATCGCGTTCATGAACCCGGGTGGTCTGCGCGCCGACATGGCCGGAGTCGCCAACGGGGGCACGTTCGACCTGACCTACCGCGAAGCCGCGAACGTCCAGCCCTTCGCGAACACGCTGGTCAACATGGTGCTGACCGGTGAGCAGATCGAGACGCTCCTCGAGCAGCAGTGGCAGCGCACCCTCACGGGCAACGTGCCGTCGCGGCCGTTCCTGCGGCTCGGTGTGTCCGAGGGCTTCACCTACACCTACACGACGGAGCCGGAGACCGTGTCGGTACCGCCGGCATCGCCGGTGCAGACGACCCGCGGTGAGGTCACCGGGATGTGGCTCAACGGCGTCCCGATCGACCCGGCGGCGCCGTACTCGGTGACGGTCAACTCGTTCCTCGGCACCGGTGGCGACAACTTCCACGAGCTCGCCAACGGCACCAACAAGGTGGACACCGGCAAGGTCGACCTGCAGGCGATGGTCGACTACATGGCCGAGTTCGCCCCGGTCGGTACGCCGCTGCCCGTCGACTACAGCCAGCGGGCGGTCGAGGTCGAGTTCCCGGTCAGCGCGCCTGCGACGTACGGCGAGGGCGACACCGTCGAGTTCGCCGTCGCGTCGTGGAGCATGTCCAACGCCGGCGACGTCAAGGACACCGAGATCCAGGTCAAGCTCGGCGCCGACGTGCTCGACACAGCGACGCTGGACAACACCATCGGCACGCAGCCGTACGACGACTACGGCACGGCCTCCGTGAGCTTCGCGCTCCCCGCCGATCTGACCGATGGCGACCACGAGCTGACCCTGGTGGGCCAGCAGACCGGCACCGAGGTGCCAGTGGTCATCCAGGTCGACGACGGCATCACCGATGTCCAGATCCTCGGCACCAACGACTTCCACGGCCGGTTGGTCCGCGACGAGGCGCCGCTGGGCCAGGACTGCGACGACTACGTCTGCCCGGCGGCCGTGCTGTCGGGTGCGGTGAAGGAGCTGCGCGGAGAGAACCCGAACACGGTGTTCGCGGCCGCGGGCGACCTGATCGGTGCATCGACGTTCGAGTCGTTCGTCCAGGACGACGAGCCGACGATCGACGCGCTCAACGAAGCGGGTCTCGAGGTGTCGGCAGTCGGCAACCACGAGTTCGACCAGGGCTATGAGGACCTGGTGGGCCGGGTCCAGGACCGGGCGACCTGGGAGTACATCGGGGCCAACGTCGAGGAGCCGGCAGGTCGCGACGACCTGGCCGAGACCTGGACCAAGGACTTCGGTGGCATCACGGTCGGCTTCGTCGGTGCAGTGACCGAGGAGCTTCCGGCCCTGGTCTCCCCGGCGGGCATCGAGGGGGTCACCGTCACGGACATCGTGGACGCCACGAACGCGGCGGCGGCCGACCTGAAGGCCGGCGGCGCGGACATGGTCGTGCTGCTGGTGCACGAGGGCTCGCCCAGCACGTCGTGCGCAAGCCCGAACTTCACCGACCCGAACACCGTCTGGGGCAACATCACCCAGAACACCTCGGCCGACGTGGACGCGATCATCTCCGGCCACACGCACCTGGCCTACAACTGCTCCTTCCCGGTGCAGGAGTGGGTCGACGCCAACCGTGCGGTGACCGAGCGTCCGGTGGTCTCGGCCGGCCAGTACGGCCAGAACCTCAACCAGCTGGTCTTCTCCGTCGACGACGCCACGGGCGAGGTCGCCGCGAAGACCCAGGCGGTCCTGGCGCTGACCGAGGCCAACTTCACCGAGGACCCGAACGTGGTCTCGATCGTGCACGACGCGATCGACTTCGCGGCTCCGATCGGGGCGCAGGTGCTGGGTCCGATCGCTGCTCCGTTCAACCGCGCCAAGCTGGCCAACGGCACCACGGAGAACCGCGGTGGCGAGTCCACGCTCGGCAACCTGGTCGCCGAGGTGCAGCGCGAGCAGACGCCGGTCGAGCAGGGAGGCGCGCAGATCGCGTTCATGAACCCCGGTGGTCTGCGGGCCGACATGATCGGAACGCTGAACGGTGACGTCCGTGAGCTGACCTACCGGCAGGCCGCCACCGTGCAGCCGTTCGCCAACGGGTTGACCAACATGGACCTGACCGGCGCTCAGATCGAGACGGTTCTCGAGCAGCAGTGGCAGCGCACGGCCGACGGTCCGTCGGGCACGGTGGCGTCACGGCCGTTCCTGCGGCTCGGTGTGTCCGAGGGCTTCACCTACACCTACGTCGAGACTCCGGTCACGGTGAACGGGGTCGACACGTTCCAGGGTGAGGTCACCGGCATGTGGCTCAACGGGGTCGCGATCGACCCGGAGACGTCGTACTCGGTGACGGTCAACGCCTTCCTGGCATCGGGTGGTGACAACTTCCGGGAGTTCGCCAACGGCTCCGGCAAGGCCCAGTGGGGTGTCACCGACCTGCAGGCGATGGTCACCTACATGGACGAGCAGACCGCGAGCTCGCCGCTGCCGGTCGACTACAGCCAGCGGGCGGTCGAGGTGCACAACGTGGCCGACAGCTACACCGCCGGTCAGAACGTCGAGTTCGACGTCGCGTCGTGGACCATGTCGGCCCCCGGTGACGTCAAGGACACCGAGGTCCAGGTCAAGCTCGGCGACACCGTGCTCGGCACGGCGACGCTGGACAACACGATCGGCACGGCCGTCTACGACCAGTACGGCACCGCTCACGTCGACGTGGCGCTGCCCGACGGTACGCCGGCCGGAGCGGTGACGCTGACCCTCGTCGGTCAGGCGACCGGCACCGAGGTCATCGTCCCGATCACGGTCGCCAAGGCCGACTCGACGGTCACGGGCACGAACGTGAGCCAGGTCTACGGACAGGGCAGCTCGATGCACGTGACGGTCTCGGCCGACGGTGTGGTGCCGACCGGTCGGGTCGTGCTCCGTGTCGGAGACGTGGTTCTGGGTCAGGCCCAGCTGACCGACGGCGAGGCCGACGTGCCGATCCTGTCGAAGCGGGTCGGTCCGGGCTCGCACCAGGTGACGATCTCCTACCTCGGTGACGGTTCCGTGAAGCCGTCGACGGGCACGGCGACGTTGACGGTCGCGAAGGCGACGCCGACGGTGGTCGGGACGCGGACCGTGCTCGAGTACGGCTCCGGCTCGTTGATGGCCGTGCGGGTGGGTGCCACGGGTGTGGTCCCGACCGGCAAGGTGACCCTGCGGGCAGACGGCGTGGTGCTCGGCACCGGGACCCTGACCGACGGGATGACGGCCGCGACGATCCTCGCCAAGCGGGTCCCGCCCGGGGTCTACGAGGTGACGATCAGCTACAGCGGCGACCCGTTCGTGAGGCCCGGGACCGGGACGGCCACCTTGGTCGTCCAGAAGGCCACGCCGACGGTGATCGGGTTCGACACCTCGATGCAGTTCGGGCAGTCGGGGACGATGACGGTCAGGGTCAAGGCCACCGGTGTGGTCCCGACCGGGACGGTGTTCTTGAAGGCGGACGGGGTCCTGCTGGGTCCGGTGGCGACGCTGGTGGACGGCCGCGTCGTGGCGACGTTGGTGAGGAACCGGTTGCCGGCCTCGGCCACGCCGTACACGGTGACGATCAGGTACTCCGGCGACGAGTTCGTCAAGGCCGGGACCGGCACCGCCAGCCTGACGGTGCGGCCGTAGCCGAACGGAGTGCGTGAGGGGCCGGTCCGCGTCGCGGGCCGGCCCCCTACGATCGCGGCATGAGCGAGGCAACCTCCATCGTCGACCGGCTCGAGGAGCTCGACGCGACGCTGGCGACGGCCGAGTCGATCACCGGCGGCCGACTCGCCGCACGGGTCACCGACGTCCCCGGCTCGTCGGCGGTCTTCGCGGGCGGAGTGGTCAGCTACGCCACCGCCGTGAAGGTGGCCGTGCTCGGCGTGCCGGACAGCCTGGTGGCTGAGCACGGCGTCATCTCGGCGGAGTGTGCCCGGTCGATGGCCGAGGGTGTGCGCGCCCTGCTCCGGACGACGTACGCCCTCAGCACCACCGGCGTGGCCGGGCCCGACACCCAGGAGGGCGAACCCGTCGGCACCGTCTTCATCGGCGTCGCCGGGCCGGAGGGCACCGAGGTGGTGCGGCTGGCACTGGACGGCGACCGGGGCGCGATCCAGGCCGCGACCGTCGACGGAGCACTGTCGGCGCTGCGCGCGATGATCGACGCATGACAGCCGCTGTCCGGCGTCCTCGGCCGGTCGCGACCCGGAACATCGGGGGCTCGGGTAGCGTTGGTCAGAGACCGCGGGCCGGACGGCTGCGGGAGATGGTCGGGATGACGAGAGGAGATCGCCATGGCGCTGTTCCGACGCACGCTCGGTGACGTGCTTCGCGAGCGCCGGTCCGAGCTCGGCCTGACCCTGCGTGAGGTGTCCGGCACCGCCCGGGTGAGCCTCGGCTACATCTCCGAGATCGAGCGCGGCCAGAAGGAAGCCTCCTCCGAGCTGCTCGCCTCGCTGTGCGACGCCCTCGAGGTCCCGCTCTCCGAGGTGCTGCGCAACGTCGCCGACGCCGTGGCCGTCGAGGAAGGCGCGCTCGCGCCCACCCCCATCGCCTCGCGCACCAAGCCCGACACTGTCGTGGCGTCTGCCGCCTGAGGCGGCGCCGCGCAGGAATCCCCGGTCGACCGGGGATCCCTGCACTTGTCGGGCAGTGCAATGCCCGACAAGCGGGAGTTCTGCCTGCCTGATGTGAGCAATGGGGCCGGTGTGGCGACTAGCGCTGCTGGTGTGCCGCCAGCTCCAGGCGCGCGATCCGCTCCGCCATCGGCGGGTGGGTGGCGAACAGGCGTGAGATGTCCTGGGCGCGGAACGGGTTCGCGATCATCAGGTGGCTCGCGTTCTGGAGCTGCGGGGTCGCTGGGAGGGGCGCCCGCTGCGTGCCGTGCTCGAGCTTGCGGAGGGCCGAGGCCAGGGCGAGCGGGTCGCCGGTCAGCCGGGCACCGTCCTCGTCGGCGTCGTACTCACGGGTGCGGCTGATGGCGAACTGGATCACCATCGCCGCGAACGGCGCGAGCAGCGCCATCGCGATGAGGGCCAGCGGGTTCGGGCTGTCCTCGTCGTCGCCGCCGCCGAAGATCGACGTGAACGCCAGGAACTGGCCGACCGAGCTGATCACACCGGCGACCGCGGCCGCCACCGACGAGGTGAGGATGTCGCGGTTGTAGACGTGCATGAGCTCGTGGCCGAGGACCCCGCGCAGCTCACGCTCGTCGAGCAGCCGGAGGATGCCCTCGGTGCAGCACACGGCTGCGTTGGCGGGGTTGCGTCCGGTCGCGAAGGCGTTGGGGGCGTCGGTGGGGGAGATGTAGAGCCGTGGCATCGGCTTGCCGGCGGCGGTCGACAGCTCGCGCACGATCCGGTGCATCGCCGGCGCCTGCGCCTCCGTGACGGGGTAGGCGTGCATGGCGCGGATCGCAAGCTTGTCGGAGTTCCAGTAGCCGTACGCCGTCGCGCCGACGCCGATCAGTGCGAAGACCCAGATGAAGATCGAGCTGCCGGTCGCGGCCGAGATCGCGCCGCCGACGGCCAGGAGCAGGCCGATGATGGCCGCGAACAGGGCGGCCGTCTTGAGTCCGTTGAAATGCTGGTGCACGTCCATTTCAACGTGACTGGCCGGGCGCCCGTTCCCGACGCGACCGGGGTCACAGGGAGCTCTCAGGCTGGCACGAGGGGCACCAGTACGTCGTGCGCTCGCGGCCGGCCTCGCCGACCGAGCCGGCCCGGATCGGGGTGCCGCACCGCAGGCACGGTTGGCGCTGGCGGCGGTAGACCCAGACCGTGCCCTTGCGCTCACCGGCCGTGGTGGGCCGGCCGTGGTAGACGCCGTTCTTCAGCAGCTGTCGACCGCGGCGGAGCAGTCGCGCCGGGTCACCCACGGCGCTGACCGACCCCAAGGGGTGGGCACCCTGGAGGAAGCAGAGCTCGGCCAGGTAGATGGTCCCGATGCCGGCGACGACCGTCTGGTCGAGCAACGCCTCGCCCAGGACCCGGTCCGGGTCGGCGAGGAGGCGGCGCAGCGCGTCCGGCTCGTCGAACTGCTCGGCCATCAGGTCCGGACCGAGGTGGCCGATGGCCCCGCCCTCGTCTGCGGTGGGGAACAGCTCGACCAGGCCGAGCGCGAAGCCGACGGCCTCCCGGCCGTCGGTGCGGAGCACGACCCGCGCCTCGTGCGCCGGCCGAGGCCAGCGCCGCCCGGCATCGACGATCCGCCAGACCCCCTCCATCTTCAGGTGGGTGTGGAGCGTGAGCTCGCGGCCGTCGTGCTCGAGGCGGGTCAGCAGGTGCTTGCCGTGGGTGCCGGTGCCGCGGACCACGGCGCCGGAGAGGTCGACGGTCGCCAGCGACGGCCAGCGGAAGTCGGTCGCCGTCAGGACGCGACCCGCGAGCGCACGGTCGAGCCGGCGCGCGGTGAGGAAGACGGCGTCACCCTCGGGCATGACTGCTAGGCCCGGATCCGCAGCCCGCGCGGGGTGGCCACGAAGCCGGCGGCATCGAGCGCGGCGCGCAGCGCGCTCGGCCCGGACCCGAGCAGCGGCGCGCCGTCGGCCTTCTCGACGGTGAGCCGGCCCAGGGTGCCTCGGCGGACGGCGGTCGAGAGCGCCTCCGCGGCCGGACCGAGGAGGTCGTCCTCGTCGCTCCAGGTGAGCAGGGTGCGGCCACCGCGCTCGACGTAGAGCACCAGCGCCCCGTCGACGAGTACGACGATCGCGCCCGCCTTGCGACCGGGCCGGTGTCCGCCGTCGCCCGGGTCGGCGGGCCAGGGGAGGGCCGCGCCGTAGGGGTTGGCCGGGTCGGTGGCGGCCAGCGCGATCGCGACCGGCTTGTCGTGGTCCGGCACGGTGGCGAACGTGCGGAGCCGG
>NZ_JACEHF010000329.1 GCF_014180685.1 Nocardioides pelophilus | reverse complement strand
CCCTCCGCCGAGCGGCCGCCGAGTGGCCCGACCTGATGCCGGTCAGTCGAGCAGGGGCGGCCGGTGGCGACGTGCCGACCGCGCTCCGCGAGCTCGCGGCCGTCCCGGGCGCGGGCGACCTCCGGGTGGTCGCCGCCGCCTGGCAGGTCGCCCACCGCACCGGCCACGGGTTGGCCGACGCGTTGGCCCGGGTCGCCCAGGAGCTGCGGGACGCGGAGCAGACCCGACGTGTCGTGACCGGCGAGCTGGCGTCCGCCCGCGCGACCGCACGCCTGGTCGCCGGGCTGCCGCTGGTCGCGCTGCTGATGGGGAGCGGCGCGGGCGCCGACCCCTGGTCGTTCCTGCTCGGACACCCGGTCGGACTGGCCTGCCTGGCCGGCGGGGTCGCCTGCGCCCTCGCCGGCCTCGCCTGGATCGAGGCCCTCGCCCGCGACGTCGAGCGGGGGCGGTGACGTTGCTGGTCGTCGCGACCGCTCTCGCCGGCCTGGTCGCTGCCCTCGTCGTGCCCGGGACGCTGCGGTTCCCGCCGGCGGCCGGCCCGCGCGCGGCACCGCGGCCGGCGGAGCGCGAGGGTGGGCTGCACCGTTGGCGACTGCCCTGTGCGGTGCTCTCCGGGACGGGGGCCGCGGTCCTGCTCGGGGGGCCGGCGGCACCGCTCGCCGGGCTGGTCGCCGCTGCGGCGGTCTGGGTGGTCGCCGGCCGGATCGAGCCGCGGTCGCAGCGCCTCCGGCGCGAGGAGGTACGACGCGACCTGCCGCACCTG
>NZ_JACEHF010000328.1 GCF_014180685.1 Nocardioides pelophilus | reverse complement strand
CGGCGAGCTCGACCGGCGCGAGCCCGGCCGCGGCGAGCGCGTCGGCGGCGGGCACCAGTTCCCCGGCAGCGTCGCGGACCTCGCCCTCCCCCATCAGCGCCAGCGCGCAGTGCGCGAGCGGCGCCAGGTCGCCGGAGCACCCGAGCGAGCCGTACTCGCGGACCACCGGCGTGATGCCGTGGGTCAGCAGCCCGGCCAGGAGCTGGGCGGTCGCGCGCCGGACGCCGGTGTGACCGGTCGCCAGCGTCGACAGCCGCAGCAGCATCAGCGCCCGGACGACCTCGCGCTCGACCTCCGGTCCCGACCCGGCGGCGTGCGACCGCACCAGCGAGCGCTGCAGCTGGGTGCGCAGCTCCGGCGCGATGTGGCGGGTCGCCAGCGCCCCGAACCCGGTGGAGACGCCGTACGTGGGCGTCGGCGACGCCGCCAGCTCGTCGACCACCGTGCGCGCCCGGTCGATCGCCGTCTCCGCATCGGCGCCGAGACGAACGCCGGCACCGTCCCGGGCGACCGCCACCACGTCCGCGAACGACACCGGACCGACCCCGACCTCGACGTACCTCTGCTCCATGCCCCCATCCAACGCCCGCGGCGCTTGTGCCACCAGTCATCCACGCGAGATGGTGTCTCGGATACGAGACTGACCGGAGGAGCCAGATGGGACAGGTGCCGTCCGCGACCCGCGCCCTGCGGGTGCTGCGGTTCCTGGCGGCGCAGCCGGAGCCGGTGCCGCTGGAGCGGGTCACGGCTGCGGTCGGGCTCCCGCGCTCGTCGGCCTACCACCTGCTCGCCGCCATGATCGAGGGAGGCTTC
>NZ_JACEHF010000327.1 GCF_014180685.1 Nocardioides pelophilus | reverse complement strand
GTGGCTACCTGCGCCACCTGGCGGGCGTCCGCGCCGCCGTACGGCGGGCTGCGGCCGACCAGCGCCGGACGCTCGCCTGGCTGCACCCCGGTCCCGCAGCGCTCCCCGCCGTCGCCGCCGACGGCTCGCGGGTGTGGGAGCGGGGGCCGGACGACCCCGCCTTCCTGCAGGTCCGGTACGGCGGGTGCGCGCAGCCGCTCTCCGTCGAGCTCACGGCTCCGGACGACCTCGACGCCGACGACGCCGACCCGGCCGCGGTAGCCGCGGTCCGCCGGCTGCTGGACACCCATCGCACCCTGGCCGACCTGCCGGCCGCGGTCGACCTGCGCAGGTTCCACCGGATCGCCGTGTCGGGCGACCCGGCGACCGCTCGCGGTCTGGTGCGAGCGCTGGTGTGCTCCGCGGCGGTGCTGCACTCCCCCGACCACCTGACCGTCGGCGTGCTGACGACCGACGAGACCATCGACGAGTGGGAGTGGGTCAAGTGGCTCCCGCACGCCCACAGCGCTGACCGCACCGACGCGGTCGGCCCGGCCCGCCTGATCAGCTCGGCGGCCGTCGACCTCGCCGCGCTGCTGCCGGCCCTGGGCGAGCGCGCCCCGTTCGGCCGGGCTGCCCCGCCGACGAGTGCCCAGCCCCACAGTGCCCAGCCCCACAGTGCCCAGCCCCACAGTGCCCAGCCCCACAGTGCCCAGCCCCAGCTCCCGCACGTCCTGCTCGTGGTCGACGGCCCGGGCTCCGCACGCGGCGTGGTGCCGCCGGACGGTCTGCGCGGGGTGACGGTCGTCGAGGTCGATGCCGCGGACGAGCCTCCTGCGACCGGGGTCGTGCGGTTCGAGACGACCGGCACCACCGACACGAACCGATCCGGCCGAGCCGGCGGAGCCGGCGGAGCCGGCGGAGGCGC
>NZ_JACEHF010000326.1 GCF_014180685.1 Nocardioides pelophilus | reverse complement strand
GGTGGTCGATCGGGGCGTAGGCGACGCCGCGCGACCGGTCGGGCGGCCGTAGGCTCGGGTCATGGTCAACCTCACCCGCATCTACACGCGCACCGGCGATGCCGGCGAGACCCGACTCGGCGACATGAGCGTGACCTCGAAGACCGACCCTCGGCTGGCGGCCTACGCCGAGGTCGACGAGGCCAACGCCCACCTGGGCGTCGCCATCGCCACCGGAGAGCTGGACGACGACGTGGTCAAGGTGCTGACCCACGTGCAGAACGACCTCTTCGACGTCGGGGCGGACTTCTGCACCCCCGTGGTCGCCGACCCGGAGTACCCGCCGCTCCGCATCGAGCAGGAGTACGTCGACCGGCTCGAGGCGTGGTGCGACCACTACAACGCCGCGGTCCCGAACCTGCGCTCGTTCATCCTCAACGGCGGCACCCCGGGCGCGGCGCACCTGCATGTCGCCCGCACCGTCGTACGACGAGCCGAACGCGCGGCCTGGGCGGCGTACTCCGTCCACGGCGACAGCATGAACAAGCTCGCGATCACCTACCTCAACCGCCTCTCCGACCTGGTGTTCATCCTCGCCCGCTACGCCAACCGGGAGAACGGCGACGTGCTCTGGGTGCCCGGCGGTGAGCGCGGCAAGTGAGACGCGCCGTCGCGTCGCTCCTCGCCGGCGTGGTGCTGGCCGGCACGGCAGCGTGCGGTGAGGACCGACCCGCGCCGCCGCCGGACCCGGCCGCGACCGGCACCCAGCTGAGGGACCGGCCGGACAAGGGGGCGCCCGACGGCCCGGTGGTCATGGCACCGCCGCTCACCCGGCGGTTCGTCCCGGCGCGCGGCGCGCGCGAGCTGGCGGCG
Organism: Nocardioides pelophilus; assembly: GCF_014180685.1. Lineage (GTDB taxonomy): Bacteria > Actinomycetota > Actinomycetes > Propionibacteriales > Nocardioidaceae > Nocardioides > Nocardioides pelophilus. Next base: position 67 of record NZ_JACEHF010000326.1, on the reverse strand, counting down.
CGGGTCGTCGTGGCCGACGACCTCGCCCGGGCACCGCGCACCGCCGAGGACGTCCGCCAGGCGGCGG
>NZ_JACEHF010000325.1 GCF_014180685.1 Nocardioides pelophilus | reverse complement strand
CGAGGACCTCCTCGGCCCGGCCGCCGGTGACCGGCCGCGGGGCGAAGGCCACCGGGTCCATCGCGTAGGGGACGAGGCGGAGCGCCTTCAGCTCGCTCCCCCACCAGGTCGTCTCCAGCAGCACGCCCTCCAGCGTCTGCTCCATGAAGTCCATGTCGAAGACGAAGTTGCCCAGCGAGTGCAGCACCGGCACGCCGGCCACGGCGTCGACGCCCTGCACCCAGTGCGGGTGACCGCCGACGACCAGGTCGGCGCCGGCACGGACGAGCTCGCGCGCGACCTGGCGCTGGACGGGTTCCGGGGTGTGCGTGTACTGGGTCCCCCAGTGCGGGAGTACGACGACCGCGTCCGCCTGCCGCTCGGCCCGACCGATGATCCGGGTGACGCGGGCGAGGTCGGCCGGCACGAGCGGCCCGGTCCGCGGCGGCATCCGGACCGACAGCGCACCCGGGGTGCCGTCGCTCGCGGCGGGCGTCTCGCCGATCGCGTTGAAGCCGACGAAGGCGAACCGGACGCCTCCCGCCTCGAGGAAGGCGGGCTGCGACGCGGCCTCGAGGTCCGCCCCGGCGCCGAACGGCACGACCGGGCTCGCGGCGAGCAGGTCGACGGTCTCGACCAGCGCCGTCGCCCCGAAATCGCCGGCATGGTTGTTGGCGAGGGACACCGCGTCGAAGCCCGCCCCGCGGAGCACCCGCAGCAGCGCCGGGCTGCCACCGAACGAGTCGTCGCCCTGGGTCGGGCTGCCCGCGGTGGAGAGCGTGCTCTCGAGGTTGCCCACCGCGAGGTCGGCGCGCCGCAGCAGCGCGCGCATCGGTGCGAGCGCCGCAGCGGCGTCCGGGACCCCGCGGACGAGCATCACGTCGCCGGCGACGGTCACCGTCACCGCGTCCGGGTGGTCGCGCACCGGGTCGACGCCGGCGACGG
>NZ_JACEHF010000324.1 GCF_014180685.1 Nocardioides pelophilus | reverse complement strand
GTGCTGCGCACACGACCCGCTCCGTGCTCGGCGTCGCCGTACCCATGGCTTCGGCGGTCGCCGACGTCGCCGCCGCCCGTCGCGACTACCTCGACGAGTCCGGGGGCCGCTACGTCCACGTGATCGCCGACGGCTCGATCGGTCGCTCCGGCGACCTCGCCAAGGCCATCGCGTGCGGGGCCGACGCGGTCATGGTCGGTTCGCCGTTCGCCCGCGCGACCGACGCCCCCGGTCGCGGCTTCCACTGGGGGGCGGAGGCGCACCACCACGACCTGCCGCGCGGTCAGCGGGTGCAGTTCGAGCAGATCGGCACGATCGAGGAGATCCTCTTCGGTCCCAGCCGGGTCGCCGACGGCACCATGAACCTGGTCGGTGCGCTCAAGCGGTCGATGGCGACCACCGGCTACACCGAGCTCAAGGAGTTCCAGCGGATCGAGGTCGTCGTCGGGTGACGACCGCGGCCGCGGAACCTGCCTCCCTGCGGATGGGCAGCGCCCGCGGTCGCTGGGTGCTGCTGACCACGGTGCTGGGCTCCGGCCTGGCCATGCTCGACGCGACGGTCGTCAACGTCGCGCTCGGCCGGATCGGCGACGACCTCGACGCCGGCTTCGGCGGGCTGCAGTGGACCATCAACGCCTACACGCTCACCCTGGCCGCGCTGATCCTGCTCGGCGGCTCGCTCGGTGACCGGTTCGGCCGGCGCCGGATCTTCCTGATCGGGGTGGTGTGGTTCGCGCTCGCGTCGCTGCTCTGCGGGCTCGCGCCGGACATCGGCACCCTGATCGCCGCCCGCGGGCTTCAGGGCATCGGCGGGGCGCTGCTGACGCCCGGCAGCCTGGCGATCATCGCCGCCTCGTTCCACGCCGACGACCGCGCGGCCGCGGTCGGCGCCTGGTCCGGCCTCGGTGGCGTCGCCGCCGCGGTCGGCCCGCTCCTCGGCGGCTGGC
>NZ_JACEHF010000323.1 GCF_014180685.1 Nocardioides pelophilus | reverse complement strand
GGCTGGCCGGCCTGCGCGGTCGCGGCGGCGCCGGCTTCCCGACCGCGGACAAGTGGGCGGCGGTGCAGGCGGTCGACGGTCCCGGCCCGCGGTTCGTGGTGGCGAACGGCGACGAGGGCGACCCGGGCTCGTTCGCGGACCGGCTGCTCATGGAGCGCGATCCCGGGCGGGTGCTCGAGGGTCTCGCCCTGGCCGGACTCGCCTGCGGCGCCACCGCCGGCTTCGTCTACGTCCGCTCGGAGTACCCCCGGGCGCGCACGGCGGTGATGCGCGCGGTCGAGGCGGCACGCTCCGCCGGCCACCTCGGCACCGACATCCACGGCAGCGGCGTCGACTTCGACGTCGAGGTGGTGGCCGGTCACGGTTCCTACGTCGCCGGCGAGGAGACCTCGCTGCTGCGGTCGATGGCGGGGCTCCGCGGCACCGTCCGGGTCCGGCCGCCGTACCCCACCCGGCACGGCTACCTCGGCCGCCCGACAGCGGTGAACAACGTCGAGACCCTCGCCGCGGTCCCGGCGATCCTCGCCGACGGCGGTGCTGCGTACGCGCGCCTCGGGCACCCGCTCGAGTCCGGCACGTCGCTGGTCTGCCTGACCGAGCGGTTCGCGCGGCCGGGCGCCTACGAGGTGGAGCTCGGAACTCCGCTGCGACGGATCGTCGAGGAGCTCGGCGGTGGCCTCGTGGACGACGCCCCCCTGCGCGCGCTGCAGGTGGGCGGCCCGCTGGGCGGCTTCCTGGCACCCTCGCAGCTGGACCTGCCGCTGCTGGAGTCCGCACTCGCACCGGCCGGGGTCGCGCTCGGTCACGGCAGCCTGGTCGCGATCGACGCTCGGGTCTCCCGCGCGGACCTCCTCGCCCACCTGTGGCGCTTCGGCGCCGAGGAGAGCTGCGGCGCCTGCACCCCGTGCCGCGAGGGCACCCGCCGGGGCGCGGCCGGCCCGGCCGGGACG
>NZ_JACEHF010000322.1 GCF_014180685.1 Nocardioides pelophilus | reverse complement strand
CGCCGATCGGTGTGCGGACCCGACCGAGGGCCTCCGGCGGGTGCCCGAGGTCGGCGAGCTTGCCGCGGAACCGGGTCCACTTGGCCGCCGAACCGATGAGACCGATCGTCGCTGGCACGTCCGACCGCAGCAGCGCGTCGAGGATCGCGAGGTCCTCGGCGTGGTCGTGGGTGAGCACGAGGACGTGGGTGCCGGGCGGCAGCTCGGCGACCACCAGCTCGGGCAGCACCGGGACCTGGTGCACCCGGATGTCGGCGGGGCCGGCGCGCAGCGGCGCGATCCGCGCGTCCGCGAGCTCGTCGGCGCGGGAGTCGACCAGGTGGACCTCGAGCTCGTGCCGGCTCAGCAGCAGGCCGATCTCGTAGCCCACGTGCCCCAGCCCGAACACCGCGACCGACGGCCGGACGGCGACCGGCTCGAGCAGCAGCGTCACCTCGCCGCCGCAGCACTGCACCCCGTGCTCGACCGGCACCTTGTCCGAGAGCGTGTGCCGCTCGGTGACAGGGGAGGCCGCGCCCGTGGCCCGGAGCCCGCGCAGCAGTCCCCGGGCACGGCGTACGGCCGCCTCCTCGAGGTTGCCGCCCCCGACGCTCCCCCACGTCTGCTCAGCCGTGACCACCAGCTTCGCGCCGGCATCGCGCGGCGCATGGCCGCGCACCTCGGTCACGGTCACCAGCACGCACGGCGTACGCCGCTCGCGGCACTCCTGCAACGCTCGCAGCCAGTCCATGTCAGTCCGCCCGCGCCTTCTCGATCGCCCAGTAGACCGCCTCGGGGGTGGCCGGCGACGCCAGCTCGACGGGCACTCCAGCCGAGCCGCCGAACGCGGCCACGGCGTCCCGCAGCGCCTCGCGCACCGAGAAGGCCAGCATCAGCGGCGGCTCGCCGACGGCCTTGGAGCCGTAGACGGCACCGTCCTCGGTGGCCCGGTCGAGCAGGGTGGCCCGCAGG
>NZ_JACEHF010000321.1 GCF_014180685.1 Nocardioides pelophilus | reverse complement strand
GTTGACGGTGGTGGTGCCCCCCGGGCCGAACCTGGCGCCGCCGACGCCGCTGCCGAAGCGGCCGCCGGTGGCGTTGATGGTGCCGCCGCCGGTGGCCTCGATGGTGAGGGAGGCGCGGCTGGTGCGGATGCCCGCCTGGTCGGCGCCGCCGGTGAGGGTGAGGGTGTGGCCGTTGAGGTCGAGGGTGACGTCGCTGCCCGTGGGGAGGGTCAGGCCGGTGCCCGTGCTGGTGATGTCGGCGGCGAGCACCACGGTCACCGGGCTGGGGGAGTTCACGGCGCTCTGCAGCGCGGCGAACGTCGAGACCGTGAACGTGGCCGCGTGCACCGGCGGGGTGGGCGCCAGGACGGCGAGCAACCCGATCAGCAGGGCGGATACAGCTATCCGCGCACGGCTGCCTTGACGGTAGTTGCTGACCACGGCGGGTCCTCACGATGATCGGCGAAAGGAAGAATCGCCGGGGCTCGTCACGTCAGTGACGCGCCTTGTTACGACACTACTCCCAGGATGTCGACGGCGTCCGGTTCACGAGAACGTCGCCGGATCGACGGTGATCCAGACGTGCTCGGCGGTGGCGCGGAGGCCGCCGTCGTAGTCGTAGAGCGACGATGCGGTGAAGGTCTTGCGGCCCTCGCTGCCGCGGACCTCGCCGACGACGACGTACTGCTCGCCGGTGACCGGCAGGTGGTCGAGCCGGAGCGTGATGGTCCCGAGCACCATCGGCCGCTCGTCGATGTCGGTCGCCCAGCCGCCGGGGCAGTCGAGCGCCGCCCAGGTGATCGGCACGCTCACGTCGTACGGCGTCCACGTGGCGGCCACCCGGGTCGGGTCGTCGGCCAGCGGGCCGGCGAAGATCCGGAGGCCGGTGCCGGGCCGGCGCTCCGGGCCGCAGGTGAAGCAGGACGGGAACGGGTGACGCACGAACCCCCGGTAGCGGGTCTGCGCGTCAGTGGCTGCGGCGACCGACGCCGG
>NZ_JACEHF010000320.1 GCF_014180685.1 Nocardioides pelophilus | reverse complement strand
CGACCCGTCGCCAAGTTGGCGACGGGTCGGCGCATTGCAGATCGGCTACTTGCCGAAGGTGACGCTGCCGCCCTTGGCGTCGATCGGGACCAGCTCGATCCACACCCGACCGGCCGGCACCGAGAGCTTGCCGTCCTTGGTCTCGAGCTCGATCGCCGAGCCCAGGTCGTCCTTGCTCCACGTGCCCTCGACGACCTTGCCGGCGTGGAAGAGGAACGCGTTGCCCTCGCCCTCGAAGATCGTCTCGGGGACCGGGTTGCCGGCCGGGTCGGTGTAGCCGGCGTCGCCGACGTCGACCCGCAGAACGAGCACGCTGTCGGCCGGGAACTCGTCGCCGTCGCCGGCGTAGGAGTTCTGGTTGACGTAGCTGCCGTTCTGGAAGGTCCAGTTCGTGGAGTGCGAGCCGAAGTCCGCGGTCAGCGTGCCGGCCGGGCGGCCCTCGGGCAGGTCGCCCTCGGTGCCCCACGGGAGGTAGTCGTCGGGCCGCGCGACCTTGTCGTCCTCAGCCGTCGCGGCGACCTTGCCCAGGTCGGTGAAGAGGTTGTACGGCGCGCTGCGGCTGCTCTCGCGGTAGAACCCGGGGCTGCCCTCGTTGAAGATCCGGATGCCGGCGTCGATGATCCGCTCGACGGTCTGCGCCGCGCCACCGCTGGTGACCATCGCGCCGTCGGCCGGCGAGACGATGCCGATGTCGCTGGCGCGCATCGACCGGACCGGACCGACGTCGCCCGGGATGTCGGAGTAGTAGAACGCCGCGAGCCGGGTGATGCCGCCCTCGACCAGCTCCTCGACCACCAGGTCGGCGTGCGAGAGCCCCTGCTGGGGTGCGCTGGCCTCGGTGTTGTCGAGCTTGAGGACCAGGACCGGGTGGTCCTGCTCCGCGGAGTCGCCACGCTCGACGGGGAGACCGGTCAGCGGCCAGGTCTCGGGCTCGGCGTCCTTGGTCGCGACCGCGTTCGGCTCGTCCCCACTCCCCTCCTCGTCCGACTTGTCGTTGCCCCCCCAGGC
>NZ_JACEHF010000032.1 GCF_014180685.1 Nocardioides pelophilus | reverse complement strand
GCTGAGATCGCCGCCGACGGAGAAGAACCGGCCCTCGGCGGCGAGCACGATCACCCGGGCGCCGTCGGCCTTCGCCCGCAGCACGGCGGCGAGCAGCTGCTCGGCCATCGCGGGGTGCAGCGGGTTGCCGCGGTCGCCCTCGACGAACGTGATCCGGGCGGCGCCCTCGGCGAGCGCGTAGTCGACGTACTTCTCGGTCATCGTGTCCCTTCCGGGGGTTCGGGTCAGGCCGCGCAGTCGGAGGTGTCGACCTCGGAGTCGCTGGCGCGACCCTCGTCGGCGCTGTCGGCGACCTGCTCGGCCGTCAGTGCGTAGCCGGTGTCCGGGTCCTCGACCGACGCGGCGAAGACCACGCCGGCGACGTCGCCGGACGGTGTGATGATCGGGCCGCCGGAGTTGCCGGGGCGCACCAGTCCGCGCAGCGAGAAGACGTCACGGAGCACGGTGCCCATGCCGTAGATGTCGGGCGAGCGCAGCGTCGGGTTGGCGCGGATCCGGCCCGGCTGCACGTCGAACGGCCCGTCCTGCGGGTAGCCGACGATCGCGACCGGGTCCTCGGCCTCGACCGACTCGTCGAACTGCAGGATCGGCGCGTCGCCCGTGTCGACGCTGAGGACCGCGATGTCGAGCTCGGGGTCGTAGAGCACGACCCGGGCCAGCTCGGTGCCGCCGTCGATCTCGACCTCGGGGTCGTCGACGCCGGCGACGACGTGGGCGTTGGTCATCACCCGGTCGACCGCGAAGACGAAGCCGGTGCCCTCGACGCCGCGACCGCAGTCGTTGGCGCCGCGGATCTTGAGGATGCTGTCCTCGGTGGCGAGCACCTGGGGGTCGCTCTTGAGCCGGTCGGGGCCGGGCGCGACGTTGACGATCCGCTCCGGCGAGAACGGCTCGAGGTAGCGCGGGAAGAACCCGGTGCCGACGACCTGGTTGAAGGCCTGCAGCACGTTGGGCGCGGACGCCGGGAGCGCCGCGTTGACCCGGCCGAGGACCCAGGAGCTGCGGACCTGCTCGGTGACGCCGTTGATCCGGGTGCCGGAGATCGCGTAGCCGAGCGCCCACGCGACGAGCAGCACGGCCACCGCCGAGAGCGCCGCGCCGCCGACCGCGTCGACTGCGCGGACCGGCTGCCAGGTGATCTGCTCACGGACCCGGGCCCCGGCGTACTGCATCAGCGCCTGGCCGAGCGAGGCGCACAGGATGACGATGAAGAGCGCGCCGAGCGAGACGCCGAGGGACGGCTCGGAGCCGCCGAGCACCAGCGGTGCGACCCAGATGCCGAGGAAGCCGCCGAGCAGCAGGCCCACCGTCGCGAAGGCGCCGGTGACGAAGCCCTGCCAGTAGCCGGAGAGCGCGTAGGCGAGCACGAGGACGACCAGCAGCCAGTCGAGCAGGTTGAGACCCATCAGGCGCCGCCCCCTCTCTCGTCCGGCTCCAGGATGTCAAGGCTGTCGGGCTCGCCGTCGTCGGCCTCGTCGACGCGACGCTGGTACTCGGCCAGCATGTAGTCGGGCAGGTCGTGGACCGGCGGCTCCGCGACCGGCGGCAGCCACCCGAGGAAGTCGAAGAAGCGGGTGATGATCCCGCCCGTGAAGCCCCAGAGGATGACGTCGAGGTCGTCGCCGATGAGGAACCCCGGCCCGGTCCAGCCGCTCGGGTGGCGCACGGCGATCCGGCGGTCGGGGGCGAACAGCTCGTCGAGCACGACCCGGTGGATCTCGTGCACCTCGTCGGGCGAGGCGACCTCGACCGGGTGGCTCTCGCGCCACCAGCCGAGCACCGGGGTGACCGCGAAGTTCGACGGCGGCAGCCACAGCTCGGGCAGCGCGGCGAACACCTCGACCCCGGCCGGGTCGACACCGATCTCCTCCTGTGCCTCCCGCAGCGCCGCCTCGACCGCGGTCTCGCCCGGGTCGATCGTGCCGCCGGGGAAGGAGACCTGGCCCGGGTGGGACCGCATGTCATGGGCGCGCTCGGTCAGCAGCAGGTCGCCGCGGCCGTCCTCCTCGCCGAACAGCATGAGCACCGCGCCCCGCCGCGGGTCAGAACCCTCCGGCGGCAGGAACGCCGTCAGGTCGCTGCCCTGGATCGCATTGGCCGCCTCGGCGACCGGCAGCAGCCAGTCGGGCAGGTCGTCGGGTACGGCGAACGCCGGTTGGTCGCTCACGCCGGACTCCGCTCGAGCTCGATGCCGAGGTTGGCCTCGGCGAGCTCCACGACCTCGTCGAGGGTCTCGACCCCGCCCGCGGCGATCTTGACCGAGCCGTCCTCGCGGACGAAGACGAAGGTCGGCAGGCCGCTGATGATCAGGTCGGTGCCCTCGAGGTCGCCGCAGGCGTCCACGAACGACGGGTAGGTCACGCCGCTTCGCCGGGCGAGGTCGAGGGCCGCTCCTGGGTAGGTCTCCAGGTAGTCGACCCCGACGACGGGGACCTGGTCGCCGTACTGCTCGTGGAACGCCTGCAGGGCAGGCATCTCCTCGACGCACGGCGGGCAGTTCGAGGCCCAGAAGTTGATGACCGCCGGGCCCTCGATGTCGGCGAGGGACCCCGCGGTGCCGCCGCCGAGGCACGCCAGCTCGACGTCGGGGAGGTCGGCGTCGCCGCCCTCGGCCGAGCAGTCGGCGATGCCGGCGTCGGCCTTGAGGTCGCGCAGCTCCTGGGTGTCGACGTCGACGTTGCAGCCCGCCGCGGTCTCGCCCTGGTCGCAGCCGCTGAGGAGGACCGCGACGGCAACCAGCGCCAGCAGCCCCGGTGGTCGAGGAGGTCGCGCAGCGACCGTCACGAGACCCCGCATCAGTTGGGACCCTCAGTGCGGACCAGCTTCTGCGCCTCGGCCGGGTCGGTCTGTCCCTCGCCGAACGAGGGGCACCAGCGGGCGACCGGGCAGGCCCCGCAGGCCGGCTTCTTGGCGTGGCAGACCCGGCGGCCGTGCCAGATCACGTGGTGGCTGAGCATGGTCCAGTCGCGCTTGGGGAAGAGCGCGCCGACGGCGTGCTCGGCCTTCACCGGGTCGGTCTCCTGGGTCCACCCGAACCGGCGGGCGAGCCGGCCGAAGTGGGTGTCGACGGTGATGCCGGGGATGCCGAACGCGTTGCCGAGCACCACGTTGGCGGTCTTGCGGCCGACCCCGGGGAGGGTGACCAGGTCGTCGAGCCGCGGTGGGACCGCGCCGTCGTACCTCTCGACGAGGGCTGCGCTGAGCTTGAGCAACGACTCGGTCTTGGCGCGGAAGAAGCCGAGCGGGCCGATGATCTGCTCGAGATGGGCGCGGTCGGCCGCTGCCATCGCCTTGGCGTCGGGGTAGGCCGCGAACAGCGTGGGCCGGACCAGGTTGACCCGCTTGTCGGTCGTCTGCGCGCTGAGCACGGTCACGACCAGCAGCTCGAACGGGTTGTCGAAGTCGAGCTCGCACTTGGCGTCGGGATAGGTGTCCGCGAGCACCCGGTCGATCTTCCTCGCCCGGCGGACGAGGCCGGTCGGCGTCTCCGCCTCCGTCGTGATCACCCGCACGCGGCCAGCCTACGGGTAGCCGCAGACAGGCCAGGCGGTCGCGGCCGCTAGGTGTGAGGTGGGCCACTGGCTAGGATGCGGGCTGACGTTGCGCGCACCACACGCGTTCGTCCGACCGGCCTCGTCTGGGGGCGCCGGCTCGCCGTACCGAATCCTTGGAGGAACCGTGGACAACGACGTGCTCCGTCAGGCCCCGCTCTTCAGCGCGCTCGACGACGAGGCCGCGTCGGCACTGCGGTCGTCCATGTCCGAGACCCGGCTGCGGCGGGGCGAGGTGCTCTTCCACGAGGGCGACAGCGGCGACAAGCTCTACATCGTGCTCGACGGCAAGGTGAAGCTCGGGCGCACCTCCTCCGACGGCCGCGAGAACCTGCTGGCGATCCTCGGGCCCGGCTCGATGTTCGGCGAGCTCTCGCTCTTCGACCCGGGCCCGCGGTCCGCGACGGTGACCGCCGTGACCGACGCCGAGTTCGTCTCGCTGTCCCACGAGGACCTGCTGCGCTGGCTCGACGGCCGCCCGGCCGTCGCCCGTGGCCTGCTCACCCAGCTCGCCGGCCGGCTGCGCAAGGCCAACGACGTGGTGGCCGACCTGGTGTTCTCCGACGTCCCCGGCCGGGTCGCCAAGGCGCTGCTCGACCTCGCCGAGCGCTTCGGCCGTACGGCGGACGACGGCGTGCACGTGCACCACGACCTCACCCAGGAGGAGCTGGCCCAGCTGGTCGGCGCGTCCCGCGAGACGGTCAACAAGGCGCTCGCCGACTTCGCGTCCCGCGGCTGGCTCCGTCTCGAGCCCCGCTCGGTCGTCATCATGGACATGGAGCGGATGACCCGACGGGCCCGCTAGGCCGTCCCGTGGTGCTCAGCGGCGAGGAGGTGCTCGTCGACGACCGCGCGGGCTGGCGGTCCTGGCTGACCCAGTGGCACGCCACCGAGCCGGCGGCCTGGGTGGTGCTGACCAAGAAGGGCGGCACCGTGACGGCGCTGACCTACGAGGAGGCCGTGCTCGAGGCGCTCTGCTTCGGCTGGATCGACGGCCAGGGCCGCAGCCGCGACGCCGAGACCACCTTCATCCGGTTCACGCCCCGTGGGCCGAAGAGCAAGTGGTCGCCCTCCAACGTCACCCGGGTCGCGNTTCCCGATCGGGGTCGGTCGGGGTCGATCGGGGACGCGACTGCGCCGTACACCCGGACGCGGATGTAACACGCTGTTCGTCGAGCTGGGAGACCGTTGCCGTCGCTTCGGCCCCGATGCAACGGTCTCCCACCGACGCGACGGGTCGCCCAGATCCGCGAACAGCGTGTGACAGCCGCGCCCGCCCCGCCAGATCCGCGAACAACGTGTGACAGCCGCCTTCGCCCCGCCAGATCCGCGAACAGCGTGTTACAGCCGCGTCCGGCCAGCAGGGGCAGCCCGCCGGCGAGGGGGCAGCGTCAGGAACGGGCGAGGTACGACAGCTGGGCGCGCACCGACCACTCGGCGGCGCCCCAGAGGGACTCGTCGACGTCGTCGTAGACGACCTCGACCACCTGGCGGGGAAGGGTGGGGTGCTCGGCGACGTCGGGGGGCAGGTGGGCCGGGGTGAGGCCGAGTCGGGTCAGGGCGGCTTCGACTTGGGCGAGCCGCTCCCGGCGGTGGACGGCGTAGTAGTCGAGCACCCCGGCGGCGTCGGTCAGCACCGGCCCGTGGGCGGGCCACAGCGTGTCGACGAGGCCGTCGGTCACCAGCGCCCGCATCCGCTCGATCGAGGCGAAGTAGCCGCCGAGGTCGCCGTCGGGGTGGACGATCACGGTCGTGCCGCGGCCGAGCACCATGTCGCCGGTCAGCAACGCCCGGTCGTCGGGCACCAGCAGCGAGATCGAGTCGGCGGTGTGACCCGGCGTGGTGAGCACCTCGGCCCGCATCCCGGAGACGTCGATGACCTCGCCGTCGGTCACGGGTTCCGAGCGCCAGCACAGCTCCGGGTCGAGCGCGCGTACGCCGCAGCCCATCCGCTCCGCGAACGCCCGCGCGGCCTCGGTGTGGTCGATGTGGTGGTGGGTGACCACGACGTACTCCACCCGGCCGGCCGCAGCCGCGACCGCGTCGAGGTGCGCGTCGTCGAGCGGTCCCGGATCGACCACGACCGACCGCTCGGCGCCCGGCTCGCGCAGCACCCAGGTGTTGGTGCCGTCGAGCGTCATGATCCCGGGGTTGGGTGCGAGCACACAGCGACCACGGTCGCCGTACGCACCGCCTGCCCAGGGCTCGTCCACGGCCGCTCAGCCCCTCCGCGCGGCCACCAGCGGCCGCAGCGCGTCGGGCATCGACAGCGTCCAGCCCTCGCCCAACGGTTCGACCGCCGGCGTGAACATGTCCACGGTGCGCCCGTCGGCGGGCGCCACCACCGCCTCCACGGTGGCGTGGGTGCCCACCTCCAGACAGGTGAGGTACGTCGGCGGCAGCATCGCGAGCTCGCCCGCGTCGGCCGCGGCGGCCGCGCCGTCGGCGGACATCCACACCACCTCCGACGACTCGGTCGACACGTCGCGGGTGCGCTGGCCCTCGGGCAGGAGGGCGACGAAGAACCAGGTGCGGTAGCGCTTCGGCTCGAAGACGGGCGTGAGCCAGCCGCTCCAGGTGCCGAGCAGGTCGGTGCGCAGCACCAGCCCGCGCCGGGTGAGGAAGTCGGTCATCGACAGCGCACGCGACTCCAGGGCGACCCGGTCGGCCTCCCACTCCTCGCCCGTGGTGTCGGCGACCACGGTGTCGGACGACTCGCCGGCGAGCAGCACGCCCGACTCTTCGAACGTCTCGCGCACGGCGGCGCACACCAGCGCGCGGGCCACGTCGGCGTCGGTGCCGAGCCGGGCGGCCCACTCCTCGGCGGACGGCCCCGCCCACGCGACGGTCGCGTCGTGGTCGCGCGGGTCGACACCGCCGCCCGGGAAGACGCACATCCCTCCCGCGAAGTCCATCGACACGTGGCGCCGCAGCAGGTAGACCTCCGGCTGGTGGTCCGCCCCCGGCCGCAGGAGTACGACGGTCGCGGCGTTGCGCGGCTCGGCCGCCTGACGCGTGCCGTCGTCGTACTCCTTGGCCAGCGCGGCGAACTCGTCCGGCAGCGGCACCGGAGGCAGCGGGATGATCACCCGAGGATCTCCGCGGTGACCTCGACCTCGACCGGGGCGTCGAGCGGCAGGACGGGGACGCCGACCGCCGACCTGGCGTGGATGCCGGCGTCGCCGAAGACCTGGCCGAACAGCTCGGACGCACCGTTCGCGACCCCCGGCTGGCCGGTGAAGTCGGGCGTCGAGGCCACGAACGCGACAACCTTGACGATGCGGACCGAGGCCAGGTCACCGACGACCGAGCGGATCGCCGCGATCGCGTTGAGCGCGCACTGCTGGGCACACTCGGTCGCCTGCTCGGGCGTGATCTCGGCGCCCACCTTGCCGGTCGCCATCAGCGCCCCGTCGCGCATCGGCAGCTGGCCGGCGGTGTAGACGAACGAGCCGGCCCGGACCGCCGGGACGTAGGCCGCCACCGGGGTCGGGACCACCGGGACGCTCAGACCGAGGTCGGCGAGCCGCTCCTCGGGTCCCTTGTCGTCGGTCATGGCTCAGCCCTCGACGGGACGCTTGAAGTAGGCGATGTCGTTGCCGCCCCGGCCCGGGATGAGCGTGACGAGCTCCCACCCGTCCTGGCCGAAATTGTTGAGGATCTGCGCCGCGACGTGATTGAGGACGGGCGCCACCTGGTACTCCCACTTGGTCATGCCCGCACCCTAGTCGGCGGCCGGCGGCGGCCGTCGGGGTGTGGCTGCGGTCACAGGGGGTCCCCGGATGTGCCACGATGCGGGGCGTGAGCCTCGACAACGCAGTCTGGCTGCTCACCGGTCTGGCCGCGGTCGTCGTACTTCTGACCAGGATGCGGTTGTCCACGGAGCAGCATCAATCGGGTCACGCGCTGGTGCCTCTCGCGATCGTGAACACCCACACCGCGGTCGGAGTCCTGGCCCTGGGCGTGTGGGTCTTCTACCTCACCTCGCCCGACGACCTCGTGGGCCTCCTGGCGCTGGTCGCGTGGTGGATCGAGGTGGCGCTCGGCGTCCTCATCCTGCTGCGGTGGCTGCCGCGGTCCGGCAAGCACGCGGCCGACACGACGGGCGACAGCTGGGCCGACGGTCCGGCGCTGTCGATCCTCGGGCACGTCGGCATGCTGCTCGGCGTTTCCTTCTTCACCTGGATCGTCATCGCGGACAAGCTCGCCGGCTGACGCACCCGGCTCGCTAGGCTGCCACGGTGAGCGACTGGTCGAAGGTGCAGCTGCACGTGGTCACCGGCAAGGGCGGCACGGGCAAGTCGACGGTCGCGTCGGCCCTCGCCCTCGCCCTCGCGCACAAGGGCAAGAACGTGCTCCTCTGCGAGGTGGAGGGACGGCAGGGCATCGCCCGGATGTTCGACGTCGACCCGCTCCCCTACGGCGAGCGCCGGCTCACGACCGGGCTCCCGGACGCCGACGGCGGTCGCGGCGTGGTCTACGCCCTCCACATCGACGCCGAGTCGGCGCTGCTGGAGTACCTCTCGATGTACTACCGGCTGGGCCGCGCCGGGCGGGCCCTCGACCGGTTCGGCGTCATCGAGTTCGCGACCACCATCGCACCCGGTGTCCGCGACGTGCTGCTGAGCGGCAAGGTCTACGAGGCGGTCCAGCGCAACAGCCGCAACAAGGGCGCGATCGACTACGACGCGGTGGTGCTCGACGCCCCGCCCACCGGTCGGATCGCCCAGTTCATCAACGTCGGCGGCGAGGTCGGCGGACTCGCGAAGGTGGGCCCGATCAAGACCCAGTCCGACACGATGATGAAGCTCTTCCAGTCGCCGCAGACCGCCGTGCACCTGGTCACCCTGCTCGAGGAGATGCCGGTCCAGGAGACCATCGACGGCATCGCGGAGCTGAAGAAGGACCGGCTCCCGGTCGGCGGGGTCGTCGTCAACATGGTGCGGCCGCGCGACCTGACGGCCGACGCCCTCGCGGCCGCCCGCGCCGGCACCCTCGACCGCGGCGCGATCGAGGCCGAGGTCAAGGCCGCCGGCATCGAGGTGACGCCGACCCTCGTCGACGACCTGCTCCTCGAAGCGCGCGAGCACGCCGAGCGCCGGGCGCTCGAGGACGAGCAGCGCGAGGTGGTGCGCGGTCTCGGCGTCCCCACCTACGAGCTCCCCCGGATGACCGGAGGGGTCGACCTCGGCGCGCTCTACGAGTTCGCCGGGCTGCTGCGCGAGCAAGGGATGGCGTGATGGCACGGCGTACGACGGAGCACCAGACCCGGGTCGGACCGACCTCCCCGAGCGGCCGGCGGGCGGGCCCGCTCGACGTCGACGCGATGCTCGCGGACCGGCGCACCGGGATCATCGTCTGCTGCGGTTCGGGCGGCGTGGGCAAGACGACCACGTCCGCGGCACTCGCGCTGCGGGCCGCGGAGCAGGGGCGCAACGTCGTCGTGCTCACGATCGACCCGGCGCGCAGACTCGCCCAGTCGATGGGGATCGAGGCCCTCGACAACACCCCGCGGCCGGTGACCGGGGTGGTCCCCAGCTCGGGAGGGGAGGCCGGCCGGCTGGACGCGATGATGCTGGACATGAAGCGCACCTTCGACGAGGTGGTCGAGTCGCAGGCCAGCCCGGAGAAGGCGCAGCAGATCCTCGCCAACCCGTTCTACATCGCGCTGTCGAGCTCGTTCGCGGGCACGCAGGAGTACATGGCGATGGAGAAGCTCGGCCAGATCCACCGGGACGCGAAGAAGACGGGCACCTACGACCTGATCGTGGTCGACACGCCCCCGTCCCGCTCCGCGCTGGACTTCCTCGACGCCCCCGAGCGGCTGTCGAGCTTCCTCGACGGCCGGTTCGTGCGGCTGATGATGGCGCCCGCGCGCGGGCCGGCGAAGCTGATGACGGCCGGCTTCAGCCTGATCACCAACTCGCTGACCAAGATCCTGGGCGCCCAGTTCCTCAAGGACCTGCAGACGTTCGTGACCGCGCTCGACACGGTCTTCGGCGGGTTCCGGCAGCGGGCCCAGCAGACCTACTCGCTGCTCCAGGCCGACGGTACGGCGTTCCTCGTCGTGGCCGCCCCCGAACCGGACGCGCTGCGCGAGGCGGCGTACTTCGTCGAGCGGCTGAGTGAGGACGGGATGCCGCTGGCCGGGCTGATCGTCAACCGGGCGAGCCCGGCGCCGGAGAGCAAGCTCGCCGCCGAGGAGGCGCTGGCGGGCGCCCGCCGGCTCCAAGGGGACGGCAGCGGCTCGGTCGCGGCCGCGCTGCTGCGCCTGCACGCCGACCAGGTCCGGTTGGTCGAGCGGGAGCGCGAGCTGCGCGATCGGTTCGCGACGGCGCACCCGCAGGTGCCGACGGCCGTCGTACCTGCGCTCCCCGGCGACGTCCACGACCTCGACGGGCTGCGTCAGATCGGCGACCTGCTGGCCGACTCCGCGTCGGCCGGCTGAGTCGCGTCGGCGAGGGTCAGGCGGAGGCGCGCGCGGAGGTCCGCGCGATCTCGCGGTCCCGGGCGGACTCGAGGACGTTGCGCCACGACTCCGAGGGTCGACGACGGAGCAGCGCACGCCGCTCCCGCTCAGTCATCCCACCCCAGACGCCCCACTCGATCTGGTTGTCGAGAGCCTCAGCGAGGCACTCCGTGCGGACCGGGCAGCCGGCGCACACCTGCTTCGCCTTGTTCTGCTCGGCACCTCTGACGAACAGCTCGTCCGGCTGCTCGTCCCTGCACGCCGCACGCAGCGCCCAATCGTCTACCCACATGATGTTGTCCCCATCATCTCGAAGGAGGGCGACACCCCCACAGCGTCGCGGCTTCCTCCTCGTGCAAGTAAAGGTAAAGTAGTGGTCTGGTCCAGCACATCGCTCGTTGTGCGCAACCTGTCTAGTTACATTTCACTAGGCCGCGCTGATGAGCGGCCTCCCGCAGCGGCCTGACCACCGTCGCCGCCGACTCCGGATGACGCTCGGTGGTCACGTACTCTGGCGCCATGGCCCGCTCCAGGACCGATGGACTCTCCGCGCCGAAGGTGATCTCCCATCTCACCGTGATGCTGCTCGTCGCGGCGGTGCTCGGCGTCGTCGTCTCCGGGCTCGCGATCCCCTTCGCCGGTGTCCTGGGCTTCGCCGCCCGCAACGTCTCGGAGTCGATCGACGAGCTGCCGCAGGAGCTGGAGACCGAGCTGCTGCCCCAGCGCACCGAGATCCTGGACCGCAACGGCGACCAGATCGCGACCATCTACGACCAGAACCGGGTCATCGTCCCGCTGCGCCAGATCTCGCGGATCATGGTCAAGGCAATCGTGTCGATCGAGGACTACCGCTTCTACCAGCACGGCGCGCTCGACGTGAAGGGCACGCTGCGCGCGCTGTTCACCAACCAGGCCGCCGACGGCGTGGTCCAGGGTGGCTCGTCGATCACCCAGCAGCTGGTCAAGCTGACCCTCCTCAACCAGGCCGACACCAAGGAGGAGCGCGAGGCGGCGACCGACGACACCTACGCCCGCAAGCTGCGCGAGCTGCGCTACGCGATCGCGCTGGAGAAGAAGTACTCCAAGGACTGGATCCTCGAGCGCTACCTCAACACCGCCTACTTCGGTGACGGCGCCTACGGCATCCAGGCCGCCGCCCAGCACTACTTCAACGTCAACGCCAGCGACCTCGACCTGCGGCAGGCGGCGATGCTCGCCGGCATCGTGCAGAGCCCCGGCGCGTTCGACCCGACCGAGAACCCCGACCGGGCCCGCGAGCGGCGCAACGTCGTCCTCGACCGGATGGCCGAGCTCAGCGTCGTCTCCGAGCGCGCCGCGAACAAGGCCAGGGACAAGGACCTCGGCCTCGACGTGCAGAAGAAGGAACGCGGTTGCGTGAACTCCACCGCCCAGTTCTTCTGCGAGTACGTCATCGCCTGGCTCAAGCAGGACCCCAACCTCGGCGACAACCCCCGGGAGCGGTGGCGGCTGATCGAGAACGGCGGCCTCACCATCACCACCTCGATCGACATGCGGATGCAGAACGCCGCCCAGCAGTCGGTGAGCTCGCACGTCTACCCGCAGGAGGGCGTGATCGGGGCCCTGGCGCTGGTCGAGCCCGGCACCGGCGAGGTCAAGGCGCTCGCCCAGTCCCGCGACCTCGGCAAGGGGCCCGGCCAGACGTTCCTCAACTACACGGTGCCGAAGGAGTACGGCAAGGCCAACGGCTTCCAGCCCGGGTCGACGTTCAAGACGTTCGTGCTCGCGGCCGCGATCGAGCAGGGCATCCCGCTCAACAAGACCTACCGGGTGCCTGCCCAGGCGTTCATCCCCGAGAACGAGTTCGAGACCTGCGACGGGCCCTACCAGAGCTCCAACGTCTGGGAGCCCAGCAACTTCGACTTCGCGCCGCACACGGTCAACCTCTACACCGGCACCCAGGGCTCGGTGAACACCTTCTTCGCCGAGCTCGAGACCGAGACCGGGCTGTGCGAGCCCTACCGCCTGGCGCGCCGGCTCGGCATCCGGCTCACGAGCCCCCGCACCGAGATGGTGCCGGCCTTCACCCTCGGCATCCCCGACACCAGCCCGCTCGAGCTGGCCGAGGCCTACGCGACCTTCGCCGCCCGCGGCAAGCACTGCGACGCGCTGCCGGTGACCAAGATCGAGGACAACCAGGGCAACCTGCTCAAGCAGTACGAGTCGAAGTGCACCCAGGAGCTCCCTGGCCCGGTCGCCGACGCGGTCAACGACGTGCTCGAGGGCGTGCTGCAGCCGGGTGGCTTCGGTCAGTACCTCTACCCGGGCCAGCAGTCCGCCGGCAAGACCGGCACGTCGTCGTCCAACAAGTCGGTCTGGTTCGCCGGCTACACGCCCAACCTCGCCGGCGCCGCTGTGGTCGCCGGCATCAACGAGGTGGGTGACCCCGACTCGCTCGACGGCAAGACCATCGGCGGCGTCACCTACTACTCGACGTCCGGGTCGGCGACGGCCGGTCCGGTCTGGGGTGACGCGTTCAAGGCGATCGCGCCGTTCCTCGACGACGAGACGTTCGTCGAGCCCTCCGGCGAGGACATCAAGGGCGTCCTGGTGGCAGTTCCTCCGGTCTCGGGATACTCGGTCGAGGACGCCACCGAGATGTTGGAGGACGCCGGGTTCGTGGTCGCCAACGGCGGCACCGTCGACTCCGCGGTCGGCCGCGGACTGGTCGCCTACTCCTACCCCGGCGGCGGCTCCGAGGCCGGCTCGGGCGACACCGTCACGATCTACGTCTCCGACGGCACGCCTCCGCCCCCGCCGAAGAAGAACGACGACCGCAACGGCGGTCGCGGCGGCAACAACGGCAACAACGGCAACGGGGGCCGCGGCAACAACGGCGGCCGCGGCAACCGCTGATCGGCAGCCGACGGGGCTTGACCGCCGACCGCGTCTGACCGAAGGTCAGCCCTTCGAGACGCCCGCTCGTTCCTCGCGGGCTCCTCAGGAGCCACCGAGCTGGCGTCGTACCTCCGCGGCGACGGCGGCGCCGTCGGCGCGACCCTTCACCTGCGGCTGGACCAGGCCCATCACCTTGCCCATCGCCTTCGGGCCCGCGCCGGCGGCGCCCACCTGCTCGACGGCGGCGGCGACGATCTCGGCGGTCTCCTCCGGGCTGAGCTGGGCCGGCAGGTAGTCGGCGATCACGGCGGACTCGGCCCGCTCCTTGGCTGCCATCTCGGGGCGGTTGCCCTCCTCGAAGGCCACGGCGGCCTCGCGCCGCTTCTTCGCCTCGGTGGCGAGCACGCTGAGCATCTCGTCGTCGCTGAGCTCCTTGGCCACGGAGCCTGCGACCTCGGCATTGGTGACGGCGGTGAGGATCATCCGGATCGTGGAGGAGCGCACCTCGTCGCGCGCCTTGATGGCGGCGGTGAGGTCGGTGCGCAGGCGGTCCTTCAGCGTGTTCATGAGGACGATTGTGGCAGCCTACGGGCGTGCCCCCCTCACGCGTTCTCGGTCGAGGCCTCGTCGGCGCGCTCACGCCCCTGTTGGGCGCGGGCGTGGTCGCCGGCGCGGCTGCGACGGCGTACGCCGCCTGGGAGGCGCGGCAGTACACCCTGCGCAAGGTCGACGTCGCGCTGCTGCCAGCCGGGATGCGGCCGCTGCGGGTGCTCCACATCAGCGACATCCACATGACTCCGGGCCAGACCCGCAAGCAGGAGTGGCTGCGCGGTCTGGCCGCGCTGGAGCCGGACCTGGTGATCGACACCGGCGACAACCTCGCCCACCGCGACTCCGTGCCCGTCGTCCTCGACAGCCTCGGGGCGCTGCTGGACCGGCCGGGCGTGTTCGTGCACGGATCGAACGACTACTTCGAGCCGGGCATCCGCAACCCGATCAGCTACCTGCTCCCCGACAACGGCAAGCGTCACGTCAACGTCCCGGCCCTGCCGTGGGGCGAGCTGTCGGCCGGCCTGGCCGGCTCCGGCTGGTTGAACCTCAGCAACCGCAAGGCGTCGCTGGTGGTCGGCGAGGCCCGGTTCAGCTTCGCCGGGGTCGACGACCCCCACCTCCGCTACGACGACCTCGCGGCGGTCGCCGGTCCCCCCGACCCGACGGCGGACGTGCGGCTCGGCGTCGCCCACGCGCCGTACCTCCGGGTGCTCGACCAGTTCGCCGCCGACGGGTACGACGCCATCGTGGCCGGCCACACGCACGGCGGCCAGGTCCGCCTGCCCGGCTTCGGCGGTCGCCCCAGCCGCGCGCTGACGACCAACTGCGACCTCGAACCGGCCCGCGCCCGGGGCCTCCACCGCCACCCCGCCGACTCCCGCCCGGGCGACCCCGGCTCCGCCTGGCTCCACGTCTCCGCCGGCCTCGGCACCAGCCCCTACGCCCGGATCCGCGTCGCCTGCCGCCCCGAGGCCACCCTGCTCACCCTGCTCCCGAAGGAGTAGCCGCCTCGCCGGTGGTCGAGGAGGTCGCGCAGCGACCGCCACGAGACCCCCCACACCGGTGATCGAGGGCTGCGCGGACGCCTTGGTTTCGAGGCTCGCTGCGCTCGCACCTCAACCAGCGGCGACCAGTGGTCGAGAAGGTCGCCCCCACGTCGCCGGTCGAGGAGGTCGCCCCCACGTCGCTGGTCGAGGAGGTCGCCCCCACGTCGCTGGTCGAGGAGATCGCCCCCACGTCGCTGGTCGAGGAGGTCGCGCAGCGACCGTCACGAGACCCCCCACACCGGTGATCGAGGGCTATGCGGGCGCCTTGGTTTCGAGGCTCGCTGCGCTCGCACCTCAACCAGCGGCCACCGGTGGTCGAGGAGGTCGCCCCCACGTCGCTGGTCGAGGAGATCGCCCCCACGTCGCTGGTCGAGGAGGTCGCGCAGCGACCGTCACGAGACCCCCCACACCGGTGGTCGAGGAGGTCGCCCCCACGTCGCTGGTCGAGGAGATCGCCCCCACGTCGCTGGTCGAGGAGGTCGCGCAGCGACCGTCACGAGACCCCCCACACCGGTGATCGAGGGCTATGCGGACGCCTTGGTTTCGAGGCTCGCTGCGCTCGCACCTCAACCAGCGGCGACCAGTGGTCCAGGAGATCGCCGCCACGTCGCTGGTCGAGGAGATCGCCGCCACGTCGCTGGTCGAGGAGATCGCCCCCACGTCGCTGGTCGAGGAGATCGCCCCCACGTCGCTGGTCGAGGAGGTCGCGCAGCGACCGTCACGAGACCCCCCACCCCGGTGATCGAGGACCGTGCGGGCGCCTTGGTTTCGAGGCTCGCTGCGCTCGCACCTCTACCAGCGGCGAGCAGTGGTCGAGGAGGTCGCGGCCTGCCCCTGCAACCTGGTCGCACTATGTCGGCGACATCACCGGGCCAAGACCTTCGGCTGCTGGCGCTACACCATCGACCACGAAGGGTTCCGATTGTGGGGCGGCGGAAGGGCTCCGGTATGCTCCCGTGCTTGTGAGCGGACCAGTCCGGGTCCTCCGATTCGTCGGGTCCCGGGCAGCGGGACGAGCACGGCGGGCTGTGGCGCAGCTTGGTAGCGCGCCTCGTTCGGGACGAGGAGGCCGCAGGTTCAAATCCTGTCAGCCCGACCCTGTGATGTCACAGAGCATCGACACCGAAGGACCCACGCAGGAGCGTGGGTCCTTCGGCCTTTTCCGTGACGTGACGAGCTCGTCCGACTAGAGGAAGAACTCGCAGTTGACGCTGGACTCGACGTTCAGGCAGCGGTCGAAGTCGCCGGCGCCGCCATCGGCGAAGTCGGTGTGCGCGCCGCCGTCGAGCGTGTCGTCCCCGCTGCCGCCGTACAGGGTGTCGTGGTTGTCGCCACCGGAGATCGTGTCGGCACCACCGCCGCCCGACAGCGTGTTGGCGTAGAGGCTGCCGGTGATCGTGTCGTCGGCGCTGCCTCCGACGACGTTCTCGACGTCGCTCTTCACCGTGTCGTTCTCCCCGGCCTCGCCGTCGCCGCCGGACTCGTTGAGCACCACCTTGAGCGGGGCGAACCGGTGCTGGTAGTCGACCGTGTCGACCCCGTTCCCGCCGATGACCTTGTCCGCGCCGTCCTTGAACCCGCCGCCCTCGACGGTGTCGTTGCCGTCACCCATGTCGAGCAGGTCGTTGCCGTCCAGCCCCTCCAGGGTGTCGTTGCCGGAGCCGCCATAGATCCTGTTGACCCCGTGCGATCCGACCAGCAGGTCGTTTCCGGAGCCGCCGACGATGTTCTCGATGTCGGAAGCGACGTGGTCGCCCTCGCCCACCGCGCCGTCACCGGCGACGCCGTTCAGGGTCACCGTGACGCCGGCGAGCCGGTTCGCGTAGGACACGGTGTCGTTCCCGGTCCCGCCGGAGAGGTCGTCGGCACCGCCCTCACCGTTCAGGACGTCGTTGCCCCCCAGCCCGGACAGGTCGTCGTTGCCGGGGCCGCCGAGGAGTGTGTTCGCGGAGCCGCGACCGGTCAGCGTGTCGTCGCCGGAGCCTCCCTGGATGCCCTCGACGTTGCCCTTGACCATGTCGAAGTCACCGGCCGGGCCGTCGTCGGCCGTGTTGTTCATCGACACCGAGACATCGGCGCTCTCACCGGCGTAGGAGACCACGTCCTTGCCGTTCCCGCCGCTCAGCACGTCCTTGTCGGTCGCCGGCCCGAACACCTGCTGCGGATAGAGGACGTCGTCGCCCCCGGAGCCGTTGAGCGTGTCGTTGCCGCCGAAGCCGTGGAGCTCGTTCGCGCCCCCGTTGCCGGTCAGCGTGTCGCCGTAGCCATGGGTGCCGGCGACGTTCTCGACGTCCGTGTGGACCTTGTCCTTCTGACCCGCGTAGCCGTCGTTGGCGGTGCCGTTGATGCTGACGACGACGGGCTGCGTGGCGTAGTCCTCGGTGGAGAAGTCCCACTCGACGTAGCCGGCGTAGGTCACGGTGTCGGTGCCGTCGCCGCCGATCAGCTGCTTCAACGTGCCCTTGTAGGCGCGAAGCTCGTCCCAGCCGTCGCCGCCGTCCATCGTCGACCCGTTGCCCTCGGCGAAGAGGACGTCGCCGCCGGCCAGCCCGCGCAGCGTGTCCTTCCCGCCGCCGCCCACGAGCCAGTCCGGCTCGAGGCTGCCCGTGATCACGTCGTCCCCGGCGCCGCCGATCGCCATCTCCATGGTGAGGATCCGGTCGCCCTGTCCGATCGGACCGTCGTTCGCGACGCCGTCCAGGGAGATGTTCAGCGGCACGCCGGCCGGCACGTCGTACTCGACGCTGTCGAAACCGAGGTAGCCCTCGAAGAGGTCGGCGGCTCCGACCGTCCCGTAGAACTTGTCGTTGCCGGACCCGCCGCGGAACTCGTTGGCATCGGCATTGCCCCTGAAGACGTCGTCGCCGCTCCCCCCGTGGACCACCTCGACATCGTCGAAGATGTAGTCCTCCTCGCCGGCCTCACCGTCGTCGTTCACGTTGTTCAGGCTGACCGAGACCGGAGCTGTCCGGGCGTTGTACGAGATCTGGTCGACCCCGGCCTCGCCGTGGATGAAGTCCTGCCCGCGGCCCACCTGCAGGTAGTCGTTGCCCCCGCCGAGGAAGAACTCGCCGTTGACGTCGGTCCCGTTCGCCAGCACGGTGTCGGCCGCGTTGCTGCCGTCCACCTCGTAGAAGTCGACGGCGGCCTTCGGGCACTCGACGACGAACGCGTTCACCTGGGAGCAGGGGGCACCGGTGGTGAGGGTCATCCCCTTGTCCCCGGCGACCCGCAGCGATGTCCCGACCTCGAAGACGGAGACCCGGTCACCACCCGGGTCGACGTCGATGAGCAGTCCTCCGACGTCGAAGAGGACGGTGCCGCCCACCGCGTGGGCGGGTGGCGGCGCGAGCGCCACCACTCCCGCCGTGCCCAACAGACCTGCCGCGACCCACGTGCGCGCGCTTTTCATCCCCATGCCGTCACCCCATGCTTGCTCCGTTACACGCCCCCGAGCAGCACCGACGCGCGCCACCCTGCCAGTACGGCGACTCGGTGGAAATGCGTCACATGGATGATTTCCGCGGGCCTGCGGATGTGAGCGGTGGTCCCGACGGAGGGGGCTTCGTGACAAACTGCACCCCATGTCGGACGAGCAGGACAAGCTGAAGCTCAGCTTGGAGCCGCCCAAGCTGTTCGGGCGGAAGAAGAAGCCGGACGCCGTGGGGACCTCCAAGAGCACCCCAGCGGCGCCCGCTGGCCCAGACCGCCCGGCGTCAGAGCCGCCCGCGCCCGCTGACGAGACCGCTGTCGACGAGGCGCCCGCCGCGTCACCCGCGGAGGCACCGGTCGACGAACCGACCGACGTGCAGGTCGAGGAGACCGTCGAGGTGTCGGTCGAGGAACCCTTGACCGAGGAGCTCGAGGCGCCGGAGCCCGCGCCGGAGCCCGCGCCGGAGCCGGAGCCCGAGGCGGCGCAGCCGGAGCCTGAGGCGGCGCAGCCGGAGCCCGCACCCGCACCCGAGCCCGAGCCCGCGCCCGCGGCCTCGCCCGTGGCCACGAAGCCCGCCCCCAAGCCCGTCCCCAAGGCCGCGGCCAAGCCCACGCCGGCCGCCAAGGCGACCGAGCCCGTCAAGCCGGTCAAGAAGGCAGCGCGGCCGAGGGCGAAGCTGGCACCCCCCATCGAACCGGAGCCGGTGAGCCAGATCGAGCGCGAGGACGCCGAGATCGTGGCCCGTGCCGCCACGGAGCCCCTGCTCGCGACCTACCCGGCGGCCGCGGTCACCGGCGCTGTGGTCGGCCTGGTCATGGTCGTGCTCACCTGGCTCTCGCTGCGCGGCTGCGAGGCCATCCGCGACACGTCGTCGTGCGGCGGCGGTCCCGGCTTCGCGCTGCTGGTCGCGACCTTCGTCCTGTGCATCCTGCTCGGCAGCACCATGCTCAAGCTGTTCACGATCCCCGACCCGGGAAGCAGCAGCTTCCTGGCAGTCGGCTTGGTGGCAGTGGTGTCGCTGCTGTTCCTGATCGACGTGCTCGACCACTGGTCGATGCTGATCGTGGTCCCCGTGATCGGGGTGGGGTCGTACCTCGCCTCGGTCTGGGTCACCGAGACCTTCGTCGAACCAGGCGACGCCTAGCGGCGTTCGGCCGGGTCAGCGCAGCGCCAGCTCGGCGATCTGCACCGTGTTGAGCGCGGCGCCCTTGCGCAGGTTGTCGTTGGAGACGAACAACGCGAGGCCGCGGTCGTCGTCGACGCCGGGGTCCTGACGGAGCCGCCCGACGTACGACGGGTCCTTGCCGGCCGCCTGCAACGGGTTCGGGATGTCGGTGAGCTCGACGCCCGGGGCGCCGCCCAGCAGCTCGCGAGCGCGGGCGACCGGCAGCGGCCGCTCGAACTCGGCGTTGATGGCCAGCGAGTGGCCGGTGAAGACCGGCACCCGGACGCAGATCCCGGAGACCCGCAGGTCGGAAATGCCGAGGATCTTGCGCGACTCGTTGCGGAGCTTCTGCTCCTCGTCGGTCTCGTTGAGCCCGTCGTCGACCAGGTTGCCGGCGAAGGGGAGCACGTTGTAGGCGATCGTCCGCTGGTAGACGCCTGGCTCGGGGAACGCGACGGCCTCGCCGTCGTAGGCCAGCTCGCGAGCCTTGTCGCCGGCGGCACTGATGCCCGTGGCCAGCTCCTCGACGCCGGCGACGCCGGAGCCGGAGACGGCCTGGTAGGTCGAGGCGATGAGTCGCACCAGCCCGGCCTCGTCGTGCAGGGGCTTCAGCACCGGCATCGCGGCCATCGTCGTGCAGTTCGGGTTGGCGATGACGCCGCGACCGGCCGCGAACACGGCCTGCGCAGCCTCGGGGTTGACCTCGGAGACCACCAACGGGATGTCGGGGTCCTTGCGGAAGGCGGAGGAGTTGTCGACGACGATCACGCCCGCCTCGACGAACGACGGCACCAGCGCGCGCGAGGTGGTCGCCCCCGCGGAGAACAGCGCGATGTCGAGACCGGTCGGGTCGGCCGTGGCGGCGTCCTCGACGACGATCTCGCGGTCGCCGAACGGGAGCACGGTGCCGGCGGAGCGGGCCGAGGCGAAGAACCGCACCTCGTCGGCCGGGAAGGCGCGCTCGAGGAGGATCTGGCGCATGGCGACGCCGACCTGGCCGGTCGCACCGACGATTCCGATCTTCATGGGTGAATCCTTCCGACCGCTCGCGGATTGCGCGAGCGAGTTTCGTACGGCGTCAGCGGCCGGTGCCGCCGTAGACGACGGCCTCGACCTCGTCGGCGTCGAGGTCGAACGCCGTGTGGGCGGCCTGGACGGCTGCGTCGACGTCGTCCTCGTCGATCACGACCGAGATCCGGATCTCCGAGGTGGAGATCATCTCCATGTTGACGCCCGCCTCGGCGAGCGCGGTGAAGAACTTCGCCGAGATGCCGGGGTGGGATCGCATGCCGGCGCCGATCAGCGAGATCTTGCCGACCTTGTCGTCGTAGAGCAGCGACTCGAACCCGATCGCGTCCTTGAGCTCGTCGAGCGCGGCCATCGCGGTCTGACCGTCGGTGCGCGGCAGGGTGAAGGAGATGTCGGTGAGGTTGGTCGCCGCGGCCGAGACGTTCTGGACGATCATGTCGAGGTTGATCTGGGCGCCGGCCAGGGCGTTGAAGATCGCGGCGGCCTCGCCGACCTTGTCGGGCACGCCGACGACCGTGATCTTGGCCTCGCTGCGGTCGTGGGCGACGCCGGCGATGATCGGTGCTTCCATGCTGCCCTCTTTTTCAACTCGGTCGGGGTCGTTGATGCTGCCCGAGACAACCGTGCCCTCGAGGGTGCTGAACGACGACCGGACGTGGATCGGGATGTTGTGGCGCCGGGCGTACTCGACCGAGCGCAGGTGGAGGACCTTGGCGCCCGACGCGGCGAGCTCCAGCATCTCCTCGTAGGTGACGGAGTTGAGCTTGCGCGCGGTCGGGACGATGCGCGGATCAGCGGTGAAGACGCCGTCGACGTCGGTGTAGATCTCGCACACGTCGGCCTCGAGCGCCGCGGCGAGCGCCACCGCCGTGGTGTCGGTGCCGCCGCGGCCGAGGGTGGTGATCTCCTTGGTCGCCTGGCTCACACCCTGGAAGCCGGCCACGATCACGATGTGGCCCTCGTCGATCGCCCCCCGGATCCGGCCGGGCGTCACGTCGATGATCTTCGCCTTGCCGTGGACCGAGTCGGTGATCACGCCCGCCTGGGAACCGGTGAAAGAGCGCGCGGTGAAGCCCAGGTCGGAGATCGCCATCGCGACCAGCGCCATCGAGATCCGCTCACCCGCGGTCAGCAGCATGTCGAGCTCACGGGCCGGCGGCAGCGGGCTCACCTCGGCGGCGAGGTCGAGCAGCTCGTCGGTCTTGTCACCCATGGCCGACACGGCGACGACGACGTCGTTGCCTGCCCGCTTGGCCTCGGTGATCCGACGGGCCACCCGCTTGATGGCGTCGGCGTCGGACAGCGACGAGCCGCCGTACTTCTGCACGACAATGCCCACTTCGGATGCGCTCCTGGATCGACGGGGAAGATGCCCCGCGATTCTACCGAGAGAAGGGCCCTACGCCCCGCCGGCGTCCAAGGCCGCGGCCGCGGCCTCGATCTGGTCGAGCTCGGAGTCGTTGTCGACGTCGAGCCGGTCGTGGGCGACGATCGAGAGGAGCGCCTTCATCGCGGCGCCGGCCAGCGCTCCCCAGGACGAGACGTAGGAGAACTGCCACCACCACAGCGCCTCCTCGACATCGCCGGCGCGGTAGTGGCGCAGGCCGAGCTCGAGGTCGCTCGCGATGCTGGCCAGGTCGTCGGAGAGCTGGCTCTCGACGAGCTCGGGCTGGTAGGGGTCGAAGACGTAGCTCATCGTATCGACGTTGCCGAGCAGCTCGGCGAGTTGCAGCCGGAGGTCGTCGAGGTCGGCGTCCGGCCCCACGTCAGGCTGGTACTCGTCGCGCGGAGCGAAGTCGCGCTGGGCACCGAGCCGGGCGCCGGCCAGCGACACCTGGCTGATCTGGAGCAGGAGCAACGGGATCGACTGCCCGGCCGTCGCCTGGGTCGCGATCACCCGCAGGGCGTCGAGGAAGGTCGCCACCGAGCTGGCGATCTCGTCGGCGAACCGCACCGTCTCGGTCTCGACGGCGAGCAGGGCCTCCAGAGCCGCCTGGCCGGGGAGCTGCTGGGTCATGTTGCCGCCTGCCTTCCTGCAAATGCTCGTCCAAGGGTGACCTCATCGGCGTACTCGAGGTCACCGCCTACCGGGAGTCCACTCGCCAACCGCGTGACGCGCAACCCCAACGGGCCCAACATCCGGGTGAGGTACGTCGCCGTCGCCTCGCCCTCGAGGTTCGGGTCGGTCGCCAGGATCACCTCGGTGACCGCACCGTCGCCGAGCCGCGTGAGCAGCTCCTTGATGTGCAGCTGCTCGGGGCCGATGCCATCGATCGGGGAGATCGCCCCGCCGAGCACGTGGTAGCGGCCGCGGAACTCACGGGTCCGCTCGATCGCGACGACGTCCTTGTACTCCTCGACCACGCAGATGATGCTCGGATCGCGTCTGCTGTCCCGACAGATCCGACACAGGTCGTCCTCGGACACGTTGAAGCAGGTGGCGCAGAACTTGACCCGCGCCTTGACCTCGATCAGGACGTCGGCCAGTCGCTTCACGTCGACCGGGTCGGCCTGGAGCAGGTGGAACGCGATCCGCTGGGCGCTCTTGGGTCCGACACCCGGCAGCCTGCCGAGCTCGTCGATGAGGTCCTGGACGACGCCTTCGTACACCGGGAGGCCTAGAACCCGGGCTGACCGAGGGCCGAGCCCGGATCGCCGCCCGGCATCCCGGGCAGCCCGCCCGCGAGCGGACCGAGCGTCTGCTCGGCGAGGGCGTCGGACTTGGCCCGGGCGTCGCGGTAGGCCGCGACGACCAGGTCGCCGAGATCGGCCAGGTCGTCGGCGTCGCCGTCGGTCCCGGGCGCTCCCGGAGCGATGGTGACGCCGGTCAGCTCGCCGGTGCCGTTGACGGTCACCGTGATCATCCCGCCGGCGACCGAACCCTCCACGGTGGCCTCGGCGAGGCGCGCCTGGGCCGCCTGGAGGTCCTCCTGCATCTGCTGCGCCTGCTGGAGCAGTGCCCCGAGGTCGAGGCCGCCCCCGCCGAGCGCGTCGAACGGGTTCTGAGTCATGGGTGTGCTGCCTTCCGTGGAGTCATTGTCGAGTCGTGGGTGGAGTCATCCGTTGGGGATCTCCTCGATCACCTGGGCGCCGAGCTCGCGCGCAAGCAGGTCGGCGCCCGACTCGGTGTCGACGTCGGCGTCGTCGCGGTCGACCGCTGCATCGGGGTCGTGCGCGACCTCGGGCTCGGCCTGGATGTCGGCCATCCGCGGGCGACGCGACACCGGCGGCTCGGGAGCCGGCGACGACCCGGCTGCGTCGTGCGGCTCCGACGGAGCGGGCTCCGACGGCGCCGACGGCGCGGCCGGCTGGGCTCGGGGCGGCGGGGCGGACGTGCCGGCCGAGGCTCCCGGGTCGACGATGGTCTCGATCCGCCACTGCGCACCGACGACCTCGCGGATCGCCTCTTCCAGCACCTCGGCGCTGCCGCCGTCGAAGCTGCTGCGGGCGCCGGCGTTGTTGAAGCCGAGCGTCAGGGTGGTGCCGTCGAAGCCGACGACCTGGGAGTTCTGGGTGAGGTGGATCCAGGTCACCCGCCGCTTGCGCTGGGTCGCCGCGATCACGTCGGGCCACAGCCGCCGCACGTCGACCAGCGACAGCGTGCCGGGCGGGCTGGCCGGATGGCGGGCCGCGGGCTGGCTGTCGTGGGCGGGGGCCTCCGGGGGTACGACGGACGCGGGCCGCTCGGGCTCCGGCTCGCGCTCCCTCTCCGGCTCCGGCTCGGGCTCCGGCTCGTGCACCTGCGTGGGCTCGATGGGCGCCGCGGTCGCCACCGGCGCCGCAGGAGCGGGAGCGGGAGCGGGAGCAGGGTCACTGGCACGGGCCGGGGCGGCCGGCGCCGCCTCGACGGGCGTTGTGGCGATGGACATCCGGCGCTCGAGCCGGTCGAGCCGCGCGAGCACACCGTCGGTGCTGTGGTCGGCCCCCGGCAGCAGCACCCGGGCGCAGATCAGCTCCAGGAGCATCCGGGGCGCGGTCGCGCCCCTCATCTCGGTGAGCCCGGCCGCCACCAGGTCGGCGGAACGGGTGAGGTCGGCCCGGCCGAACCGCGCAGCCTGGGCGACCAGCCGCTCACCCTGGTCGTCGGAGACGTCGATCAGGCCGGTGGCCGGCGCGTCCGGCACGGCCGAGACGATGACCAGGTCACGCAGCCGGCGCAGCAGGTCCTCGGTGAACCGGCGCGGGTCCTGGCCGGTCTCGATCACCTTGTCGACCACGCCGAACACCGACGCCCCGTCACCCGCGGCGAACGCGTCGACCACGTCGTCGAGGAGGGTGTCGGGGGTGTAGCCGAGGAGGCCGCTCGCCAGGTCGTAGGTGACCCCGGCGGGCCCGGCGCCGCCGAGCAGCTGGTCGAGGACCGAGAGCGTGTCGCGGGCCGACCCGGCCCCGGCCCGGACCACCAGCGGCAGCGCCGCGGGCTCGATCGTGACGCCCTCGCGCTCGCACAGCTCGGAGAGGTACGACGACAGCAGGCGCGGCGGGATCAGCCGGAACGGGTAGTGGTGGGTGCGGGACCGGATGGTGGGGATCACCTTGTCGGGCTCGGTCGTCGCGAAGATGAAGCGCAGGTGGGGCGGCGGCTCCTCGACCAGCTTGAGCAGGGCGTTGAAGCCCTGCGTGGTCACCATGTGCGCCTCGTCGATGATGTAGACCTTGTAGCGGCTCCGCACCGGCGCGAAGAACGCCTTCTCGCGCAGCTCGCGGGCGTCGTCGACCCCGCCGTGCGAGGCCGCGTCGATCTCGATGACGTCGATCGACCCCGACCCGTTGCGGGCGAGGTCACGGCAGCTGTCGCACTCGCCGCAGGGATCGGCGACCGGCGCCTGCTCGCAGTTGAGCGCACGCGCCAGGATCCGGGCGCTGGTGGTCTTGCCGCACCCGCGCGGACCGGAGAACAGGTAGGCGTGGTTGACCCGGTTGCCGGCCAGCGCGGCGCGCAGCGGCTCCGTCACGTGCTCCTGCCCGATCACCTCGGCGAAGGACTCGGGCCGGTAGCGGCGGTAGAGGGCGAGCGGGGTTTCCACGCTTGAACCCTAACCACCGCTGCCGACACGAGCACACCGCATCGGCCGACGGTCCGCCGCAGGAAAACTGAAGGCCCCCCATGCACCCGACAGAGCTCGCTTACCCTTGCTGTCTTCCGACCCTGGGGGAGTTGGGCGAGATGCCGCCGCACGGGGGGTTGCTCCAACTCTAGATGATGCCGGCCAAGGCGATTTCATCGGCTGGTCACCCGGCCGGTAACCTCCTCCGCGGAGGTATCGCCTAGTGGCCTATGGCGCTCGCTTGGAAAGCGGGTTGGGTTAACGCCCTCGGGGGTTCGAATCCCCCTACCTCCGCGTTTGGGGCCGACAACGATCCCCACGACGTCCCGGACCTCGTCAGAAGTCCGGGGCGTCGTCGTTTTCCCGGCGGCAGGCCACGATGTCCCCCATGACGATCCTGCTGTCCGATCCTCGGGTGAGCGCGATCCCCGTCGAGGAGTGCGGGGAGCCGCTGGTGACCTTGGAGCCGGACCTCGGACCGGCCCGGGCCCGGGTGCGGGCGGCGCTCGCGGACCGGCTCCGCGCCGCGAACCGGGCGCTGCCGGACGGGATCTGCCTACGGGTGGTGGAGGGGCACCGGTCGGACCCCGACCAGCGCGGGATCATCGAGCGCTACTCGCACCAGGTCGCCGCCGCGCACCCCGACGCCTCGGCGATCGAGCTGGAGCAGCTCATCAGCCGGTTCGTCGCCCCGATCCACGTCGCACCCCACGTGGCCGCGGCCGCCGTCGACCTGACCCTGGTCGACGCCGACGGGACGGAGCTCGACCTCGGCACTTCCGTCGACGCGACGCCGGAGGAGTCCGACGGGGCCTGCTACTTCGCGGCGGCGGGCATCACGGCGGCGGCACGCGCCCACCGCGACCTGCTGGCGGAGGTGCTCGGGGCCGTCGGGCTGGTCAACTACCCCACCGAGTGGTGGCACTGGTCGTACGGCGACCGGTACTGGGCGCTGCTGACCGGCGCCCCCAGCGCCCGCTACGGCCCGATCGACGACCACGGCGCGGCGGCCGGCCGCTCGACCTGACCTTGCGATTTGTGCCTCCGGCCGACCCGGGGTTCCATTACCGTGACACGAAGTTCAACGAGGGCAGTTACGATCTGCTTGCCCGCGGGCCGCTGCACCCGCCGTCCGCGAACCCGGAGTTGGGGGATCTATTCCATGCGTCGAACCGTCCTGCTGTTGGCGGTCCTGCTGCCGTTCACTCTGCTCGCTGTTCCCGCGAACAGCTACGAGCCGACCGGCGGAGCGTCGTACAACGTCCCGGAACCATGGGGCACCGACGCCGAGAACACGTCGGTCATCCGCCGCGTCGAGGAGGCGTTCCGGCACGTCCGCCCGACGCCGAAGGACCCGCGCCCCGTCATCTTGGTGACCGGCTACCTGTTCGACCGCAAGAAGAGCGCTGACGCGCTCATCGCCGCCTGCCGGCGCGGCGTGTCGGTGCGCGTGATCGTCGACCGCGACGTCGCGTCCCGGCCGTTCCGCAAGCTCGTGACCTACCTCAACGCCGACAACGTCCGCGACCGCGACAACAACGGCATCGCCGACAACGACCCGAAGGCCGGCCGGTGCAACCGGCCCCTCTCCCAGGAGCACGGCGGCCTGCGCACCAAGGGTGACGCGAGCGAGCTGCCGGTCATGACGTCGCGCCAGGTGACCCGCAGCCTCGCCGAGGACTACGGCGCCGACGTCACGTGGGGCCGGGACCGCAGCTACATCCTCAAGTGCTCGGGCAGCTGCCGCGGCGGGGCCGAGGCCAACATGCACTCGAAGATCTACGCGATGTCCAACAGCGGCACGGCCCGCTTCGTCGTCATGACGTCGTCGTCGAACCTGAACGCCGGCGGCGCCAACCTCGGTTGGAACGACCTGGTCGTCATGAAGAACCGCCCGAAGACCTTCGACTTCATGGTCAAGATCCACCGGCTGATGACGCGCCAGAAGCGAGCCGGGCGCCAGCTGGTCGAGCTGGTCGACGGCCCCTATACCACCCGGATCTTCCCGATGATCGGCGTCGGCAAGGACCGCGACCCGCTGATGGTCGACCTGCGCAAGGTCCGCTGCTCGAGCGCCTTCGGGCCGACCCAGCTCTACATCCAGCAGTTCTGGTGGAACGGCCACCGCGGCAACTACATCTGGGACAAGATCCGCAGCCTGGCGCTCAACGGCTGCAAGGTCCACATCATCTTCGGCGCCGTCGACAGCGGCCTGCTGTCACGGATGAAGGCCGCGCGGGCTTCCGGGCTCATCGAGCTGTGGGACAGCCGGTGGGACAGCTCCGACCTCGACGGTTGCGTCAACACCCGCACCCACATGAAGAACGTCGCGATCAAGGGCACCTACGGCAAGAACCGCAAGTACGCCGGCGTGTGGACCGGTACCGCCAACTGGGCCACCGGCTCCCTCACCAAGGGTGACGAGAACACCCTCAACGTGCGGAGCCTCAAGCTCTACAAGCAGTACGTCGCGCGCTGGAAGGTCGTGAAGAACCACAGCAACCTCAACTGGACCCACGACCAGCCCGACCCCTGGATCCCCTGCAACGAGGACTGACCTCACGGCGGGCTGCCGAGGTAGCCCGCCACCAGCGCCACGGCCACGGCGACCAGCGCGAGCAGCACGCCCGCGGCCACGGCGCGCAGCAGCCGGGGCGGCTCGTCGTACGGCGAACCGCTGAGCAGCGCCGCGACCAACCGGCGCCGGTGGAACGCGGCCGCCTCGAGGAGCTCCTTGTTGGTGGCCACCTCAGGCTCCGCTCACCGCGGCGAGGCCGTCGGTGGCGAGCAGGAGCAGGGGCGCCAGCGCGACCAGGACCAGCGTCTCGAGCAGGTCGAGCGCCCGGGCGCACAGCACCTGGGGCGGGGCCGGCAGCCGGGTGACGGCGCAGGTCACCACCCCGCCGGTCAGCAGCGCCGCGACGATCCAGGGCCTGGCCACGGGGTCGCGGATCAGCACGGTGGCGGCGACCGCCAACAGACCGAGCAGCCCGCCCGCCGCGTCGACCAGGACCTGCGACCACCAGCGGTGCCGACGCGCCCGGAGCAGCAGCACGACGCAGCAGTCGGCCGCGAGCACCGCGCCGGGAACGGTTCCGGCGACCACGGGCACCGTCAGCAGCGCGACCAGCCCCACACCGGCCGAGCCGACGAGGAGGATCCGTTCCGAGCGGGACACCAGCGCACCGACCTGGTGGGCGTCGACCGGAGGCCCCTCGGCTCGGCCGACACCGACCGCGACCGCGACCGTCGGCAGCGCGCTGCCCGCGAGCACCACGAGCGCCAGGAGGATCGAGACCGCGACCGTCGCGCCGCTGTCGGCGAGG
>NZ_JACEHF010000319.1 GCF_014180685.1 Nocardioides pelophilus | reverse complement strand
GCTTCCGCGAGGGCGCCGAGCTGGTCCCGGCCGGCGCTCCCCTCGCGGCGTTCCCGCCCCCACCACCCCCGGCCGCCACCGCGCCCCCGCCACGTCCGGCAGGAGTCGGCAGCGACCTCGGTCAGCACCTGCGCGCGATCGGGCCGCTGCCGCTCCGCGCCGCTGTGGAGATCACCGCCGCGGTCGCCCGCTCGCTCGCGGACCAGCCGCCGCCGGGAGGCGCCCACGGCGAGATCCGGCCCGGCGCCGTACTGGTCGGGCTGGACAGTGGCGGGCCGCGGGCGGTGCTCGTGCCGCCCACCCGGGCGATCGGCGCCGACCCGGCGTTCTCCCCTCCCGAGCCGAGCGTGGGGCCGACTCCTGCCGCCGACGTCTACGCGCTCGGCTGCCTGCTGTGGACGGCGACGACCGGCGGCGCGCCGTTCACCGGAGCGTCGCTCGAGGAGGTGCGGGAGGCCCACCGCACCCAGCCGGTGCCGCAGCTGCCCGGGCGGGCGCCGCTGACGCTGGCCACCAACCGGATCCTGCGGCTGGCGTTGAGCAAGGACCCGATGCGGCGCTACTCGGGAGCCGCGGCCCTCGAAGCAGATCTCGAGATCGCGCTGGGGCTCCCCGACACGGCGCCGCCGGCCGCGCCCGCCCCGGTCTGACGCATCCGACCAGCAACCCGCACGAATTGCGGGGTCGGGGGTGGGGAATCGACTACGGATCAGGGATCATGGACCAGACCTGCACCTCGACCGCACAAGGGAGCTTCCCCAGCATGAGCGACCAAGGTCTGTCCATCTTCGACAACGAGCCCGGCACCGCGCCGCCCGGGCCCCCGCCGAAGAACCCCCCACCCGACAACGAGACCACCCAGGTGATGCCCGTGACCACGACCGCCCCCTCGACGCCCGCTCCCGCTGCGAACCCGAGGCCCGCGCCCTCCCGGGCGCCCGCGGCCTCCACGGCGTCGCTGCCGGTGGTCAAGCGCGGCGGCTACGACCAGGCGGCGGTCGACGCCCAGATCCGTCAGCTCGCGAGCGAGA
Organism: Nocardioides pelophilus; assembly: GCF_014180685.1. Taxonomy (GTDB): domain Bacteria; phylum Actinomycetota; class Actinomycetes; order Propionibacteriales; family Nocardioidaceae; genus Nocardioides; species Nocardioides pelophilus. The sequence continues at coordinate 15 of NZ_JACEHF010000319.1, read as the reverse complement.
AGGCTGCGCTGGGGG
>NZ_JACEHF010000318.1 GCF_014180685.1 Nocardioides pelophilus | reverse complement strand
GCCTTGGTGCTGCCAGCCCTCCCGCAGGTGGCGTGGGCCACGCCGCCGCCGCCGGGAAGCCCGTGCACGATCAAGGGCACCAACGGTCCGGACGTGCTCAACGGGACGGGCGGGAGCGACGTCATCTGCGGGCTCGGCGGCGACGACCAGATCTCCGCCTTCGGCGGGGACGACCTGGTGATCGGAGGCCCTGGTGCCGACACCATCAACGCCGGGCCGGGCAACGACGACGTGCGCAGTGGCGAGGGGGCCGACACGGTCCTCGGCTCCACCGGTGACGACGTGCTCCGCGGCGGCACCGAGGCTGACAACCTCAACGGCAGCGCCGGACTCGACCACCTGATCGGCGGGGACGGCGACGACACCCTCGACGGCAGCACCGACGCCGACGAGGTGCGCGGCGGGGCGGGCGACGACCTGGTCACCGGCTCGCTCGGTGACGACGCCCTCTACGGTGGCGCCGACGACGACGAGGTCCTGGGCAACGCGGGGGCCGACCTCCTGCACGGTGAGGCGGGCGACGACCACCTCGTCGGCGGTGACCACAACGACGTGCTGTTCGGTGGCATCGGCAACGACGACCTCGAGGGCAGCGCCGGCGACGACCGGATCATCGACCGCGACGGTGCCGGGTTCGTCGACGACGTGAGCTGCGGCACCGGTACGGCGGACGTCGCCAACGTCGACTTCTTCGACACCGTGGCCGCGGACTGCGAGATCAGCCGCGCCCTCGACCGCGAGGACCCGGTGGCGGTGGATGACGTCGCGACGGTCGGCGAGGACGACCCGGCCACCACGATCGACGTGCTGGCCAACGACACCGACGCGGACAGCGGCCCGATCGCGATCGGCTCGGTGACCCAGCCGACGAGCGGCACGGTGGCGATCACCAACGGCGGTGCGGACCTGACCTACACGCCGAGCCCGGACTACTGCAACGACGCCCCGGCCAACCCGACCGACGACTTCACCTACACCCTGGCGCCGGGTGGCGACACGGCGACGGTCGCCGTCACCGTCACCTGCGTCCCGGGTGCTCCCGTCGCCGCCGACGACACGGCGACGGGGGCCG
>NZ_JACEHF010000317.1 GCF_014180685.1 Nocardioides pelophilus | reverse complement strand
CCACCCCCCGCCCCTGCGAGCTGCCGCCGCCGAGCGAGGCGACCAGGACCACCGAGCCGAGGCTGCCGAGCATCGGGATCGCGCTGGTCGCCACGCTGCCGACACCCTCGGCGGCGGGCAGTCGTGGTGGCTCGTCGATGCGGATCCGGTCGGTCGGCGGCTCCGGAGGTGCGGTCATGCAGGGAGTCGACCCGGGTCCGGCCTGCTCGAAACCGCCGCAGCGGCCGGCTGTGGACAACGCGGGACCCCGGTTTCCGGGTGGCATCCGCCCGGGCACACCCGGGTCGGCACCGCCCGGTGCCGCTTGACCACCCCGATGAGAGGAGCGCCACCATGGCGAACCCCGATGAGTTCGGCCAGGGCGACGGCACCCTGAGCCACGCGGCAGGTCTGGTGACCGATGCCCGGACCGACTTCACCGCCTACAGTGCCCGGCTCGACGGCCAGATCGCCGCCGTGCAGGGCAGGTGGGGCGGCCGCGGCGCGCAGGCGTTCTTCGTCCTCCACCAGGCATGGACCGAGAAGCAGCGGACGATCGTCGACGCCCTCGACGACTTCGCCGGGTCGCTGACCTCGACCGAGCAGGACAACACCGCCACCGACGACGAGATCGGCGCGAGCTATGCCCAGCTCCGCGGCCGGCTCGGCTGACCTCCGAAGGAGTCACGAGATGGGATCGAACCTCGACGGCCTGCGCGTCCAGCACAGCGCGCTCGACCAGGCCGCCACCGACATGTTCCAGACGGTCAAGGACATCGACGACCGGATGAACAGCCTCGAGTCCGAGCTCGAGCCGCTGCGCAGCGCGTGGGCCGGCCACGCCCAGGAGGCCTACGTCCGCGCCAAGGCGACGTGGGACCGGGCGATCCAGGAGATGCGCGACCTGCTCGACGAGAGCCATCGCACCGTCCACCGGTCCAACGCCGAGTACCAAGCGGTCGACCGGCGCGGCGCGGCCCGCTTCGACTTCTAGGCCGACGGCCGGTGGCCGATCGGCTGCTCCGGGTCACCGCCGCCTCCGGCGGGCGGCGCCGCGACCTGGCCGTTCCCGGCGGGGTCGCCGTCGCCGAGCTG
>NZ_JACEHF010000316.1 GCF_014180685.1 Nocardioides pelophilus | reverse complement strand
ATCATCAGCGCCTGGCGTGAGTGGCAGCAGTACGGCGACGACGCCGGCGCCGCGGAGGAGCTGGCCGCCGACGACCCGACCTTCGCCGAGGAGGTCACCTCGCTGCGCGCTCAGCAGGAGGAGGCCGCCGAACGGCTCCGCCGGCTGCTCGTGCCGCGCGACCCCGCCGACGACAAGGACGCGATCCTCGAGGTGAAGTCGGGGGAGGGCGGTGACGAGAGCGCGCTGTTCGCCGGCGACCTGCTGCGGATGTACACCCGCTACGCCGAGCAGCGCGGCTGGAAGACCGAGATCCTCGACGCGGCGGAGTCCGACCTCGGGGGCTACAAGTCGGTGACCATGGCCGTGAAGGGCGGCAGCTCGGAGCCCGGTCAGGCGCCGTACGGCCTGCTCAAGTTCGAGGGCGGCGTCCACCGCGTCCAGCGGGTCCCCGTCACCGAGTCCCAGGGACGCATCCACACCAGCGCCGCCGGCGTGCTCGTGGTGCCGGAGGCCGAGGCCGTCGAGGTCGAGATCAACGACAACGACCTGCGGATCGACGTCTTCCGCAGCAGCGGTCCGGGTGGCCAGAGCGTCAACACCACCGACTCGGCGGTCCGGATCACCCACGTGCCGACCGGCATCGTCGTCAGCTGCCAGAACGAGAAGAGCCAGCTGCAGAACAAGGAGCAGGCGCTCCGGATCCTGCGCGCGCGGCTGCTGGCTGCCGCCCAGGAGACGGCCGACGCCGAGGCCAGCGCGGCCCGACGGAGCCAGGTCCGCACCGTCGACCGCTCCGAGCGGATCCGCACCTACAACTTCGCAGAGAACCGGATCTCCGACCACCGCACCGGCTACAAGGCCTACAACCTCGACCAGGTCCTCGACGGCGATCTCCAGCCCGTGCTCGACTCGTGCGTCGACGCCGACATGGCCGCCCGGCTCGAGGCCCTCGAGTGACACCCCGGGCGTTGGTCGCCGCGGCCGCGGAGCGGCTGCGTGCAGCCGGCGTCGCCAGCCCCGAGCACGACGCCGACGAGCTGCTCGCGCACGCCCTCGACACCTCGCGGGCGCGGCTGCCGCTGGTCGCCGAGGTGCCCGCCGCCGCGGCGGCGG
>NZ_JACEHF010000315.1 GCF_014180685.1 Nocardioides pelophilus | reverse complement strand
GCCTGGGGAAGCGGCTTCGAGCCGGCCGAGCCCTGGGTCTCGACGGCGATCTCGACGCCGGCACGCGCTGCCGCCGCTTCGAGCGACTCGGCCGCCATGTAGGTGTGCGCGATGCCGGTCGGGCACGAGGTGACCGCGACCAGCCGCCGCTGGGCGGACGCGACAGCGGGGGCCGCCGGCGCCGCCTGGACCACGCTGGACGCAGCGATCCCCGGAGCAGGGGCCATGGCGGGCGCGTCGCCGACCGCCTCGCCGACGATCGCCGCGACCTCGTCGGGCGTCGCAGCCGTGCGCAGGGCGTCGGTGAACTCCGGCCTGACCAGCGCGCGCGCCAGCTTGGTGAGGATCTGCAGGTGGGTGTTGCCGCCACCCTCGGGCGCGGCGATCAGGAACACCAGCTCTGCGGGTCCGTCCTTGGCCCCGAAGTCGACCGCCGGAGCGAGCCGCGCGAAGCCGACCGTCGGCACCGACACGGTCGTGGAGCGGCAGTGCGGGATCGCGATGCCGCCCTTCATGCCGGTCGCGGACTTCGCCTCACGGGCGAGCAGGTCGCGCTCGAGCACGGCGACGTCGTCTGCACGGTGGGCGTCGGTGAGCACCGCGGCCAGCGCGGCGATCACCCCTTCCTTGTCCGATCCGAGGTCAGCGTCGAGCCGGACCAGGTCGGGCGTCATCAGTTCTGCCATGACGGGGTTCCTTCGGGGGTGTGGCTCGACGGGATGTCGAGCTGACGGACCCGGACCTCGGCGGTCCGGAGATCGGTGGGGGTCGGCGCGGTGGTGCCCGGCAGACCGGCCGCGGCGGCGCCGTACGCCACCGCGGTGGCGAGCCGGTCGGGAGCGGCCGCACCGCGGAGATCGGCGAGCAGGTAGCCGAGCAGGCTGGCGTCGCCCGCGCCGACGGTGCTGACGACGTCGATCTCCGGCGGGGTGGCGTGCCAGGCGCCGGTGGCGTCGACGAGGACCGCGCCGGCCCCGCCCAGGGTGGCGAGCACGGCGACCGCGGCCGAGCCGACCAGCGTCGCGGCTGCCGCGGCTGCCGCGGCCGGGTCGGCCTCGAACGCCTCGGCATCACCGCCGGTGGCGGAGGCCAGCT
>NZ_JACEHF010000314.1 GCF_014180685.1 Nocardioides pelophilus | reverse complement strand
CACTGTGCCCGGGCCAGCCGTTGACCGGTCCGGTCGGCCAGGGTCAGCCCCTGCTCGAGCGGCGCGGCCGCGGCCGCGGGGTCGCCCCGCCCGACCAGGGCCCGCGCCAGCGTGATGTGCGCGTCCCTCGCGACGGTCACCCGGGAGGTGCCGGCCATCGCCAGCGCCTCGGCCGCGTACGCCGCCGCGGTGTCGCGGTCGTCCTCGTCGAGGGCGATCTCGGCCAGCGTGTTGAGCGTGTCCGCGATCCTGGTGACGTCGTTGTGGTCGCGGGCGACCGCGAGCCGCCGGAGGTGGCAGGCAGCCTCCTCGTCGAACCGGCCGCGCACGCCGTAGCTGATCGCCCGCATGGCCAGTGCGATGGCGACCTGCGGGTACAGGTCGTGCTCCTCGGCGAGCGCCAGCGCCCGGTCCGCGTGGGTCTCCGCCTCGTCGGCGTCACCCGTGATGGCGAGCGCGCCGGCCACGTAGCACGCCGCCATGGCGCGCAGGGCGACGTCGTCGGGATCGGCGAGGGTCTCCGCGCGTTCACAGCACCGCCTGGCCTCCGCCCAGTCGGTGAGGTGGTAGGCGAGCTGCCCGGCGACCAGCCACAGGTGGGCGTCCTCGACCGCCAGCGACCGGGCCCGCTCGACCAGCTCGATCCCGATGGCGAGCCGCCCGGACGCGACCCAGAGCTCGGCCGCGCCGCGGATCAGCCGGGTCGCGGTGGCGACGTCGCCGCGGTCGAGCGAGCGCGCGATCGCACCCTCGACGTCGGNCCCTCGACGTCGGCGGCGCCGTCGGCGAACCTGCCGAGGGCGAGCATCCCGTCCGGCCCGTCGACCTCCGTCGACCAGGTCTCGACCCGGGTGGCGAGGTGCCGCGCCAGGCGCTCCCGGCGTACGTCGAGGTCGGCGTGCTCCGCCAGCCGGCGGTGCGCGAACGCACGGACCGTGCCGAGCATCGCGAACCGCACCTCGACCCGGCTCTCCACGGCCGTCACCAGCCGGGCGTCGCTGATCGCGGCGACCAGGTCGAGCACGTCCGGGACGTCGGGGCAGACCGCCTCGAGCGCGTCGAGGGTGAAGCCGCCCTCGAACAGCGCCAGCCGGTCGCACATCGCCCGCGCCTGGTCGTCGAGGCGCTGGTAGCTCCACTCGATCGTGCGCTCCAGCGCCCGGTGGCGTTCGGGTACGTCGGCGGCGGGCGGGGTG